>JAPKXX010000112.1 GCA_026394595.1 Methanoregula sp. | reverse complement strand
TTTTGCTATTGAGCGTGACGACTACCTTGTTGAGATTGATGTATTTACCGAGATCGTATGAACAGACCATATTGGTGATCGCAACTTTGGGCTCTTTGAGGGTGTCAACACCCGCCTCTTTTAACGATTTGATGATGATAGCAAGTCCGTCCGTAAGCGCCTTATTGTTCCGGAGGCCGGTGAGCACTATCTTGCCCGTCGAAAAGATCAGGCACGCAATCTTGGGATCCTCGATATGATATACTGCACCGGGGAACCGTTTCTTATTGAGTTTGCAGTTCTCGACCTTTTCTGACAACTCAACAAGATCAATGGAATCGGCGATGGCACCGGATGCAACGATATTCTCAATCGTCAAGGATTCGTACTTTTTATCAGCCATCCTCTATTCTATGATTTTCTCCGAAGCATAATACTGATGGCCAACCTTTATGTCATGTCCCTTTTGTCCGGTTCGACGTTATCAGAGCTGCGTCTTCTGAAAACAAAACGGTTCCCCTGCGACAGGGCAATTGAAACGGCCGTATGCAATCCTTTACGAGAACTCAGGGTAACAGGATACGGCATTTTCCACACCATGTCTAAAAAAAGGGGATGCTACTTTTTGGAGGAATAATCCCCTGGTTCTGATTCCCATCGTTTGAGCTCATGCAAAACATATTCGCGAGCCTTCGGGTACACTGGCACCAGCAAATCCGAGAGATCTTTGTTCCTGATTTTGAACCGTGATGGTCCGAGTCGTTTGAGTGCTGCTGCCTCAAGTTCAGGTTTCTTATGCAGGTAAATCGGGAACGTCTCAAGTGTATCTCCGGCATCCCAGAAGTTCTCTATGCATCCAGAGAGCGGCGGGCCCGGCCCAAGGACCAGCAGGACGCCCGGCGGGTTGTGCCGCTTGTGTTACAACGAAGCGATGAAGGCGGAGCAGGAGGCTTCGGTCCCGCTGCACGGGACATTCGCCATATCCCGGTGCGAGCGGGTGACGGCAGGGGTTGGGAAGTGCTCGATCTGCGGGCTTGAGAAGGCAGTATGGATCGACTCGTGGGCCGGAACACAGAAGCGATCGTGCTCTGGAAGTCGGCGACCGAGACCGCAGCCTGGAAGACGCTGACGCGGGTCTCCTGCTCTGTCAGTTTTTCCCGTTTGGCTGTCCAACAATTGGCATGGCTCGTTGGACAGGGTCGATCCGTCAAACACAAAACATAACCATATTAAAACACTATGAAAGGGTACGGCATTCAATGCCTGTAGGAAAGGAAGGAAAACGATGGTGACACTAACTGCGGAAATGAAAGAAGTATTTGCGAAGAATAAACCCTATGCCATTGCCACAGCATCCAAAAATGGAATCCCCAATGTTGCACCGATAGGCACGGTGCAGATTGTTGCTGATGACACAATCTGGATCGGGGACAACTACATGGTAAAGACGCTTGCAAATGTGAGGGAAAACCCCCGTATGGCACTCTATATATGGGATCCTGAAAAGAAGCGTTGTTTCCAAATCAAGGGAACCGTGACTGTGAAAACCAGCGGTCCGGATTATGAAAAGATCAAGGCGCAGATAAAAGCAAAAGGCCCACATTATCCTGCAAAGGGATTGCTGATCCTGAAGATCACGGAAGTATTCGATTGTACGCCCGGACCAAATGCCGGGAAAAAAGTTGAATAATTTTTGGGTATAGTCCCATTCCAGCCACTAACTTTTCTGTAAGATTTATCAAAAATACCAGTTGATGACGCTCCTGAGGGCTTCGGCATTTGCCTCCGCCCCCGCCGCTGTGGCGACCCCCACATCGCAATATTCTTCAGAGGGTTTCTAAAAAATTCATGCATGAAAGAGATTTTCTACAGAGCCAATAAAATTGATATTTGTGTCTTTAACGAGATATTGTTAATATAGAATTTATTAGGCAAATAAAAGGAAGTGAACTATGAGACAAGAAAATGTGATGTTTTTTACAGAAAAAGAGGAAGAGTTCGCGAACCTTCTCATCGAAATAGGTACGAAGAGAAACGTTGCAAAAGTTCTTGTGTTTCTCGCAAATACCCCAGAAGCAACTTCCCGTGCGATTGAGAGAGGTACTGACCTGCGCCAGCCTGAAGTGAGCATTGCAATGAAGTTCCTGATGGATCAAGGCTGGATCAAAAATCGTGAGAGCCCATCCGAGAAAAAGGGGCGTCCACTTAAAATATATGAGTTGGCAAAGCCGATCACCGAAATTATGGACGGTATTGAAAAAGCGAAGAAAAAGGAAGCGAACCATCAGCTCCAAATGATCCAGAAGTTACGTGATTACATCAGTTGATTTTATTATTCTACATTTTTTTCGTTCTCCCACAATTACAATAGTCTTTTCAGTGTATTGAGTAAATAGACCGTTTTTCTACAACGCCCAAGTACCCATATTTGAAAATCCCCCTCTAAAGACCCTGCGCTCGGTTCCGCAACTTTCAACCCATTTGTTCTTGGGATTTCTCTGGGTATCTCTATCTCCAACAAGTGCACCCCATCCCAGTACTGCATGTAGTTTTTGAAGACGTATTCTGGTAGGGGATGTTTGTAGTGTGAATCAACCGAGAACAGCGATCTCGACCACGCCGTTCAAGCTACAGAACTATCGTATAACGTTCACAGACGTTGTTTAACGGGAAAAATTACACTTCGAGGGGCATTCACCCAATAGACATTGACATTAAACGCGCAATCACGCGTCGTTCTCGTTGTGTGATACGGTGAACAAGGAGAACGGGGACTTAACGTCGTTTGTGTATCCAATAAACGAGTGGATCGCGGATTTTATTGTCTACCAGATCATTCAGACACATAAGGTGAGGCATGGTCAAACCGATTATTAACGGGTTACGATACGATACCGAAAAATCCACGTTGATTGCGTCATCAAAAGACGGTGCGCAACAATCTCTTTTTGGGATTCTCCACGATTTCCTCTCTCTACCGGTCATGTTAATATAGGAACACGCTACACCTTTGATCCAGCTCAAACGAACTGTTATCACGTCAAACCAGCGCACGAGGCGATAATCTGTCGTTTTTTTTCATCAGTCCCGAGATCTATGCATGGGTAATTCTGCCCCTGCTCATCTTTTTTGCCCGCATCTGCGACGTGAGCCTCGAAACGATCCGCGTCATCTACATCACCAAGGGAATCAAGTACCTCGCACCGATCATCGCGTTCTTCGAGATCGTGATCTGGCTCCTCGCAATGGAAGTGGTGATGACCGACCTCCACAACATCGCCAATTTTTTTGCCTTCGCTTTCGGATTTGCAATGGGCACGTATGTCGGGCTTGTGATCGAGGAGAAGCTCGCCATCGGCATGGTGATCATGCGGATCATCACGACCGGAGAATCGAACGACGCGCTCGTCGAATTTTTGAAATCAGCGGATTACGGTGTCACCTGCCTTGACGCAGTGGGTGCACGGGGCACGGTGAAGATGATCCTCACGCTGGTCAACCGCTCCGACATCTCCCACGTGATCGGGCACATCCAGCAGTACAACCCCCATGCATTCTTCTCTATCGAGGATATCCGGTATGCGAACGAGGGCGTCTTCCGACCGAAGCGCGAGTCGGTGCTCTCGGGATACCTGCACGCTCTCCTGCGGATTGGAAAGTAACACTGATGCGGGTTCCCGCTAACCTACTTCCGTTCAACTGCCAGCACCGTCTTGCACCAGTGTCCGGGAGACGATGATAATCGGGAACGTGCCGATAGCAAAACCATAACCGAATTGTCATTTGATGCTGTCATCCAATACCGTGCTGATGAATTCTTCTCCGATGATGAACGGAGGTATAAGCATTCAATTTATGCAGATGCAAAATTCTACCGTGCTATCCGTACCATCCACAAAAAGCACCGGATGATCAAACCAACAATCCGGTACATCGCTATTGAGGCGGGCATGATACGGTTGAACCTTACCTATGCAAGCCAGATGACAATAATAAACCAACTGATCGAAGTAATTGACAATAACCCGGTCACGGCAGGCGGGATTGAGGTAATCCCTGCTATGAGTATCACGCAAGCCGGTAAGACCAAGGAATGTGCGAGCGGATTTACTCACGGTGAACACGATAAGATTGAGGATATTGCAGAATCTTTTGGACTGAACAACTCCTCATTTCTCATTGTGGCGTTCTGGATAAGCAGAGAAGATACGGGATCCGGAACCTGACCAGTCTTATCAACAGGTTGTTGATACAAGAAGCCGAGCGCGAGTGGGCACGGCAAGCACAGCAGGCACAGTGAGTTCCCCACGCGTGCGGGGATGAACCGAGCGCGATATCGAAGGTTTTAACGGGTGCTAATAAGCAAGTAAAACTAGGAGGTGAATGTGAATGGCAATTGACCCGATCTGCAAAAAAACCGTTGATGAAAAGACGGCGAAGTTCACCGGTTACTACAAGGGCAAGAAGTACTACTTCTGCACCACGGACTGCAAGAAGAAGTTTGACGCTGACCCTGCGAAATGCGTGTGAAGGGCCCGTAGTGGTGCCCGGACTCTGGCTACGGTTTCCGTTCCCTACATGCATTGATTGGGCACCAGGACCGGGACCACTGCGGTATTATCGATATAATCACGTCCCGGTTCGTGAGGACCATGTTACGATCACGTTGCATTGACCGTAACCTGAAGGTGAGCGATGCGTTTTTTTGCTGGAGCGATGCTGATTTCTGATAATTTCTGATGTTCGATCGATGTTTGACCGTGAATGCTGCGTTATTCCGTTGATTTAACCGATGTTTAACCGTATTTTTGCTAGAAAACCCGTGAAACGCGCTTGCCGCAATTGTTGGGATCTCCAACCCCGCGACAACCGGGGCGCTGGCTGTCCTACAATGGCACAACCCCGAGTTTTTGCAGGTCTATAAAAAAGGAAGCTCGGAAATGCAGACCGTCAACATTACCGATGAGGGAATCGCGGTATAGCGCGGCATATAACCCTGACTTTCTGAGCTCCTTAAAGAGCAGGCACCGGCAGCGGGTCCGGGTGAGCACGGATGAGCACTCATTTGCGTTTGGTAAATCGCGTCATAATGCGGATGGTGCGAAACGTTTCACGCCTGACGAATCGCGCCATATCGCGCCAATTTCGGAACAAGGGGGGGGTCATCGTATCTAAACGGTGCCCTTTTCGGTGTCCCTGCCCGGTCCGCGGGGGTCCTGCCCGGAACGCGCTGGCAGTGGTTCTAGCAGGTTTTCTCCTGCTTGATGGGGAAGGTATGCGGTATATTGAAAAAAGGCATGCAGTGGAGTTAATATGAAAAACGATGAAGAAACGGGATCTAAAAATATCAAGGCTCAGTTGATAAGCCAAAAGACCTTCGACGAGATGGATGGCGAAATAAAAAAAGGGTTTGGCGAAAATTGCCAGTGATGCCGACAAACCCGAAGATAAAATACCCTGGGTCCCGGTGGAAGAAGGTCGCGATCCGTTCACCTGGTTGCGTGACAAGAACGTTGAACTAAAACTTAATAATGGCGACGTTATCCTTGGTCTTCTTACCGATGTTTGGCCGTATGAAATAGCGGTGAATACAGTTGATGGTCCTTTATTGATTCTCAAAAACGCGATAGTGAAGGTTCGTAAAGGTGAGAAGAAGAAAGACCACCCGCGGGGAAAACATCGAAAAAAGCATGCAGGAGGTTAAATATGAAAACCGATGAAGAAACGGGATCTAAAAATGTTAAGGTCCGGTTGATAAGCCAAAAGACCTTTGATGAGATGAATGGCGATGAGAAAACGTTTTACCTGGACTTAATTAAGAAAGGGCAGGTGAAGATTGCCGATGCCAAAGAGGATAAACCCCAATCGGCGAATCGGGAGTCTACGCGAAGTCCGTTTTCCTGGTTGCGCGTTCGGAATGTTGAAGTCAAGCTCGTAACGGGTGATACTATCGCCGGGTTGCTGACTGATGTTTGGAAAAATGAGATCGCCATAAAGACCTCTGATGGTCCAATACTAATCCAAAAGCATGCGGTCACAACGATTCGGGAGATCCGGTGAGTGATCGCGTCTCGGTGCGGTGAGAAACCATCACAAACCGGCGATGACGGGCAATGTCTCCGAGCCAGATCCCAAACCCCCGGCAACCCGCCGGGAGGACGGGCATAGGAGGCAAAAGAATGGAAGCTGGAAGCTGGAATAAGGTGACCGGCGGAAAACGATATCGGACCGCCGATTCGGTAGAGATTGCGAACGATGCGTACTGGGACGGTAAAAACTGGGAGAGACGGGGCCGTAACCGGTTCCTGTTCAGAACCTGGAACGGGAACTATTTTGCCGTCACCCGCACCCAGTGGCAGGGTGAGCGTAATACCCTCACGCCGCTCTCCCAAGACAAGGCGATCCTGGAGTGGAACGAGTTACCGGTGCATCTGGTGAGGTTTGAAGAGGCGTTTCCCGGTGTGACCGTTGAGGATGCGTGATCCCCGTATGGCAATAAACCGTGAGATTGAGGCGAGCGTGAGAATGGGCGCGGGGCGACAGGGGCGCGTTCCTGTATAAGACGAAAGACGGGGCGTTTTTCCTATACAGGCTATCCATGTGGGTGGGCGAGCCTGACTCTATCGAAGTGATGAGTGTAGATAAAGCCAGGGAATGGTACAAACGCTTACCTAAACGGAAAATGAGTTACAGTGAGGCGTTCGACACGGCGCCGGGGGAGGCGTGATCCTGACATGACACAAAAACATCTGGTCGAACTCTCGCAATATGAGCATCCCACCTCCGGTGAGGTGTTCGGTGTCCTGGAGATCCAGGCATATCCGGTCGGACTGGGGAAGCACAAGAAGATCCGTGATGAGATTGTCGAATTATCACGGGGTGACGGTTTCAAGACGATTGTTTACATTCACCTGGATGCTGACAGCCTGATCGCACAGGTCCGGGGCGCAAACGAGGAGACGGTCCGCAGGTTTGAAGCGGCCGGGTGGACATGGTATCCAGAGGAGGCAGAAGAGGCACCGGAGGGAGGGGACCGGCATGCCTGTTGATGAAGGGGGCGATCACGTGTCCGATCATAAGGAAGACCGAGCTGCGTACCGGCGCCGTTACGCCCAAGTCCGCCGGCATTACCTGGCTCATGAAAAAGACCGGAGCAGAAAGGGGAAAGCCAAGACGATAGTCTTGAAGAAAGGGGGGGCCCTGTGGCGTCGTTTCGAGGCCGCCTCTCCTCAAAAACGAGAGGGCATGGTCACCTGGTACGAGCCCCAATTACAATTCCCCCTGCTTTCTTGATGAGGTAATACGCACCGGCAAGCCCGACAACAACGATACCAATGCCCACACACTCAATACCGATATATTCCGGTGCCGATGCCGGATCGAGGAGGATAACCTTCCGGGCGATCGCGATAATCGCAAGCAGGATCACAATCTCGAAGTGGATGGCATTCTCTTTGAAATATGCCTTTATGGTATCGAGGAATT
>JAPKXX010000092.1 GCA_026394595.1 Methanoregula sp. | reverse complement strand
TTAGGCGTTGGCAACGCCTAGTGATAACCACTACACTATCGGCGCACCGTTTGGGTTGTGCTTTCAATTGTGGTAATTCAAAGAATAAAAGTATATCGTAATCCGGAGACATTATTCTCCGGATATCGACCTGCCGACAGTCAAGCAGGCTTTCATTATTCGATAAAATTCATCGTTTGATAATCAACCACTTGCCTATAATACAACACCTTAATGTAACGCAATTGCGAATCTAATAGATGATGACCCCGCTCTTTGTTGACCTTTCCACAAAACGCGTTGTGATCTTTGGCGGGGGAGACGTAGCTGCACGAAAGGTTGCTTTTTTTGCCAGCGAAGCTGATGTGCTGGTCGTCAGCCGTTCGTTTTCAAAACCGATTACTGCGCTTCCGGTTTGCCGTGTTGAGATGGATATCAGTCAGGCATCCGATGCAGAGATCAAGCATATTCTTTCCGGCGCTTTCATTGCTGTTGCAGCGCTCCCAGACCGCAAACAAAACGATCGAATCGGAAGAATCTGCAAACGCAGCAATATATTATTCAATAATGCTTCCGGAGAGAAGGGGGATATTATAATCCCTTCGGTTATCCGTAAAAACCATTACAGGGTAGCAATCAGTACTGACGGGGAAAGCCCCCTGGTATCCCGTTTCATCCGTTCGCATCTTGAGGCAAAATTTTCACATCTTGACAACATGATCATATTACAGGATATGCTGCGCAAGAAACTCGTGGCAATAGAACCATCACAAAAAAGGCGACAGGAGATCCTTTCAGAAGTGTTTAATGATAAAAAAATCTGGGAATCTCTGGGCCGGTCACAAGAAGAGGCAGAAGATATCGTGACCAGGAGATACCTGCATGGATGAATCCGGCGCCGCACCGATTGCAATTGCCGGTTTAAGCCATCATACAGCACATGTCTCGGCCCTTGAAGCGTTCCGGTTTCCCGATGAGAACGAGCTCCTCCGCCGCGGCGCAGAGCGGTTCAAGGGAATTCTGCTTATCCAGACATGCAACCGGGTGGAGTTGATAGTTCAGGGCGAAGCAGCTTCACTCTCCGATTTCCTTCAGGAGCAGGGACGACAGGGGTTCTTTCTTTACGAAGGGGCAGAGGCACTCCGTCACCTCTTTCTTCTCGCATCCGGCATCGATTCAATGATTGTGGGTGAGGACCAGATTATCGGGCAGCTCAAAAAAGCCTTAGCCCAGGCCCAGTCAGAAGAAACAAGCAGCAGTCTCCTTGAGCTCTGCATCAATAAGGCCGTGCATGTAGGGATCGAAGTCCGCAAACGGACCGAGATCAACCGTGGGGCGGTATCAGTCGGCTCTGCCGCTGTGCTTCTTGCCGAGTCTCAGCTGGGAAGCCTTCAGGGGAGGCATATCCTCGTTATCGGAAGCGGCGAGATGGGATTATTGGTTGCACAGGCACTTGCAGCTAAGAAGCTTACTGCAATGTATGTCGCAAACCGGACGTACTGGCGTGCGAAGGCGCTTGCGGAAAAGATTGGAGGAAAGGCAGTCCGCCTCTCTGAACTTTACCATTACATCACGCTGTCGGATGTCGTCATTTCCTGTACGTCAGCTCCCCACCCGATTATCCACTGCAAGGATCTCAAAGAGGCGATGAAAGCACGGTGCTGGCCGGTCGAGGGGCACCCAAGGCCACTCATCCTTATCGATATCGCTCAGCCCCGTGACATGGAAGACGGGGCAGAGGCAATCGATGGGGTCCGTCTTTTTTCCATCGATAACCTTCGCACCATTAACGAAGAGACAATGAGCAACAGGAAGGCTGAAGCAGAGCGTGCGCAGCAGTTTATAATAAAAGAGCTAGCCCTCTTTTTCAGGCAGCTTAACCGGAAGACCGCGGATGATATCCTTGCCGCGCTCCACACCTGGGCTGAGGCAGTGAGGACGAGGGAACGCGACAAGGCAATTGCTCGGCTGGGAGGCTCCGATGAACGGATGGCAGAGATTGTTGATGACCTGACACGGGTGCTCTCCAAAAAATTACTGACTGATGCCACCTTTGCCATACGCGCGAGTGCCGAATCAGGAGAACTGGAAGCAGCAGAAGCATTGCTGAGGGCAATCACCCAGGGAGAGCGTTTTTCCTGCGAACCCCCGTCATCAAGGGAAAAATAATCGCCTTTGGAGAGATACTCGGGAAAAATTGTTCATAAACCTCCGGGGGAATATATTGTTGCTGTGAGCGAAGATTAATTGGAGAAGCCATACTAATGGTTGTGATTTATCAGATTGTTCCCGAAGGGAAGGATACCTTTTGGAAGATATTATACATATCTTTGAATCTTCGCTCCTGAACCCGGGGCATCCTTAAAAAAATCCTCATTTTAACAATTTCCTTAAGCATCACCTGACCTAAAGTTACGGGAAACAACCCCTTTGTGCGATATCCAAGCAATAGTGGGATTAAAAAAAAGGTCGAATGGACCGGGATTTCTTCCAGAGCCAAATACTCTTTTGAGGATATTAAAAAAATATCTCCTCGCGGGGAAACCTGATTTTTTGTTGCGGGGCATCTGCTGCGTACCCGATTGCGCAGAGAACGGTGGGAACGAGGGGCTCGGGCAGGAAGAGCATGTCGGCATACGCATTAGGGTCAAAACCGCCCATGGGACACGAGTCGAACCCGAGAGCCTTTGCTCCATTTACCGCGTTGCACAGGGCGATGTGCACCTGTTCGCGGGCAAATGCAAGCTTCCTGTCCGGGGTCATTGTAGTGACATATCCCGTTATCAATTGGATATATTGCCCGATAACGTCCTTTGGCATATCTGTCTGGTTAAGGGTATCCTCGACCTTTCCGATGAGCGGCTCAAGTTCAGGATTGGCACAGAATACCAGCAGGTGGGAACAGGTTACCACCTGAGGCTGGTTATTGGTTGCAGGCAGCAGCTTCTCCTTAATCCGTGCAGCAGTGACCACTTTGATCCTCCACGGCTGGAGGTTGAATGCCGAGGGTGAATATCTGATGATATCCAGCAGCTGAATCACCTTTGCGTCGTCGATCATTCGTCCGTCAAATTTTTTCGTAGCGTACCGCTGCATGACAACTTCAGCATATTCCATGGCATATCATCCCTTACGATCCTAGTACTATATTTTGGGTGCCGGGCATTATATAACTCGCAGAAACGGCTATCGGTATATACACAACACGACAACAATTCTTATTTCATGATGGTTTTTGTACCGGTAGAGCACTCCGTTGCTCTGTTTCCGATCCTCGTACGCAATGGTACGCCTTTCTTAGCCCGATTGCTTCTTTTACCGGGCAGGTCGGGCATATACAACCTTTTTTCTCAAATGAACACATCGGACTTCTGCCGATAATGCAATAAATCAGTTCATCCTGCTCGCGCATGCATTCATTGTATGTCGGACAACGGCCACAGATACAGCATTTATTCTGTTCAATGAGGGTAGCGGCACGATCTTTTTCGTCAAGAGCCGCTATTTTCTGTAAAAAATTTTCAAACGCATCCATCCAGACATCCTCCCTGTTTTGGAATAAGTACATAATCAAAAATGGGGATATTTTAATGCATGCCCGCACCAATGGTCGGACGAAAGTTCGGCATCCACTCGGTACCACCTCTGACAAAAGAGCAGTGCCAGACGATCAAAGTCGTCGGTATATCGGGTTCGAGCCGCCAGCAGCCCGGTATGAGCAAATCAGAACGGCTCCTGTTGCATGCCCTTGAACTATACAGGGAATACGGCTGTGAAGCGATATTCATCAGGTTAAAAGACCTCATTATTCATGAGTGTGAGGGGAACTATTCGGAAAACCCGGCGTATTGCACCTACCCCTGCCAGAGCTCGATGAAATATGAGGACGACCAGATGCAGGTCGTATATGACGCTATCCTAGCCAGTGATATCATCCTCCTTGCCACCCCGATCCGGTGGAACAACCACTCATCGTTAATCCAGAAATTCGTGGAGAGAATGAATTCTATTGAGAACCAGTATGCGTGGTATGGTGTGCAGATGATAAAAAACAAGGTTGCAGGGCTTATTATCATCGGGCACGTGGATGGTGTCCAGCACGTTGCAGGAAACCTGCTGAATTTCCTATCCTGGCTGGGGTTCCATATCCCTGAGGATGCGATCGCATCGTGGGTAGGAGAGAACGACGAGGACACCACGAAGGACTGGGGGCTGATCGAACAGAACCGGTATACGCAGGAAGACCTCCAGAATTTAATCACTGGTGCGCTTCAGCTCGCCTATCAGCTCAAAAACGCATGTCCCGACGAAAAATCCGGCAATAGATTGTAAACAATAAATAGCATTGCTCCCCAGATGCTAACAGGAGAATTTTTCCGGGCTGGTGACGTCATGGTGTTTCCCACGCGAAGGATGAGAAGGTCAAGGTCACGCACGATCCAACCGATACTGCAACAGTTCCAGGTTGCAAAAACAGATCTGGTTGTCCCGCTCTTTGTTGATGAGACACTATCAAAGAAAAGACCGATCGCTTCGATGCCGGGGCAGGTGCGGTATCCGGTCAACGGGATCGAAAATGTGGCACAGGAATTATGGGATCGCGGACTCCAGGCGGTCCTCCTTTTTGGTATCCCAAAGAAAAAAGATGCGGCAGGAACGAGCGCCTATGATGACCAGGGAGCTGTTCAGAAAGCAGTGGCGAAAATTAAAAAAACTGTTCCCGATATGGTGGTGATCACTGATGTCTGTGCCTGCGAATATACAGATCACGGGCACTGCGGCATAGTGGGGCAGACGCGGTCCGGAACGGATTTGCTTAACGACCCCTCCCTTGAACTGATGAACAGGATCGCAGTCAGTCATGCTCTTGCGGGTGCTGACATTGTTGCTCCTTCATGCATGCTCGATGGTATGGTCGGCTCGATCCGATCAGCCCTCGATGACGAAGATCTGGAGGAGGTTTTGATCATGTCGTACTCCACCAAGTTCGCATCTGCATTCTATGGCCCGTTTCGCGAAGCGGTGGATTCCGGTTATTATTTTGGTGACCGCTCGACATACCAGATCAACCCGGCAAACGCACGGGAGGCATTTCTCGAATCCCAGCTTGATGCCGGTGAAGGTGCGGACATCCTGATGGTCAAGCCTGCCGGGTTTTACCTTGACATCATTTCCGATATTGCTACGCTCGGGCTTCCCGTAGCCGCCTATCAGGTGAGCGGGGAATATGCGATGATTAAAGCTGCAGGGCGTCAGGGTTGGATCAGGGAGAAGGAGGCGGTGATGGAGACGCTCACCTGCATCAAAAGGGCGGGTGCTGACCTGATCATCTCCTATTTTGCACGGGATGTTGCAGGGTGGATGAATGAAGAGTAGCGAGCTGTTTGCATCAGCACAACGGCTGATGCCCGGAGGTGTCAGCAGCCCCGTCCGTGCAATAAAACCCTACCCTTTTTACACTTCCCATGCAAAGGGTTCACACCTTTTTACTGTTGATGGAACTGATCTGATCGATTGTTGTTGTGCATACGGCCCTCTCATTCTCGGTCACGCACACCCGGTGATACAAAAGGCAATCACCAGCCAACTTGAGAGCGGATGGCTGTACGGCACCCCAATCCCCGTTGAGCCGGAGTTTGCGCGGATGATTACCTCGGACCACCCGGGCATGGACATGGTCAGGTTCGTATCGAGCGGTTCGGAAGCAACGATGGCGGCGATCCGGCTCGCACGGGGTTTTACCGGAAAAAAGGATATCGTGAAGATTGAAGGAGGATTCCACGGAGCCCATGACGGGGTGTTGGTTAAAGCCGGCTCTGGCGCGACGACGCTCGGGATCCCGGACTCCGCGGGAGTCCTTCCCGACATCGTTGCCCATACGAGGCAGGTCCCGTATAATGATCCTGAAGCACTAGAATCAGTGCTTACCGAGAACAATGATGTCGCTGCCCTTATTATCGAGCCGGTACTTGGTAATATCGGACCGATCATCCCTGAAAAAAATTATTTAAAGGAGATCCACTCTATAACACACTCGCATGATACCCTGCTTATTTTCGATGAAGTGATTACCGGATACCGGCTTGGCATTGGGGGTGCCCAAGTGAAATACGGGGTAAAACCTGACCTTACCACTCTGGGAAAGATAATCGGGGGCGGGCTTCCCATCGGTGCATTTTGTGGGAGACGAAAAATCATGGAACTTGTTTCACCTGCCGGACCGGTTTACCAGGCGGGCACTTTTTCCGGCAACCCGGTTTCGCTTGCTGCCGGGATCGCAACAGTACGCTGGCTGCATGATCACAAAAATACCTACGTTGAGCAGGAAGAGAAAGCCCGTTGTATTGAAGAGGGAATTGGAGGCAAAGCCGATGGCTCTTTTGTCAGGCTCGGTTCGATGTTCAAATATTTCTTCCGCAAGAAACCGCCGCACAATTACCGTCAGGTAAAAGAATGTGATACTGCATCATTCCAGCAATTCTGGAAAAAGATGCTTGTGGCAGGTATCTTTCTCCCACCATCGCAGTTTGAGACGAACTTTTTGTCAGTAGCGCATACCGATCAGGATATTGAGACAATTATTACAGCGTACAATTCATGTCGTTAAAAATAGGTACCCGGGGCAGTAAGCTCGCGCTTGCACAAACAGATACGGTCTGCAGGAAGCTTACTGCGATGGGGATCGGGGTAGAACAGATCGTAATCACAACTCAGGGGGATACGATAAATGGTGTGCCACTCCATGAAATCGGTGGACAGGGGGTGTTTGTCAAGGCGCTTGATGATGCTATTCTTGCCGGCGAAATCGATTGTGCTGTACACAGCATGAAGGACATCCCTGCGGTGCGCCCTTCGGGATTGGTCACGGCCGCGGTATTAAAACGTGATCCACCGGCGGATTATATCGCTTATACCACAGCACTCTCGAATGTGAAGGTTGTCGGTACATCAAGCACCCGCCGTCGCGCACAGATACTGCGGCATGATCCAGACATTACCATTAAAGATCTTCGGGGAAACGTCGATACCCGGATCCGTAAACTCAATACCGGGGAGTATGATGCGATCATCCTTGCTGAGGCAGGGCTGATTCGCCTCGGAATCCGGATCCCCGGTGAACGCCTGCCGCCAGAGACATTTGTCCCGTCCCCGAACCAGGGTACCATTGCCGTCGTTAGCCGGGCCGACCCCTCGCTCATGGAAACGCTTTCGGCTCTTGACCACCATCAGACCCGTACTGATGTAGCGGTTGAACGTGCGGTCATGGAACAGCTCGGTGGAGGGTGCTTCACCCCGCTGGGTATCTATTGTTATGCCAGCCACCTGATTGCAGAAGTCCTCTCACTGGACGGCAGACGGACAGAAAGGATAGAGACTGATGTCCAAAGCATCGAAAACGCACGGGAACAGGGGCGAATCCTGCGGGGGCGTGCGAAGAGCCTGATCGATGAGGCGTATGCAACACTGAGGATTGCACCATGACCGGAAAAGTATACCTTGTCGGTTCCGGGCCAGGGGGCACCGGGCTGCTTGCGCAACGAGCGCGGGATGTGATTCAAGCAGCAGACGTTGTGCTGTATGACCAGCTGCCCGGCGAGAATATTCTTGCCACCCTGCCGAAGCATGCAGAGCTGATCGACTGCGGGAAGTACGGCGGGAAGCACACGCTTGAGCAGGATGAGATCGAGACACTGATGGTCAACCGTGCAAAGCAGGGAAATGTTGTTGTTCGCCTGAAAGGCGGCGATCCGTTCCTGTTTGGCAGGGGTGGTGAAGAGATGGAGACAGTCCGGGCAGCCGGCATAGAAATCGAAATGGTACCGGGCATCTCCAGCGCCCTAGCAGTCCCGGCATCGGTAGGTATCCCGCTCACCCACCGTAAATACGCGTCGCAGGTGACCATTCTTACCGGGCACGAGGACCCGACCAAACCCGAACCGGCGCTTGACTGGAATCTGCTGGCTCAGAGCCGGGGTACGATCGTGATCCTGAAGGGTGTGACAAACCTCCCAAAAATTGCCGATGCACTGATCGCAAACGGCAAGAGTAAAAAGACACCAATTGCGATCATCGAACGCGGGTTGCGAAAAGATCGCCGGGTGACTACCGGCACGCTCGCAAATATCTCAGCAGAAGCCAAAAAGGCTGGTGTCAAGCCCCCTGCAGTGATCGTGATTGGCGATGTG
>JAPKXX010000105.1 GCA_026394595.1 Methanoregula sp. | reverse complement strand
TGACTCGCGGATGTCTTCCATCGTGAGTGAGAGCGATGCGACCACGATATCATACTGCCCGTCCAGATCAACGGCAGGATCGATGTCTTCCCAGCGTTTCCGGATGCAGGTGATATTGGTGATCCCCTCCTTTTTCATATTTTCATACAGGAGATCGACCATTCCCTTGCCGGGCTCAATTGCAGTGATCTGCTCAACGAGCGGAGCAAGCGGGATCGCCAGCGTCCCCGGCCCGGCGCCGATGTCCAGAACCCTTGACTGCCGGTTAATGTCAAGCCCGGCAATCGTCATCTTCACCCGTGCATCGAACTTGCTCTTCGAACCGGCATTGTACCGCTCGGCATTCTCTTTTTTGTCCCAGTTGTGGGACGGGTCAGCGAAGTGCTTCGAGGACTCGTGCCGATCCTGCCCCGCCCTCCAGATCTCGTTCCAGTCAACGTCGCCAGGAACGGGTGCCGGTGCAGGGCTCATAACAACAGAATATCCACACTGAGGGTTAAGATGTTTTTCGACAGTGTGGAAACCAATGAAAAAAGATTGGGTCACTCATGCCGCAGCGCATCGATCGGGTTGAGGTTTGCCGCCCGCCATGCAGGATAGATGCCGCAGATCAGGCAGACAACGATACCGAAACTGACCCCATACACAATATTGACAAGACTTGAGGGGACAAATAGGTATTTTGTCGTCTGTAGCATCATGCTGCTGATGGCATATCCGCCAAGAAGACTCAGTACCCCCCCGATAAGGCTTCCGGCAATCCCGAGTATCAACGCCTCGTAGAGGAACATCCACATCACTTCCTTTTTCTGCGCCCCAATGCTGCGCATGATGCCGATCTCCTTGATCCGTTCGGTGACTGACATCATCATGATGTTGAGGATCGAGACACCCGCGACAATCATGGATATCCCGCCAATCGCGGTGACAAATGTTGTGATCTGCCCGAATGCCTGAAAAATGGTCTCCATCGTTTTGCGCGTATCCATCACATCGACGATCGTGTCCCGCTTGTTCATCTGTTTCTCGATGGCGGTCTTGACCGTCGGGAGATCATCGAGGTTTTTCACCTTGACGACGACCTTGTCATAGTCATTCCGGTTGTATGCAGTGTCGAACCAGTCCTTGGTGGCCACAACTGCGGAATCGGTGCTGACATCAAACGCCATCCCCCGTTCCTCGATAATGCCAGTGACCCGGAGTGTTCCTTTGGTTCCATCAGTACCGATTGCAATGCGGGTTCCGACCTTGATTTTGTGGTCATCAGCGAATTTGGAACCTACGAGACATCCGGAATTGCCCCGGCTATACCCGCCCTCTTTTAATTTCAGGAGGTCCGGGACGTCATCAGGGTTCAGACCATAGATGGGTGCCACGATATCATCGGTGCCCACACCGAGCTTCATTCGGTCAGATGTCTGGAGCACCGGGATCGCCACATTCGGGGCTGACACGCGCTTTATCTGCTGGTAATCCTGCTCGGAAATGGAGAGTGAGGATGATCCCCCCCCCGTTCCTCCACCGAATCCATGGGTGGTGCCCCCCACATGGGGGGTCACAATAACGCTGTCGCCGACCGTCCGTAAGCTGTCAGATACTGCAAGCACCATGCTGTTGCCTAAAATACCCATGGATGCAATGGCAACAACACCGATGATGATTCCCAGCATCGCAAGCGAAGAGCGGAGCATGTGGATCCGGATATTTCGTTTCGCTATCTCAAAAAAGATCATGCCGCTCATTCTACAATCCTCCCGTCGGCGATCCGGATGGTCCTGTTTGAGTATTTTGCGATATTGGGGTCATGAGTGACCATGATGATTGTCGTACCGTTCCGGTTGAGTTCGGTCATCAGGTCCATGATACCCGCTCCTGTCTTTGAGTCAAGGTTACCTGTTGGTTCATCACAGAGCAGGATGTCCGGGTCGTTGATGAGTGCCCGTGCGACGGCGACACGCTGCTGCTGTCCACCGGAGAGCTCGGTAGGTGTGTGGGAATAGAATTGTTCTTCCAGTTGAACTGCATGGAGCACATCGTGTGCTTTTTTTGTATCCACGTTCTTTCCCGATTTCAACATCATCGGGAATGTCACATTCTCAATGGCGTTTAACAGGGGGAAGAGGTTGAAATACTGGAAGATAAAACCGATCCGGTCCCTGCGGAGGTTGGTCAGCTCAGCATCGGTCATATCGCCGATTCTGGTGCCGCTGATGAAGATGTCACCGGATGTCGGGGTGTCAAGGCACCCCATAAGGTTGAGCAGCGTGGACTTCCCGGACCCGGAAGGCCCCATAATGGAGATAAACTCTCCCCGGTCAACCAGGAACGTGACACCATCGAGTGCGGTGACATCTCCTGCGGGAAGCGGGTATACCTTCACCACGTCCCGAAACGACATTACTGCCTGTTCGTCCATGGGAAAGGTCACTTCTTCTTTCTTAAGTAGAAGAACCATCCTCCGACAAATGCTCCAACGATAATTATCCCGGCGATAATGGGAAGCAGGGGGAGATCGCTCGTCTGAGAGGAGACCGCATTTGAAGAGATCTTAACGTCCTGCCGGGAGGTGATCACGTTGCCATCCACATCCTTGTAGGACAGCTGGACCGGAATAGTAGCACCGTTATCTGTAGAAAATGTCACCTCAAAGCTGCCAAAATCATCAGGCTTGAGGACGCCGACTACGTAGGATTTGTACGGGTCCTCTGGAACTGCCGGTAAAAGGGATGTGACCACGACAGAGTTTGCATTTTCCAGCCCGGCATTGGTCACATCACCGGTGATATGATAGATACCGGCAGTTGATTTCACCTGGATATTGCTGATGATCGGCTCTGCCTGCTTCTTATCCGGCCCAAAGACGATGGGAAATTCCATGGTGACTTTGTGAGGGTTATCGCCATTATCATAATTCACGGTAAGACCGAGCGTTGTTGGCTGGTACGGGGTTACTGCGATATCTGCTGTGGTTTTGGCTCCGGATGCAAGTGAACCAATAAAAGTCTCTGACGGTGTTGCGTCAAAGCTGGAACCGGTAACTTCAAGGAGGACATTTTTCACATCATTCTTCCGCGGATTTGCAACCTGTACCGTAATGGTCTTTTTACTCCCTTGCGTGAACGCATCGGGCTTGCTTAAAATCGTCACGACGAGCGGGGTGTTGTCCACCTGTACCATGCCCCGGTAGAAGAGGCCTTCAGCATCACGGAAACTCAACGAGAATGTCGGATAATACGTGCCCTCCGTGGCATCTGCAATAACAGAAAACGTGTATGTCCGAATTGTTGGAATGGTGCCGGCGGATGACTGCCTGCCGGGACCAATATTTGACGAAGAATCATATGACCCGCTGATGAGCCGGATATTTGTGTCAGAGAATGTTGCGTGATTTACCACAACACCTTGATCCGTATCGCCATTAGCGACTTCATACGTGACCGTGCCAACATCATCGGTAAAAAAGACCCGGGGAACATAGGTCACATTGGAAACATAAATTTTCCCTGCAGCGGTAAGAGAGGCCTCAGTCTGGTACGCAATTGCCACGCCGGTAACTGCGATGAGCATAAGGTACAATACAATGGATAAATGGACAAGTATTTTTTTCATTTACATCACGATCAGTGTATACATTACAATAAGAATCATTCCGACAACCGGGACACATACACAAACAGCGGCGTCGCGCAATGAGATATTCCGGGCATATTTCAAACCGAAGATCCAGTAATTTGCACTCCATACGATGAATAGGATCGATACTATTGATACAATCTGGTTGTATTCCATCATCGCGGGATTGTTTTTCAGTGCATTCACCGCATCCTGGATCATCTGGGGATTTTCTGCAGCCGCATTCGTGAGCTGGGGTGCAACAACTCTGGGTATATAGAGCATTGAGATGACAAGCGTTATTAAGGATCCAAGAATCTGCGGAAGAGATCCGTATCCGACAACCTCCAGGGTCCGTTTAAACGTGCCGTTTCCTTTGAAGAGGTAAGAGAGTCCATAGAACACCCCCGTCCAGATTACCCAGAAAATATAAACCCCTATTAGAGCAACAGGGACCGCTGTAATTATTATGATGGTTTCAATACCAGGCATCAGGCCGGCCATCATCTTTGCACTTGGCCCACTCACTACATATGCGGTTGCGGCACCGATAATTCCTGAAACGAGAAGAATAAGTGCTGGTATCTTCACGCTCTCTTTCTCGCCCATAAGCCCCGCAAAGAAGGCAGTGGGCCTGAGTACCAGATCAGTAAATGAGCGTTTCATCCGATTATCACCGATCAATCGTCACGATTGATTGTTGTTGTTTTAATGACAACGTGAACATAGATATGATTCACTAATTTATAATCTTGCTGACGATAGGAAAACAGCAGGAAACGACGGTCTGTGAATATTGTAGGGGAAAATTATACCGTACAGGGCTTGAGGCAACCGACACCCCCTCAAAAAAGGATCAGTATTGTTACATCAGATGGGCCAAATCCGCGCCCCCCCACAAGGCCAGATTATGAACCTGCAGCCACCTCTGCCATCAGTTCCCGCGCCTTGTCCACCATGCTCTGTGCAGCGGTTACTTTGGGTTTGATGGAGCTGTACTCTTTTTTGTCAAAAGCAGCTTGGGCCTCCTGGTAAAGCGCATTGGCACGGTCGATGCGTGCTTTAGGCTTGGTAATTTCCCCCCCCTCGCTCTTTGCAAGCTCAATCTCTTCCTGCATGGCAAGGATCTGACCGTAGAGATCTTCTAAGAGTGACCGGTATTCCTCCGACTTTCCTGCATCTTCCGCCATCTTCTCGCGGGCTTTTTCCCGTATTGCATCGCGTACCTGTTCCTGTCCTTGCAGGATATTCTGGAGTTCGTCCTCGACTTCCTTTACGGTCTCGGCAAGCACTGCGGCAAAATGGGTGCGCTGCTCCTGTGACTCCTGGTACCCGTCATAAGCGCCGTACGCCCCGCCGGCAGCAACTCCGCCAAGTGCCCCTGCTATCGCGTCACCGACTCCCTGGTCCCTGCGCAGGATACTGCCGAGAATACCCCCAATCCCCGCACCCGTGACTGCGCCCATCACACCTTTGGAGATCTCTTTACGTTCGCGATCCACCGTGTAGACGACCTTGACATTCTCTCCTTCAACTGCGAAATTGAGTTTTCCCGTTTCGCCGGTATGTTTTACGTCCATCTGTGCAGAGCTTGGGTTGAGCACCTGATGGGTAATTTCCGTACCTTTGAGTGCGAGATGTGACATCAGGTGTTCGGAGAAATCCTGGTAGAGGGAGGCAACCCCCTGACCATAGTAAATAAATGGCATAATTCGTAGACTCCTTGGGATAGTATTACATGAACAGGATTAGGTTAAATGTTTGATTTTTCGGCTCTGTAGAATTCCTTGTTTTCAGGTGATTATATACAATCACACATAGGGTAAAGGAGGGAACAGTCCTTGTCCCCCCTTACCACCCCTGCGCTTATTGCGATAGTGACGTATTACCTGTTTGGGGGATTATCGCATTCGGGGGAAGCCGTAGCGGCGGGGGTGAAAAACTCGAAGATATTCTTTGAATATCTTCTCGAGCCCGGCATGACCATGGGTCAAGCCAGACACCCCCGCGAGTGTTCAGGTTTTATTGAGCATTTCTACATAGCCGATTTTTCTTCATTGTAGAAGACTATGGCAACTCCTGTTTTCACAGCAAAATGATAACGGATCATGCCGAGCCGGGTTATCCTGTAAAAATTGTATTAACTTTTACATCAAATAACCAATCTGTTCAATAAAGTATATATTTATACAATGAAAAATCAGTGTATGCAAACCAAAATCCTGCTTGATGAGGAGCAGATGCCCCGGCAATGGTATAACATCCAGGCAGATCTGCCCTCTCCGCTTGACCCCCCGCTCCATCCACAGACCAAAAAGCCGATCGGTCCGGATGACCTGAAAGCCATCTTCCCCATGGAGCTAATCAAACAGGAGGTCAGCACCCAGCGCTCCATTGATATCCCCGCAGATGTGCAGGAGATCCTGCGGCTCTGGAGACCAAGTCCGCTTTACCGGGCGCACCGGCTGGAAAAGCACCTGAAAACACCGGCGAAGATTTATTATAAATGGGAGGGGGTGAGCCCGGCAGGGAGCCACAAGCCTAACACCGCGGTTCCGCAGGCGTACTACAATATGAAGCAGGGCATCGAGCGCCTCGCCACCGAGACCGGAGCGGGGCAGTGGGGATCCGCCCTCGCATTTGCCACCATGTTGTATGACCTGAAATGCACCATTTACATGGTCCGTTCGAGCTATACACAAAAACCGTACCGGAAATCGATGATGCAGGTCTGGGGGGCCGAATGCATTCCCAGCCCCAGCAACAAGACAAAATCCGGGCAGGCAATGCTTGCAAAGGACCCCGAGACCCCGGGAAGCCTTGGCATGGCAATATCGGAGGCGGTGGAAGATGCCGCGAGCCACAGCAACACCAACTACGC
>JAPKXX010000015.1 GCA_026394595.1 Methanoregula sp. | reverse complement strand
CGGAATGGAGCCCGTCAGGTCACGGGGTGCATGTAATCGGGCTTTCGCATCTCATACTGAAGGGCAGGAAAAAAGGATCCGTCGAACTCTATATGCAGGGGCGGTACTTCACGGTTACCGGGTCGGTGGTGCCCGGGTCACGATCGGACCTTCGGGAAATTCCCCCTGACCGGATGATGGACTTTTTCCGTCGGCATTTTGAAGATGTACCATTATCCGACCCGAAAGATAACACCGGCTGAATAGATCGGTGGCAAAGGTTGATCCGGATTGGATTGCCCTCTTTTCATTCATTCTAAAAAACGGGACGAAATTTTTTATGCTTGTATTATCGTATCTACAGAAATGATGAACCGGACTGCAACCACGGTGCGGGTCCATGAACTCATGCAGGACTTTGCAGGGCTGACAGGACTTGATCCGCCCGGTGCCCGCCCGCAACGTTACCTCTGGACAGATGCGTTTGCTGTATGCAATTATCTCGGACTTTTCCAGAAGACTGGCAACGTAACCTGCCGGGAACTGGCCTTGCGTCTCGTTGACCAGGTGCATCACACCCTCGGCAGGCACCGTGACGATGACCCGCGGACCGGCTGGATCAGCGGTCTCTCTCAGCCGGAAGGTGATCTGCATCCGACCGTTGGAGGCCTGAGGATCGGAAAATCCCTGCCCGAACGTGGGATCAACGAATCGTATAATGTACAGCGGGAATGGGACCAGGATGGGCAGTATTACCATTACCTGACCAAGTGGATGCATGCACTCAATCGTGTGAGCAGGGTTACCGGAAATCCGGCCTCTGTTGCGTGGGCAATCGAACTTGCACGTACTGCTCATACCAGGTTCACGTATCTTCCCGCTGCCGGTGGCCGTAAAAGGATGTACTGGAAGATGAGCATCGATCTTACGCGTCCGCTTGTTCCCTCCATGGGTCAGCATGATCCTCTCGATGGCCTCGTTACCTATAATGAGCTGCAGATGACAGCAGCCAGAGATTTCGGGCAAGTGGTGCAGCCCGCCCTGGTGCAGGAAATGGCTGATATGATCGATATCATCCGGGGTATGCACATGGCCACAGACGATCCTCTCGGTATCGGGGGCCTCCTGTCAGACGCTTCAAGAATCATCCAGATGACGATTCGGGATGGTCCGGTATATGCAGGTCTGCTGGAAACCCTTCTCGATTCAGCTCTGGTTGGATTAGATTCTTATACCAAAGCTGGTTCTCTTGAGCTCCCGGCCAGGTACCGCCTTGCTTTCCGCGAGTTTGGTCTGTCAATCGGACTCGCAGGAGTTGAAAAACTGCCGGAATGGATCGCGAAAAATCCGAATTTTTTCGACAGGACCAGTTCCCTTCGTCAACGGGTACAGGCCCTCCAGGAATATGTGCCACTGAGAGAAAAGATCGAACAGTTCTGGCTGGAGGGGAAAAACAGGGAGTCTGGCACCTGGACTGAACACCGTGAGATTAATATGGTGATGTTTGCCACCAGCCTTGCACCGGACGGATTTCTGGGAATTTGATATTACCCCCTTTTAAAACTGCAGGATAGTGAACATCTGCATCGCAGGTGTACCAGCACGATTACCGGCGATGGACAACTACAGGAATAAAGGATGCTCCTCGTCGCTTACCGGGCGGGAATACAAAAAGGTGATCCTGCCCAAAGCAACCGAGCGGGATCTCCCGGATATACCAGAAGATGTCCGGAATGAACCTACGTTCGTGCAGGTGGAGACCGTTGAGGAGATCCTTAAAAGAGGCGCTGGGCATCGAGCTACGCCATACCGTAGTGCTGCGGGCGGGGAGCAGTATTATACCGGTGTAGGACGTCTGAACATGGAGGGGATCCGGAAAGGAGAGGGAGCGGCCGGCAGGGATTCGGGAGGGGAGATCACTCCTCTCGCTTCCCTCAGTACCCTTGAGTCCCTTCTTTCCATTTCCCCCTCCTCCTGCCCCTTCCGGCTCGCGATCGCCCCTCCAAAAGGTGCTATTAGCGGTCATTTCGGCGCACGATTCATACCGAATCCAGCCAAACGGGGCGAAATCTGCGTTTTTCAGAAAACAATAGTGCTGATTTTTCGTTAATTAGTGTTGTTTTAGAGGCTGGAACCCATTCATGAAGATTAAGGCTCCGACGGAGAAATGGTGTAATAGAAGTGCAGGTCTAAAAAGACCAGGATCGTTCCCACATACTTCGGGCGACGGACCGGTGCATCAGACCAGGATGCCCGGTTCTGTATCGTCTTGGTTCCGGCAAATTGAGCAATGCATTGATTCGCAAAAGTCTGCCCCATTCAATGCTCTCATCATTTCCCGTTCACTACCGCCTTCGCAGGAGGTAAGGCCCGAAAGTTGCAGAGAATCGACAGGGAAGCAAGCAACTATATTTTCTATTGCATGAAAAGTAATTTTAAAAACCCTTATGATAAACAGTATGACAATCAGATAAACAAGCAATCAGTTTAAAAACAATCCAACATTGTATGATGAAATGATGATTGTATAAAATTCAAAATTATTTCAGGAAAATATGTCACTTCAGGATCGTTCAAGGGGATATGAATTTTCAGAGTTTGAGAAGGAACTCATTTTCCGGAGAGAGAATACCGGCCTTGTTCAGTATATATCCAAAGATGGAAAATTATTTTCCCTGAATCCCTCACCATTTTTCGAATCTATGAAAAATGAACATTTTTTTGCTGAATCA
>JAPKXX010000002.1 GCA_026394595.1 Methanoregula sp. | reverse complement strand
ACTGTCGGCAGGTCGATATCCGGAGAATAATGTCTCCGGATTACGATATACTTTTATTCTTTGAATTACCACAATTGAAAGCACAACCCAAACGGTGCGCCGATAGTGTAGTGGTTATCACTAGGCGTTGCCAACGCCTAACCCGGGGTTCAAGTCCCGGTCGGCGCAGTTTACCTTAATGTTCAATGCGCTTACTTTTCTTTTGTGCAATTATCAAAGTCTGAATTAGTCTATATGAGCCAAGGGGGGCGCTGCCGCGCTCCCTTCGCCGCGCTGCACGCGGCGGCGTCCCGGCACGATCACCCCCCCCTGCGGGGTCGCTCGGCCGCCTCATTGGGGCCTCGCTGTGCAGGGAGGTTGATCACATCCGCAATCCGCTCACGGTCATCATGATGCTTGTGGAAATGAGCGAGTGCAGCAACAAAGAGAAAATCTTAAAACAGGCAAATGAAATTGATGGGATCATCAACCAGCTGGACGAGGACTGGCTTGAGTCGGAAAAGATCCGTATTTTCCTAAAAAAATATTACGATATCGGGAAAAAAGAATGATTCTGCAGGAAATTTCCTGCAGGGTTATCATGTTATTTCTGAAGTTTTATCGGATCAACACGGCCTACTGCATGTTCCCTCAACAGGATTACGATGGTCTTGTGCTCACCTGAATCGTCCTTGACCAGTCCTGTTTTTACATCCACCGTACGGGTCTTGCCGCTCTTGGTCTGGATTGTTGCGATTGGTGGGAGGTAGTTCATGGCGCCAAGAGACAGAGTCCGGGAAAGGGTATTGTCGATAATATCATCAACTTGGGAGACATTGATATTCAGGACATCAAAAGCATTGACTCCGAGGAGCTCCTCACTTTTCCATCCTGTCAGGGTTTCTGCTGCTGAGTTGACGTATACAACCTTATCCTTCAGGTCGATAATAATCGCGGCGTCATTCACTTTGGTAAGCAGCAGTTCGAGGTTTTCCCTATGTGTGCCGATCCGGTCTTTTAAACGGCGCTTGTAGATGGCAAATTCGATATTGGAATACAGTTCCCTGGGGTTGTAGGGTTTGACAAGATAGCTGTGAGACCGGGTTTTCAATGCCCGGTTCACCGTTTCGTCATCAGCATATGCAGTGAGGTAAATGACAGGTATGTCAGAAAATTCATTGATTTTTGCAGTTGTCTGGATGCCGTCCATATCCCCCTTGATGTGAATGTCCATGAGAATCACATCAGGTGTCAGCTCGGTCGCCATCCTGATCGCCTCGTTCCCCGTGATAGCTATACCGACAACCGTATATCCCATCTTATTCAGAACCGCCTGCAATGAAAGCGCAACTACACCCTCATCCTCCACAATAAGTATCTTTTTTGGCTGCATTACACTCATCCCGATACGGGTTTACTCCGTGTTAGGGGTATCCCGGTTCACGATATAGGGTATAACGATGAGATCCTATTTATAATTTTCAAATATCCGGTATGAGGAAAAACGAGAAAATGCCACAATAATTCATGGAAACTGGGAAAAAGGTTGCCTTCACCTTCATGGTACAAGCAGGACCCGGCTTCCTCAGACAATGCAATAATCGTTCCCGAAAAAAATATCCGACGTTGTTTCACGCTGTTACTTGGGTATCTTTATTACCCCTGCTCTTTTAGAGATCACTATACACATAACAGGAGAGGAGATATGACACTGCAAGAGGGCGAGCAAAACACCCTTAATCGCATAAGTACAAACGTGCAGGTGCTCTCATGAAAAACATTTCATGGTGGAAACTGTTCTGGCTTTACATGATCGTCCTCTTCACCATCGAGATTATTGTCGTAACATTTTATTCTCTGTCCAGCGGGATTCTGGATATCTTTCCCTATCTTTATATTATCCCTATAATCCTGCTCGCGAGGCTTCACCCACGGATTGCCATTTACTTCACAATTGTCCTTGGATGGATCTATCTCGGGCTTGTGTATTTCTTCGGCCCCCATGATATCAGGTTATTTGCCTCAAGTGTCGCATGGTTTTATATCTTTGTCACCCTCGGGGTTGTCATCTCCTCCATGGCAGATAGCCTGAAACAGGAGAAGATGTTCCGGGACATCTTTGAAAATTCGCAGGCAGGTATCTTTACGTTTGACCTTGGAACAACACAGATCAGGGAGATCAACAAGAAGGCTGCGGGCATGCTCGGGTATGAAGAAGCCGAATTGCGCAAAGCACCGATCTCGACATTCTGGTTGGATTCTGGGGAACGCGAGCAGTTTTTATCCAGTCTGGGAACGGAACACCAAATCACTGACATTGAATTGTTGTTTTCCCGCAAGGACCATACGACCATCTGGGCGCTGGTCAATTCATCCATTGGTACTGATAACATTGTCATCTGTTCTGCCGTAGATATCACGGAACGCAAACGGATTAAGGATATTATAAATGAATCAGAAATCCGGTACCGCACCCTGTTCGATTCCGCAAGCGATGCCATCTTCATCCATGACTTTGACGGGAGAATTTTTGAGGCAAACCGGATCGCGTGCGATCGGCTTGGCTATTCCCGCAGCGAAATAACTGCAATGAACTTAAAGGATCTGGACGCCGGGGCGTTTGCTCTCATGACACAGGAACAGTATGGCAAGATACAAGATGGTGACGGCATCATCTTTGAAACGGTCCACCAGAGCAAAGAGGGGCGCCGGATCCCAATCGAGGTAAGCAGCCGGATCATCCAATACAGCGCCGGCACCGCTATCATCAGTATCGTCCGTGACATCTCCGAACGCAAAAAGGCCGAATCTGCCCTCCGGGAGAGTGAGAAACGGTACCGGATGGTCGGCGAGCTCATCCCCTTTGGTGTTTGGATGTGTAATGCGGAAGGCAACTTCACCTATCTCTCTGAAAGCTTCCTGAACCTTTTGAACCTCACCCTTGCCGATTGTGCTAATTTTTCCTGGGTGCAGCGCCTTCCCATGGAAGACCGCGACCGCACACTTTCTGACTGGAAGCAGTGTGTGCAGACAAGCTGTTTCTGGGACTATGAATACCGGATCATCGACCGTGAGGGAAAGGAGCATTTTGTGCTGAGCCGCGGGTCGCCGCTGTATGACCAGTCCGGAAATGTGATCTCATGGGTAGGGATCCACCTTGACATCACCGAGCGGCGGCGGTATGAGAACCGGCTTGAGTCTTCCCTGCGGGAAAAGGAGGTCATCATAAAAGAGGTACACCACCGGGTCAAGAACAATATGCAGGTGATCTCCGGCTTTTTATTATTGCAGTCAAATTACATCGATGACCCGCTAGCGGTCGAGAAACTTAACGAGTGCCAGAGGCGTATCAAAACGATGGCGCTTGTCCATGAAAAACTCTACCAGTCAAAGAGTCTTGAGTTCATCAACACTGCTGACTATATCCAAAGCCTAGTTTCTGACCTGATGGAGTCCTACACGATCAGCACCGAAATTGACCTCAAGATGAATATAGAGCAGGTCAACATCAATCTCGATACTGCGATCCCCTGTGGACTGATTATCAATGAACTGGTGACCAATGCACTAAAATATGCGTTTAAAGATCGCCCAACCGGGAAGATTATCCTTGACCTGCACCTTGGCGCTGACCACCGGTTCACGTTGATCGTCCAGGACAATGGTGTCGGGCTGCCTTCGGATTATGAAGCCCGCAGTGCTGCGAGCCTTGGTATGCAGCTAGTAAAAGTCCTTATCCGGCAGTTGGGCGGAGAGATGAATATTTCAAACGAGAAAGGAGCACGATTCGAAATTAGTTTCCCGGAAAAATTCTGAACCATCACAGGTTTTCACCAAAAAATTTACAATTTTTTTATGTCAACGGCCACAAAAGGTTGAGAAGTTCTTATAGTCTCCAACATTAAGGCATATTATTTTCTAATTTACGGATTATCCTATTTTAAACAATAAAAATGTCATAGTATTATTCAATATTTCCCATTTTTATTACCGATACATTCACGGTTGCAGTGATCTGGTTGCCGGCCATATCAATTTTTACAATTCCTGGCTGGATTACTTTCATAGTTCTCGGTTTATCCCGTCCAGTATCATCAGAATATTGTTTATAGGTGCCAAATCCGTCCTGGAGGATTACCCTGCCGGAATTTTTATCCCTGACCGTGATCTCAAACCATGAATTCGGGCTGAAACGATCATACGTGACTTCTATATCTTCTTTAGTCTCAAATTTGCTTGAAACAGTTTTGGTTCCGGTAACATTTTCGGGAAATACAGCAAAATTAATGATCATGGGGGGTTTTGTCAGGTTAAATGAGAACGAGGATGCATTCCAGCTAAAATATTGCGTGGTACTGTAAATCTGCATATATTCATCGGGTATCGGAGTTGCCACAGGCACGGTCGTGCGTTGAACCGACTCAACAGCTATTGTTGTATATGGCGGTTCAATTGTTACATACAAAGGAGTCGAAGCGGTATTTTCAACAACCTGATCAGTGCCCGATTGCGATGATCCAGGGTATGATGTTGAGCCATTGGAACCGGGTTTTGGAGGTGCAACGCACCCTGCGACACACAGTAAACAGATTACGAAAAGAACAAATATTTTCGGTTGCACAGTTTTCATTACACGTTATTAAGAAGCACCGTATTTAATTTTATTTACTCAATGGCGAACTGTTTTCACATATTTTTTCATGCGTTGGTTTTCAATCAAAACAAATACAATTCTTCTGATGAACACATGGAATGAAGAATTCAGGTGCGTTTAAAAATTCTGATTCTTAGGCTGCATAATAGTAAAAGGCATGAACCAGAAAGGAAGGATTCATAACCAAATCTTATGAGAGAAGAAATGTTACAATACCATCTATTCTTCTTGGAATTTTTTCATACTTTCATAGTTCTTTATAGTAGTTCTATTCAACTCAATAATTATTTCATGATGAGTTTTCAAACATCAGAATAAAGAATAGATAAATGATTTCCCTCTCCCAAGCGATCATCCTATCAACTATTACATCAAAAAGTAAGAGGTATTGATTAAGCGAGGTCAGGAATGATTTTTCAAGGCAGGCGGATTATCCTTTTTGCCATCATCTGTGCCTGTGTGATCAGTCCTGTAATGGCTGGCACCAAGTACATGTCGGGAAGCCCGCAGCTCTCAGCATATATATCAGGGACCAACGAGTTCTCTCCCGGTTCGGATGCCACACTGTCACTTGTTATCGAGAACAGTGGGCTGAACGAATTTAAGTTCATCGATTCCGGGATTGTCGATCGCGAGGATCTTCCCAATACTGCAAAACTCCTTAAGGTGTCGTTGTCCGCTGGAAATACCCCGATTATCATCAAATCCGATCCCCAGATGGTCGGTGATCTCAAAGGCGGAAGCACAGTTACGAGCACATATAATATCAAGATCCTGTCCGACGCTCCCTCCGGGACCTATAACCTTCCTGTAAATATTGAATATACCTACCTCCAGTTCGCAGAGCAATATGGAGTGGATGCCATAAAATATTACTATAAAACCTCCAATACCAGCGTGTTGCTTCCTATCAGGATCAAACCTCTCATATCAGTCGACGTCCTGTCAGCAGAACCCGAACACCTCAATGTCGGGACGGAGGGCTACCTCAACCTGAAGATCAAAAATACCGGTTTTGAAGACGGAAAAAAAGCGGTGGTGAGGATTATCCGCAACCAGAACAGCCCGATTATCCCTACTGACAGCAGCGTCTATATCGGGGATTTTGCTTCCGGATCGACAATTGACTGCCGGTATAAGGTCTCTGTCGCAAAGGATGCAGAGCGATCGACGTATCCGGTGGATGTTGCCGTCGTTTATGAAAACAAGGATGGTGATACCGTCACTTCACGCACTGATACTGTCGGTATCCCGGTCGGCGGAAAGATTGACTTTGACGTGATCTCATCTCCTGTGACCATGAACCCCGGGGTGAAGCAGGTCATTACGGTCACCTATAAAAATACCGGAGATACGGCTGTATACAGCGCACAGGGTCGCATCAGTGCTGTCGATCCGTTCACCAGTAACGATGATATTGCATACCTTGGTGATATGAAACCCGGAGAATCTGTGACCGCATCCTATGAAGTGAGTGTCAACCGGGATGCGACCATAAAAGAGTATGGTCTTGATTCCGAGATCCGGTACCGGGACGCACTTGATAATACCTATATATCCGACACCATGAAGGTGCGGGTAAATATTGTGGAGCGCAGCGGTATTGCAGCAATCCTCTCAAACCCGGTTATATTGAGCGTAATTGTTGCCGCAATCATCGGGATAGTATATATTGTCTATAAGCTCAGGCGCAAGGGTAGTTGAGTCAAAAACCTTTTTATAACAGAGTTTTTCAGGCTGGAGATTTGTTATCGCATGAATAATTGTGCATTTTTCAAAAGGAATATCGGGACAATCCTGCGGAAAAAACTATAAACATCAATGTGCAATCCTAATTAACTAAAAAAAAATTTTGTTAAAACAAATAAAGTTGTGAAGTGATCCGATGCACATCATGGAAGGATTCTTACCATGGCAATGGTGTCTGGTATGGTGGATTATCGCCTTGCCCTGTCTCCTTTTTGGCATACGCCAGCTGAAAAATGTACTGGCAGCTGACCGTGAAGCGCTGCCCCTTCTTGGCGTGACCGGGGGATTTATTTTCATCCTGTCCTCCTTAAAACTCCCTTCAGTCACCGGGAGTTGTTCCCACCCGACAGGGACTGGGCTCTCGGCAGTATCGTTCGGACCTTGGATCACTGCTGTCGTTTGTGCGATCGTGCTGTTATTCCAGAGCCTGTTTCTTGCCCATGGTGGCCTTTCTGTGCTCGGTGCAAACATAGTCTCGATGGGTATTGTCGGACCGTTCTTTGGTTATGCGATATACCGGGCGCTCCGTAACACTTCGATGAACCTGTATATCACGGTCTTTCTTGCAACTGCCTTAGCAGATATGTTTACCTATGTGACAACCTCGCTTGAACTGGCTCTCGCATACCCCGCAGAGATTG
>JAPKXX010000022.1 GCA_026394595.1 Methanoregula sp. | reverse complement strand
TCCTCGATTCCGGAATAGAGCCCCTCGGTGTTCTCCCGCACGATCATGATGTCAAAACCGCTGCCCTTCACCGGGCGGAGGTTCGCGTACAGGTCGAGGGCTTTCCTGATCCTTAACACAACGCTCTGGTAATCCTTCATGGGTGGAGTTGTCACTGCCCCGAACAGCACTGCATCCGCGCTTTTCAGTGCCGCAATCTCGTTGTCATTGCACGGGCAGCCGGTCTTCTCCCACCTGCCATACCCCATTTCAACGGTAAAAAACTCATATTCGGGGTGCAGAAGTTCCAGCACCCGGCGCGCTACCGGGATCACCTCGTGTCCGATACCATCCCCTTCAGCGACTGCTACCTTCTTCATGCTCCCTCCATTTCCTGACCAGTGCTTCCACCGATGCTGCGATCTGCCGGGGGGATGCACCCCAGTGGACGACCGCCCCGAGCCTCCCGTCATACTCACCGACACCCTCCCGTTCGGAACGACAGCAGCGCGCAATGAACGGTTCCTCTTTCACATGTGCGAGCGGGCAGATGTTGAACAGTTCAAATCCGGTGCCATAGCACTCGCTCACCAGCTGGGAACCGGTCTTACATCCGGCAACCCGTTCACTTCCCCGGAGTGTATCCGCATCAAGCGTCTTCCCAAATCCTGCCGCACGGCAGGGGTACACGTCAGCCTTCACTTGAGAGATGTCAAGGACGTGGTGGCAGAACGTGATGTTTGATTCCCCGAACAGCCCGCAGGATTCGAGCTCCCGGATGCAGGCAGAGAGGCTCGGGCGCGGCGGGCTGGCATCATACACATGCACCTTCAATATCCCGGACATGTCGGGATCGAGCACGAACGTCATGTGCTCATCAAGCCCGAAGAAGAGTGTGCAACGGTACCCGGTATCAACCGCGAGCTGGATGAGCCGGGTCCTGTCATGGAGTTGTACTTTCTCAGGGTACCGGTACACCTCATCGGCAGATGCGATCACGTTTGAGGATACAATACGGCGCATCATCCCCTTTTCATGAGGGTCGGTTTCGATTTCAAGGACCTCATACCTGTTGCCCACCGCGTGGACGAGATACCGGCTCAGGAAATACACCTTCTCCCCGCAGGGTTTCGTCGACGCAAAGCCGACATGCTTGCACTGCTCCGGAAAGATCACTGCTTCACCTTCCAGTACTCCACGAGTCCCCCGGCACGTAGTATATCGAGCATCCGGGGGGAGAGCGGGCGTACCGGGCTGCGTTTCCCGCCAGATTCCACCCAGCCGGATTCGAGGTCAAAGCGCACCGTGGTGCCATCCAAACACCCCGGATCAGCTTCGATCAGCGGGAGACCGATGTTGATCGCATTCCGGAAAAAGATTCGGGCAAAGCTCGGTGCGACAACCGCAACAACACCCGATTCCTTCAACCCAATCGCCGCCTGTTCCCGTGATGACCCGCACCCGAAGTTCCTGCCAGCAACAATGACTGCACCCGAAAGTCGCGGGGCAAGCGCGGGATCGAGATCCTCGAAGACATGCGCCGCCCAGATGCTCCGGTCCTTTGTCCGCAGGTAGCGACCCGCGATGATAACGTCCGTATCAATGTCAGTCCCGAGACAGACTGCATGCCCGGCACCCCGCATCAGGGCACCCCCGGTTCGGTGATCTCGCCTTCAAGTGCGGTCGCAGCTGCTGTCGCCACGGATGCAAGGTAGATATCCCCGCCGATACCCATCCGGTTTTTAAAGTTCCGGTTTGCCGTCGAAAGGCAGACCTCCCCTTCACCGAGAACTCCCATGTGGGCGCCAAGGCAGGGACCGCAGCCCGGAGTTCCAATAGTACAACCTGCCGCGATGATGTCGGCGAGCACACCGGTCCTTGCCGCCTCACCCAGAACCTCGCGTGATGCAGGCACAACAATTGTCCGGACGGCGACCTTCTTCCCTCTCACGATGCGGGCAAAACGGGCAAGATCGGAATACCTGCCGTTCGTGCAGGTGCCGACAAATACCTGGTCAACAGGAATGCCGGCAAGATCGTGCACCGGCTTTGTCGTGTCTACCCGTGGAGGTACGGCAACAAGGGGCTCAATACCGGCAAGGTCGATCTCCAGTTCCTGCACGTACTCGCATGGCTCCTGCACCTGCTGTCCTGCAGACCTGTCGTACCGTGCGAGATACTCCGTGGTTACACGGTCAGCATAAAATATCCCCGCCTTGGCACCGGTCTCCACCGCAAGGTTGCAGAGCACGAGCCGTTCGTCCATGGTCAGGTTTCGTGTACCTTTGCCGATAAATTCCAGTGCATGGTACGATCCCCCGTCCATACCAAGTCGGCTTACATAACTCAGTGCAACGTCTTTTGCTTCCGCAGCCCCGGTGAGCGTCCCGTCAAGGTGAATGCCAATCGATTCAGGCACCCGGAACCATGTCTCACCGGTCAGCCAGATCGCCGCCATGTCGGTCGCACCGACACCAGTTGCAAATGCCCCGAATGCCCCGAGCGTACAGCTGTGCGAGTCTGCACCGACAACCACCTCACCGGGCAAAACCACGCCTTCACTCATGCACTGGTGGCAGATACCGCCACCGATATCAGAGAACTGCAGAAACGAACCTGTGGCAAACTCGCGCAGCTCGTGCTGGAGTGTTGCAGTCGTCGAATTGTTTGCCGGGACAATGTGGTCAAAGATGACCGAGAGGCACGAGGGATCACAGAGCCCCCGTGAACCCATACGTTTCCACGCTTCGAGGGTGAGCACGCCGGTGCCGTCATGTACATAAGCGCGGTCGACCTTCCGGTCAACATATTCACCCGCAGGGGCTCCAAGAATCCGTTCTGACAGGGTACTCATGCCGGTTTTTCCTCTTTTGCCTTTTTAATCAACTTTCTTAAGATGACCGGGGTAATGCTGCACTTATGCTCGGAATGGTCTTTTACAAGGTCAAGGACACGGCAGATCTGTTTTTCCGACAGTTCGCAACCAAGTGATGAGACCACGTACTCAAGGGCTTTCTTTCCGGTATGTTTTCCAAGAATGAACTTGCGCTCTCCCCCGACAAGTTCCGGCGGGAAAAATTCATAGGTTGAGGGGTCTTGGAGGATCGCGGCAATATGGATGCCGCTCTCATGGGAGAAGGCAAGGTCACCTACAACGGGTTTGTTGCGCGGAAGTGCTATCCCTGCATACTTCTCCACCAACCGGGAGAGCTGGACGAGATGGGAGAGATCGTACCGGTCAACACCCCCTTTCATGCGGAGAGCAACAAGGACCTCTTCCAGCGCAGCATTTCCTGATCGCTCGCCGATCCCGTTCACCGTGGTATGGAGCTGGAACGCCCCCGCATCTGCTGCAGTGAGCGTGTTTGCAACGGCACACCCCATATCGTTATGGCAGTGGGCACACATGGGTTTTTTAATCGTCTGTACCAGCTCGCTCATGACCGCGTGCATTTCCATTGGGAGAAGGCAGCCCACCGTATCCGCAAAGCTGAGCAGGGTAGCCCCGTGTTCCTCACCCTGCCGGTACACTTCTTTTAAAAATTCTATATCAGTGCGGGAAGCATCCTCTGCGGCGAACCTTACCTGAAGACCGTGATCACAGGCGTACTCGACGCACTGAAGTGCTTCTTCCAGTACCTTTTCCCGGGGCTTCCTGAATTTCAGACGTATATGCAGGTCAGACGTGGGAATGAAGATGCTCACCATATCGACATCGCAATCGATTGCGGCAGTGATATCGGGTGGACGGGCACGCGCAAGACAGCATATCCTTGCGGATAACCCCTGATCCGCAATGGTTTTTACACAGAGCTTCTCGTTTGCTGATACATTGGGGAACCCTGCCTCAATCACCTCAATACCGACGGCGTCAAGCATGCGGGCAATCTCTGACTTCTCTTCGCAGGAGAACGATACGCCGGGCGTCTGCTCGCCGTCACGCAATGTCGTGTCACAGATCTCAACATTCCACGGTTTCATGGTTACATCCTTTTGGACAATGTCCTTCGATTATCAGGGTCTTAGGGCGTTCCGGGTGCACAATCTGCTCCCGCAAAAGCCTGGTTTCATCAGCACGGCAGATAACCGGGTCTGCCCATGCAAGGTAGCGGTTCAGGTCATAGACAGGCTGCCCTCCGGTCATGCCCATCCGGTCGTTCTTTAAAATAATACAGAGGAGTGGGAGCCGTTTCTCATACACGTCAATGAGTGCATTGATGCCGGAGTGCAGGAGCGCAAAGTCACCGGTGAGCGCAACGTTCGTGCTCCTCGCTGCAATGGCGATGGATGAGCCGAGGGCATAACAGGCTTTCCCGATGCGGTACGGGGGATTGGCTGCAAGAACCGAACACCCCATGTCGCAGATGACCTGCAACTCCTTATCCTTGAGAATTCCCATCACGTGTTTGAACGGGCAGTCCCGGCAGAATGTCCGGCAAAAGCCACGGTCGGCAAATGTTTCGGGCTTCCCTGTAACATCAGGCGGTTTTACCCAGCGGTGCTCCTGTACAAACGGTCTCCCGAGTTCCCGGATCCGTGCAAGGGTCTTTGCAGCGCGGGGAGGGGGATACACGGTCACCACATGGGAATCCCCATCTACCCCTCCCACGCCAACGACCCCGCCTTTCCAGAGGTTTAAGGGGGATGCCCGTGACCATGCAAACATCCCTGCTGCAGCCCGGTCCGCTGCCTGTGCCCTGCCCCGCATGGTGAGATCCGGAGAGGCAAGGCTGCCTTTTTGGCGCTTCCCGGCTTTTATTTCTCCCTCATTTACCTCACCTTCGAGAAGAGGTGGTGTGACCCGAACGATTGCCACCCGGGAGAACTGCTCTGATACCTCAAACGCGGCAGCAACAGAAGCGGTGCAGGTCCTGCGATCCGGCTCTATCACCGGGACCTGCGCCAGCTCGCCGAAGTAACGGGAGTCCTCGGTGTTCTGGGATTCCCTGGCAAGCACGTCATCACCGGCAATGATGATGACGCCCGCACAGAGCCCCTGCGTGGTCGCGTTGACGAGAGGGTCTGCGCAGACATTCAGCCCCACGTTCTTGATAATTACCGCAGCACGCCGTCCTTCAAGAGAATCCCCCAGAGCGTACTCGAGCGCCACCCTCTCATTGATAACAGTCTCTGCACCGACGGCGGACGCAATGTCAGTAACCGGATACCCCGGAACAGTATAGAACCGGTCAGCGCACCTGCACAGTGATGTGGCGATAGATTCTGTACCTCTCATGCATCCCTCCCAGGCACGAGATCACAACCGGTACAGTTCGTACACATCGTGAGAGCCTGCCTCGTGTCAAGGCCGGCAGTTTCGAGCGCCCTCTCGTGCATAGCATAGATTGCAGAAAGTCGTTCAAAGGAAGGACGCGGGAGGTGGGATGCACCTGCAACAGGATTCAGCGGGCGCAGCACCGGAATGATGCCGCGGGTGGTGAGCTGCTGGATGCAGCGTTCCATCTCCGCATCGGTCTCACCCAGCCCGATAATGACATTGGAAAAGACCCTGCCTTTACCAAAGATCTGCACCGAACGTTCAAGCACACCCCATATCATGTCGTAATCGAGATCAGGGCACATCGCTGCAAAGAGCCGAGGGGTCGCCGCCTCTATGTTGAACTTCACCTCAACGACCCCAAGCGCATGGAGCCGGTCCGGAGTCTGCTCTGTCGGGTAGATGGAGACCCCGATGGGCAGGCCGAAGTGCATAAGGTGCCTGACCACGTCCAGTACATATGATTCCTCCTCTTCAACAGTAGTCCGGATCCCGCTCGTGATTGCAATTGCACGTACCCGGTGCCGAACCGTTTCCACCATCCTGACAATCTCGTCAATGCTCTTTCGTTCGCCCCCGAGGAGAGGAACCGGGCAGTACACGCAATGGAAGATGCAAGAACCGGTGACCGTGATGTACGCCTGGTTGGGACAGTGATACCCCGGCTCCTCCAGCCGGCCGCTCAGCTGTACCGTGCCAATAAAGAGGTCAACAATCCCCCCGCCGCGATGAACGATCTCGGTCTCGCTCATTGGATCGAGTGCGAGGCGGACGCGGTGGTTTCCCATCGAAAAGAAGACAGAACCCTCCCCGCCGGCACCTGGTCCTGCAGCCGATCGGGATATATAACGATCCGCCGGCTCTCCCGATAGCCGGGTTGTTCCTTTCGCCAGTACTTCTGCCTTTATTTCCTTCCATCGCATAATTCGAGCGCCTCCTCATACTGGGTGAAAAACGGCAGGGCAGCCACAGCCCCGATAATCCCCCGGCCACCCATAATGACTGAAAGATGAGGGTCATCCAGTGCATCGAGCAGCCCGTGTTCAATCTCCCTATGCTTTACCTTTCTGCCATACGCGGTCAACTGTTCTGATGGCAAAAAGCCGGTATATACTACCATGCCGGTCTTTTCGGAGAGGGTGTAGCGCTCGAGGAGTTTGTGGAATTTTTCCGCGAGCCGGACGGGTTCAGTGGTGGCGAACTCGGCAACAAGGCTGACACAGTTTTTTGTCCGGTACGGCACGGGATAGAGCTGCACAATCGTGTGCGAGAGGTAGGTGCTCTCTTTGTCCTCTACCGCCCTAGCGATATTGTGAACAAGCGTCCATGTTGCTCCTTCCTCCGGGGTGTCAGTATCATCTACCCCGATAAGAAGCCGCGATCGCCGCGGAAGCCAGATGGTCGAACCTGCCATTTTTCCGCCTCCTGATTCATCGCTTGTTGACCGGAGCACCCCTTTTGCAGTGTCGCGACAAGTCGTCGCACCAACGCCGCCGCCTCCCATCCCGATATAGGAGATGGAGATCTCGTTCTCATCAACCATGACCGCCGAGATGCCTGCGGGGAACCGCGAACCTTCAAGGGGGAGAGCCACCTGCCCCGGCCGCGTCATATACCTCATCGTGTTGCCGACGATCCGTGAATACTCCACGATCGGGCTCTGTGCATAATGGAGCTTTGACCACATCGCACCTCCCACACAGTCAAAGAACTCTATGAGCTCGACGCGACTTCCGTTTTCATCCGCCACGGCGACGATATGCGGGTAATGGATTATATAGGGTTCAGGTAGGTTTTCCATAGGATCCTCTTTCATGTGCGGCAGGCAGGGGATTGCCGGATGAACTCCGCCGCTTTACGATGTTCATAGGACATGACAGGATTTTTATAAAAAACAGAACTCCGGACCATGGTTGTATCTCGTCAGGGAAAGAGGGAATCATGTTATCGCCGAATATTTCGTTAACAAGATATTCGGCAATAAAAGTATATAAAAAAAGCGATAGGTGAAAAGATCAGAGCATCTTGTGGAGCTCGATCTTGTACGGCCCGAGGGTGCCGCCAAAGTTCCCTGCAGAGATAAATTTCACACCAGGGACTTTCACCGCTGCCTTGATGCCGGCAGCCATTGCGGCTGCCACGCACTTCTCGTCCAGCCCGTCAATGACAATTTCGTAGACCGCCTTTATACCTGCAGGTATTTTTGTGTCCGGGACTTTCTCCCGCAGTGTCGGACAGTATTTCTCGTTTGTGGACGCCGGCATGAACTTGTACTTCAGGCTGCCGACTTTCGAGCCGCTCGCCACAATGCCTCCCGGGAAGCTGGTGATGACTCCTTTGACCTCCGCTATAGCGTCAGATGCTGCCTGGGCACCCACGAGAGCCGCCATCTGGTTCTCGCCCATTACAAAGAAATTGCCGCCTGCCACACCCTTCACGATACCGAACTCTTCCTCACCAATATATTCACCGTTCATGATCGGGATGACCCAGCACTTCCTGTCGCCAACCTCTTTCTGGTACTCGTACCCGTCGCCGAAGAAGTGGAGCTTGACCGCAATCTTCTCTTCCGCAGTTGTGATACCATTAAAGACTGCGGTGGTGGGTGCAGTGAGGACACATTCGGCAAGCCTCTCCACAACCTGCTCTTTTATTTTTTTCTTGCTGGCACAGATAAGGATTGCAACTCCCGGCCTGCCGTCAGGAGTTTCGCTGCCGGGAATGAATCCCTGCTCAATGCCTGCCTCGCACGGGCAGCCGATCGCGGATGTTGCAAAGCCGGTCGCCTCAGTTGCCGCTTTCAGTGCCCATTCCTTCGTGACTGCCGTGATGATAATGCGGCAGATCCAGGTCGGGAATGCTTCTGCATAGGTGTTGTCAATAGTAACGCCGTTGATTTCCATACATAACCTCCGGTACTACAACAGTTGCATGATATGGATAGAATAAATTTTCTAATTTAATCCGTTAATCAGGAGCGCATGGAAAACGGGCTAATTGGTATAAATAAAACAATTTACTTAAACAAAAAATCAAGATAATAGAATTAAAAATCTTCTCGATAATACCTATATTCTGCGCGTAATTTCAGAACATTTATCTATAATTCTATACTACTCTTTGGATAGTCGATTTTTAGAATCGATCATAGCTGGTGCGTGAAAGAATGGCATTTGCAGTGCACATAAACATGGAAAACTGTACTGGCTGTAACAATTGTGTTGTTGCGTGCCCCGTGGGCGCATTGGAGCTCTTTACCGTGGATTCTGCCCAGAAGGACAAGATCTACAAGGTCAAGGACGGAAAATCCGTGGTCCTGGACTTCAAGGGAGAGCTCTGTGCCGGTTGCGGCGTCTGTGTCGAGGCATGTCCACATGATGTTATCAGGCTGACAGGACCCTGGGAATCCAGGGTGCAGGCAAAGGTACAATAAAGGAATAGCGTGAGGGTTAGTTCATGAACACATTGTTTCCCAAGTTTTCAAAAAAGCGAGACGGTGTCAACGTTGTGATGGAGCAGCGCCTCCTGCAGAGCGTTAACAACCTGATTCTGAATTCAGAGACTTGCACTGGATGCGGTATCTGTGTCGATGCATGCCCCGAAGAGGCTATTGTGCTCGGTCTCGTTGGAGCCGCCAAGCGTGGCGCCATCGATTACGCAGCACCAGTCGACGTCGACGAGGTCAAATGCTCGTATTGCGGCGTCTGCGTCGTCATGTGCCCGTTCAATGCATTTACTCTGAAAGTGGATGGAGTGGAGAAACTTCCGATCCTTGAAAAGTTCCCAAAATATAATATTGAACAGGAAGGATTCCCGCAGTATGATATGAAGGCGGAGATTGACAACGAGAAATGTATCAAGTGCACGATCTGC
>JAPKXX010000088.1 GCA_026394595.1 Methanoregula sp. | reverse complement strand
AACAAGGTGATCATCGCTCCCGGCTACGGCATGGCGGTCGCCCAGGCCCAGCAGAAGGTCAAGGAGCTGACCGATCTGCTCGACAGCAGGAATGTTCAGGTGAAGTTCGCGATCCATCCGGTTGCCGGGCGAATGCCCGGGCACATGAACGTCCTGCTTGCCGAGGCAGGGGTCGCCTACGACCACCTCTTCGACCGGGACGAGGTGAACCCGGAATTCCCGGGCACCGACGTCGTCCTCGTCATCGGGGCCAACGACGTCGTCAACCCAGCGGCGCACCGGCAGGGCAGCCCGCTCTTTGGTATGCCAATCCTCGATGTCGAACAGGCGAAGAATGTCATCGTCCTTAAACGCGGCCAAGGGAAGGGTTTTGCCGGGATCGAGAACGACCTGTTCTACCGGGACAACACGCGGATGCTCTACGGCGACGCGCAGGAGACTGTCGGGAAGCTCGTGCAGGCCCTCAAGAAGCTGTAAGGCCCACAGGGATTTGCCAGGCCAATCGTACGGCCGTGCCGGCCCGGGCTGCTGACGTTGCCCGGGCAGGATTATGGAGGGAGAGGACCAGTCCCTGCTCCAGGAATCCCTCCAGGATTCTTTTCACACACCATACTTCTCAAGCATGACATAACCATGGATCAAGCCAGATATCCCAACGTTTGTTCAGGATGATTGAGCATTTTTACAGAGCTCCAAAAACCACATGTTATAATCCTTCACTGCAATCCTTGATTATATGCCTTTCTGCATCGAATGTGGAAAAGAGATAACGTCCCACCAGAGATATTGCGAGCATTGCGGGGCGCTTCAGGACCACATTGAGCCCGACGCTCCACCACAGGCGCCGGCTCCGCCAAAAGAGCAGATATCTCCACCGCTCCCGCTACAAGTACCGCAATCCCAGGCGGCACCCCCACAGGTGCCTCAATCCCCACCGGCACCACCCCAGCCGGCGCCATCCCTGCCTCCGGAAGTACCGCACCCCGGTGCAACGCCCCCTCCTCCGCCGTTGCCTCCCGTTCTCCCACCCGCTCCGCCCGGTTTGGCAAAAGGAAAGACTGCGTTCCCAAAAAATGCAGGCATTATCATCGGTGCAGCAGCGGTCCTTGTACTTGTCATTGCCTTCTATGTATACGGGTTGCCCCTTGTCCAGGAGACTGGTCTCTTCCACCAGAGAACAACGACGGTGCAGACCCCTTCTGCGGTACCAACGACACCTGTCCCGACAGTACGGGTGTCGTTCACCACCGTCCCCACCACTCCGGCACCGGTTATTGTGCTGGATGACCGGTATGAAAAGACCTATGTTCAGGTCTATGCCAGCAACCGCACCTATACCTCTGGCGAAAGGTTTGAAGTCCCCTATGATCTCACACGCCCCCCGCTGTTCATAAAATTCAACGTCATCCCGGAAATGGTGAACCGCACCAAACTTGCTGATATCGGCCTGTCTACTGAACATACGGTCTATGCAGTCTACCCTGACCCCAATTCATGGTTTGAGATAAAGGTCCTCAAGGGTACTTCCAGAATGGTGATCGACAGCAATGGTTTCAATAAGGATTATGGCGGCATGACACAAGGGCAGTTCATGGTACGGGAACCGGGGAATTACGTGGTGGAGATATCAGGACACCTGGTCACGGCATACGTGCAGATCATGGCTGGTAGCCCATGAAGAATTCTCACAATTTATAGGAATAATTTTTGTAAATATTCAGCCTGATAATCGCCATCCTGAATAGTTTCAATATTTTTTTACAATTATTGACTGTCAACACTGTATTTTTTAAAAAAACTAGGGCGCCCCATTAGATTCAGACAATCGGCTCCAGCTCTTTTCGTCGCAGTTCCAGTACGAGGTTTTTACTAAAGACCTTTGAGAATGCCTTCCGTTCGCCGTCAATACCCCAGATCTCGAGCTGGCAGTCCCCCCGTGCGACCACTTCCAGGTACGCGGTGTCCTGGTCTGCCTTTGTGAAACGGACCCGCTGCACGAGCGCTGCATGGCTCCGGTCAAGGCTTTCCGCAAGCCGGAGGAACGTCGAGAGGACACGGACAATCTCACGCTCACCGGGTGCAAGCTCCGGCATATCAGGTGTTTTTTTGCCGGGAGTTTTTTTCCGGTGAAACCTCGCAACATGTGCCATGATGGAGATCTCGTTGGGGTCAAAACCAAGGAGGTCTGCATTGCTGATGATATAATAGGAATGGGCCTGATGGTTGGTATAGGAGATAAACGACCCGATGTCATGGAGGAACGCGGCATATTCCAGGAGTTCCCGTTCCCTGTCGGCAAATGCATGAAGATTGTATTTCCGGGCGGAGTCGAAAAGGCCAAGGGCGAGGCTGGTCACCGTGCGTGCATGCGCCTCGTTGACACCGCAGGAACGGCCCAGCTGCAGTACGCTGCGCTGGCGTGGCGAGAGTTCACCGAGCAGGGGGAACTCATCCATGCGTGAGAGGTAATCCGCGAGGAGTCCGTCCTGCAATCCCCGGTTCGTTATGGTAATGCTTGGTATCGTAAGGTCTTTCATCAGGGTGTCGATGATAGAAGCACCTGCGATGATAATGTCTGCCCGCTCGGGGTTTATCCCCGGGATGTTGCGCCGCTCATCGAGGGGGAGCGAGCAGAGCAGCCCGATGACCTTTTTGAGATCATGGTGCGTGAGGACGCCGTCGGAAGGAATGCTGCCGGTGTGTTTTATCCGGTGTGCGATCTCGGCAAGGTTGATCATCGTACCGGAACTCCCGATTGCCATATCAAAATGTTCTGCCTGAATCTTCTGTATGGCGTGGGCAGTGGCATCCCTGACATGGTGCTGGAGTTTCTTGTATGACCCGGGAGAGACTGGGTCAATGTCGTTCCTGGAGAAGTACTGGTTCGTGAGCCGTATTGAGCCGAGTTTCAGGCTGTCAAGGTACTGGTACTGGCGCTCATCCCCGATCGCAATCTCGGTGCTCCCCCCGCCAATGTCGATGATAAGCGCCTTTTTATCCCCGAGGGGTGTCCCGCTCACAACTCCGAGGTAGATCAAGCGTGCCTCCTCGCGCCCGGATATAACCCGGACATCCAGCTGTGCTTCATGGCGGAGACGGCTCAGCAGCTCTTTCTTGTTGGCTGCTTCCCGGGTCGCAGACGTGGCAACGGCAACGAACTCCTCGCACGAGAACGTCCGTGCAAGGTCGATAAATTTTTTGCAGACAATCACGGCACGGTCCATCGCGTCCGGCAGGATCTCTTCGTCCTCAAACTCCCCTTCACCCAGCCGCACCTGCTGCTTCTGCCGTGTAAGGACCGTGTAGGACTGGTTGGGATTGAAGCGCACGACAAGCAATCGCACGGAATTTGTGCCGATATCAATAAAACCAACAATGCGGCCACCGGGGCCGGGGATATCCTTGTTCATGGGATGGAGAGTCTCCTTCTAAAGACCTGTTCAAAGAGGTCGGCTTTCTGGAGCGCCCGTGCTTTCTCCACATGGGAGTCCCCTGAACTTTCAGTACTGCATACCACTTCATCATCTGTTATGGAGCAGGCAAGGCCGGAGATCCTGTTCATATGAGTATAATCTAGTCCGTCGGCGACCCGCAGCAGGGCGGCAAGTGTGCTGACGATCTGCCGGTCTTTGCCGATGAGGGCAGCATATGACGTGTGCTGCATGCCCGGGACTGCTTTCCGGTGGTAGCAGGCGACAAGGGAGACAATCCTTTTCTCACGGGCGTTGAGGGGGAGCGTCCGGTCAGCAAGGATCATCCGGTAACTTTGTGTATGGTGTCCCTTCTGGCCGAATTCCCAGCCGATATCATGGAGGAGTCCGGCACATTCGAGAAGAAAACGTTCGCCTGCTGAGTACCCGTGGAGGGAGGTGAGTTCATCAAACAGCATCAGGGCAAGCCGGGTCACCTGCTCTGCATGCCCCTCCCCTTCAGGAAACGAACCCATAAGGGCATGGACCGCATCAAGGATCTTTTCGGCAGGGTGACTGTTGTTGGTAGTCGTTTCTTGTGGGCGGCTTGTTTCTGCTGCAGTGTCGATTTCCGCCTTGAGTCCCCCCCATAGATCGCTGGCATGGCATTCCTGCCAGAAGGTGACGAGCTCGCCATAGATACGCTCACGCTCCTCCCTACGGTTGAGGAGCAATGCAAAAATATCCGGTGAAGAGGAAAGAACGGAGCCACCCGCTTCATCCGCTCCTTCGGGACGTATACCCCCCTCATGAATGTCAGTGGTAAGGACCTGTATCCAGGCATCACAGTCATGGAGTTCGCCCAGCAACTGCTGTAATTTCTTAAGCTGCCTGATGACCGGTTTCAGCTGGTCAGGGTAGAGCACACGATATATTTCCAGGGTATAGCGGAGCTTCTTTACCACAATGCGTGCCCTGTGGTGGCCGGCAGAATCCAAGGGGTCATGAACGTTCGGATCAAGGGACTGCAGTTCATCAAGGATTGTATGGATCTGGTCGGCAGCCATCCGGTACAGTTCAGGGGCAGTATCCCTGCCGCCTTTTTTTTCGCGTAGTTTGTCCCGCATACCGCGGAGTGATGCGGAAAGTTCGCCAACAGCCCGGCTCTCCCTGAGTGATCCGAGGGCGGCAAGCACATCTGCCTGCTGGCGTTTTCTCCGTTCGGACAGCATTGTGGTGAGGGTTACGATCCCGCTCCCATCACTGGTTCCTGCCGGGTGTTCCTGTGTGAATGATGCAAGGAACGTAATCTGGACGTCAGTATCCCGCGCAGCCCCAAGGGATCGGGTAATCGCCCTGACCCCCTTCACCCAGCGCTTGTATTTTTTTTCCGGAAAACAGGAGGGAAAAAGCGGCAGTGCACTGCGCAACCGCCGGGACGCCACACGCATCCTGTGGACGTACTCGGTGTCGCTGCCTTCCCTCACGCCCTGTATCTGGCGGGAGAATGCCTTGATGACGGGCAGAAGCCGTTTTGCCCCGAACCGGCATACGGTGCGGTTACTGGCTGCCATAATTCCACTCTCCCCGGTGTGCGACAAACCATGCCTGCGCATCCAGCGGCTCGCCATCCCGTGGGGAGACCGCCCGTTCATACGACCCGTCGCTGTTCATGAGCCGCAGTTTTTCGGTATCATGGATCTGGTGCGGCAGGATGGTGTCAATGATCGCCGACTTGATTATGGGATCCAGTATGGGAAACAGAACTTCCACGCGGCGGTCGAGGTTTCGTGGCATGAGGTCGGCACTTCCCATCAGCACCTCGCCATCCCCCCCGTTATGGAAATAATAGAACCGGGCATGCTCAAGAAACCTGCCAATGATGGTCGTCACCCGTATGTTTT
>JAPKXX010000031.1 GCA_026394595.1 Methanoregula sp. | reverse complement strand
ATGTGATGAAAGTGCTAAAGATGAAGAACCACATACGTGATCCCGCATGATTCTTGTAGACTGGCAGCTCCTCGACCGCATCCGGAGGGGATATATCAAAATCGACCCGTACGACGAAAAACTCGTGCAGCCTAACTCCCTGGACATCCGGCTCGGCAACCATTTCGTCTGGTATAAGGAAGGCCGGGATGTGATCGACCCGTACAACCACGAGAGTGTCACCTCGCAGGTTGAGGAGACGCACGCGGAATCGTTCGTGCTTCACCCCGGGCAGTTCGTGCTTGCCGAGACGCTGGAGGCGATCGAGCTCCCTGATAATATCGTGGCGACCATCGAGGGAAAGTCAAGCATCGCCCGTCTCGGCATCGCGCTCCACCAGACCGGTGGATGGATCGATGCCGGGTTCCGGGGCACGATCACGCTCGAGATGAGCAATGTGAACCCGCGCCCGGTGAAGGTTTATGCGGGCATGCCTATCGGGCAGCTTGTTTTCTACACGACCGAACGGGCAGAGTATCCCTATAATAAAAAAGGCGATGCCAGGTATCTCGACCAGCGGCAGGCGACGCTCTCGCGGTACCATAAGAACAGGAAAAAACCGGACAAAAAAAGCAGATGAGGGGCTCCCGAAGGCCAGTCTTCTGCCTCCCGCAGTCTTCCTGCGTAGTGCCGGGTTTAGCACTATATATACCAGCACAACCCATTTTTTAAGGACAACCCTTCCAATCCGGAGATGAATTCATGCGACTTCTTCTGATTCATTCAGATTACATCGAATACGAAGCAAAAAAGAAGACAAAAATGGCTGAAGAGGACGCGGTACTTGCCGACTCGCAGAAAGAGACCTTAACGGTATTCTGCGCCGTGGAATCGATCGACGAGGACGACCCTGAGGGTGTTGTGATGCAGGCTGTTGCCGAGATCGACAAGGTTGCCGACCAGGTACACGTGGACAATATCGTGATCTACCCCTATGCACACCTCAGCAGCGACCTCGCTTCACCGTATTTTGCAATTAAAGCCCTCAAATCTTTAAAGACAGAACTCGAGGCTGAGGGATTTTCCGTCAAGCGTGCACCGTTCGGCTGGTATAAGTCCTTCAAGCTCTCGTGCAAGGGCCACCCCCTCTCTGAACTCTCCAAAACAATTGTGCCCGGTGAAGAAGGTGGAGTGAAGAAGGAGAAGAAGGAGGTCACCCATAACTGGTTTGTCCTTACTCCGGATGGAAAACAGCATGATTGCAAAGAATATATCGACGATTCCCCCTTTGGCTGCCTTGTGAAAAAAGAGCTTGGTATTGCAGAGCCCACGGGCGGCGAGCCTGCACATGTCAGCCTGATGCGCTCAAAGGAACTTGTCGATTACGAGCCGGCAAGCGATGTAGGCTGCCTGCGCTGGATGCCCAAGGGCAAGCTCATCCGTGACCTGCTTGCAGATTACGTGCTCCGAATGGTGCTTGAGTACGGCGGGACACCGGTCGAGACGCCGGTCATGTACGACCTCGGCGACCGGGCGATCTACGAGCATGCAGAGAAGTTCGGGGAGCGGCAGTACCGGTTCAAGTCAAACAACCGGAACATGATGCTCCGGTTTGCTGCCTGCTTTGGCATGTTCTCGATCATGCGGGACATGCACATCTCGCCCAACACCCTGCCGATGAAGATGTATGAGCTCTCCACGTACTCGTTCCGGCACGAGCAGAAAGGGGAAGTGATCGGGTTAAAACGCCTTCGGGCGTTCACGATGCCCGATATGCACTCGCTCTGCACGGACATGCCCGAAGCTCTGAAATGCTTTGAAGAACAGCTCGCGATGGGCTGGCAGACAGGCAAAGACTTCGAGACAAAACTTGTCGCCGCATTCCGGTGCACTAAGGAGTTCTATGCAGAGCACGAGGCATGGGTGAAGAAGATTGTGAAAGAATCGGACTGCCCGATGCTCATCGAGATCCTTTCCGACCGGGTCCATTACTGGGTCGCAAAGATCGACCTCGCTGCCATCGACGGGCAAATGCGCCCGATCGAAAACCCGACCGTCCAGATCGATGTCGAGAGCTCAACACGGTTCAACATCAGGTACCACAAGGAGGATGGCACGGTCGTCCACCCGCCGATCCTCCACTGCTCCCCGACGGGCAGTGTCGAGCGTGTGATCTGCGCGATCCTCGAGAACGTCTCCACGCAGCCAGTCCCCGAACTTCCCACATGGCTCTCGCCAATACAGGCGCGGGTCGTACCGGTTGCCGAGCGCCATGGGGCCCTCGCTGATGAGGTCAGCGCCAGACTCAATGCCGCACAGGTCCGGTGCGATTTCGATGACCGGGACGAGAGCGTGGGCAAGAAAGTCCGCGAAGCCGGCATGGACTGGGTGCCGTACGTGATCGTGGTCGGGGACGAGGAAGCAAAGAGCGGGAACATTACCGTTACCATCAGGAAGAAGTCGCAGCCCAACAAGCCGCACAAGGAACAGATGAGTGTCGATGCCCTTGTTGCAGCCGTGAAAAAGGAAACTGAAGGTATGCCGTTCCGCCCGCTGTATACGCCGCGGAAGTTATCGATGAAGGCACGGTATATCTGATTTTAATAAACTCTTTTTTTTAAAATAAACACTGACATCTGTTAGTATTTTTGCGCAACCATTATATTATCACGACGCGTACACTCCTGTATGGCAAAGAAGGCGGAGAGGAAACAAGAGGGGAAAACCATAGTACCGAAACTGGCAAAGTTTCTGGCAGGGTACAGTAATGCAAGCAGCCGAGCGGGATACAAGACGGCCATTCAGAGTTTCTTACGGTGTATCTACGACATGAAAAAGGAGGATATAAAATCTGGGAAAATTCCAGCACCTGATTATAATGCACTCTTTGAAATGTATCTTGTATCCAAGCGTGACAACGACGCAGACTTTATCCGATTTTCCGAGCACCTGATTGAAACCAGACCTGCATTATCCGCAAAGCAGTCAATGACCGCAATCCGGTACGCAATGACTTATCACGGGATATCCATCAGCAAGGGCACCAGTCAGGACATACGCAGGGAAACCATGAAGGGCAGCGCGGCAACTGTCGACCGAGTGCTCAATACCAAGATCATCAACGCAGCACTTCAACACACGACAATACAGGGCCGGGCACTTTTTCTCTGCTTGGCCTCAAATGGCGCACGCCTGAACGAGATGCTCTCCGTCGGTATTAACGACGTGGACTTTAACAACCACCCGGTAAAGATGACTTTCAGAGGGGAGAACACCAAGAACGGACAACAGCGATATACTTTCATCAGCGACGAAGCTTCGGCAGCGGTTCAGGAGTGGTTGAAGGTACGCGGTCAGTACATCGAGATGAGCAATGCAAAGAGCAAGAAGCTGATCGAGATGGGGCGTGCAAGCGTAAAGACAGCCGAAGATAAACGCCTTTTTCCGTTCAGCGATGCAAGCGTGACGGCGTGGTGGAATGATGCACTGGCAGCAAGTGGGGAGCTTACAAAGGATGATGTGACCGGCAGGAACCAGTTAAGAATTCACGGATTCCGAAAATTTTTCTTGAGCCAGATGAGTCTGGTTATCAGCAAGGAGATCGGGGAGTTTTTAGCCGGTCACGCTGCATACTTGTCGGGTTCGTATAGAAGATACGACGATGAGACCGTTGCATCTCAGTACCTGATGGGAATGCACATGGTGAGCATCACCGGGAGCAAGCAGGTAAAAGAACTAGAGAACGAGCTTAAGGAAAAGATGGCGGAACAGTCCGCCAAAACCGAAAAGCACGCTGATACCCTGTTAAGGGTG
>JAPKXX010000099.1 GCA_026394595.1 Methanoregula sp. | reverse complement strand
TTTGTATTCAAGGACCCGGCGTACCCTGCTGATACCGTGTTCTTCGACCCGTATTCAAAGACCGCGTTTTTATTCAATGTTGAGTATTACGGCTGGGTAAAATCCATCGCGCTCGGCCTTGCCGGGGATATCCTTGAAGACGAGCATGATGTCTATTCGGTGCACGGGGCCTGCGTGGACGTTTTGGGCAAAGGCCTCTGCATTGTCGGCACATCCGGGGCGGGAAAGACAACCCAGACGTATGGCCTCCTTTCTGACCCGCATACCCGTATTGTAGCGGATGACTGGTTCTTCTCACGGGTCTACGGCCCTGATATCCTTGCCTATGGTTCTGAAAAGAATTTTTACATCCGCGAGGACCTCGCAACCATCTGGAAGGAATTCGGCGGGCTCGTTTCCACTGACGGGTATGACGGGGATGGGCGTGCAGTCGCCGATGTCCGGTGGGTGGTGGGAAAAGGGCGGCTGCTCCCGTTAACGACTATCCACACCGTCATCATCCTGAAACGGGACGTACACGATACGGAGGTGCTCCGGGCGCTCAGTCCAAAAGACGGCCTGGAATTATTTGTAAAAAACAACTATTTCAATCCCCATCTCCTCGTCACGGACTCCCGGAAGCAATCGATACGGAAACGGTATTTCGCAAACCTGCTGGATCGGACACAACTGTACCTTGTCAATACCACCGGTACACCACTTGAGACCCAGAGACTGATCCGTTCACTGACCGGGACGCCATAACATCCCCCCGCCAGCATAATTCAGGAACAACCTGTGCAACTCACCCGGCCGGACCGGGTCTTCAAACGGTACCAGAATAACAAAAAAGAGTATTTGGAAAGTTACATCAGCCCGAACGACTTGAGCACAACGTCCGGGTTGACCGCACCGACGTGGTATACGGCACCTGAAGAGAGCTCGTTGATGATGACTTCCGCCGGCGAGAAGAGCGCGGTGTCGATCTTGTAGAAGTCATAGCCGGCTTCCTTGAAGATGTCATTGAAGGGCTTCCCGTACCCCTTAGACTTGCTGCTCGGGATCTTCTCAAGATAGTCCTTGATCTCGGGGGCTTTCATGGTCAGCATAATCTGCCCGTGGTAGATGGTGGCGTCATTGGTGACACCCATGGCAAGCTTCGGGCCACGGACCGGCGGCACGGGAGCAGTGCCGATCGCGGAGGTGACCTTCTTTGTGTCAAACCCGAGCTCGTTTAATTTATAGATCGCGGTCTCGACACAGCGCCCTGCGACCTGGATCGACCCGACGATGGATGACGTGGGCGCAACCACGGCACAGACATTTGCCACATCGACGTGGCATTCCCCTGCAATCTTTTCCATTACTTCCCCGTTAGGCAGGTGGTCGCTCTCAAGGCAGATGACTGCAGAGTCGTAGTCATCCTCATACTCAATTACTTCAAACGTGTGCTTGGGTTTGAGCGAGAGCGCCCGTGCAGGGCCGCTGCCCATCGCAAAGTAGTTGCCCACTTTTATTGTCCAGCCGGCTTTCTGGGCGCCGAGGCACGCGATCGCGGGGAAGTCCGTATTGACGTCAATGAACGGCAGCGGGATGCCCTTGATCTCCCCCATCCGGAAATTGACTTCCCCAAGTCCGCCCATGCAGATCTCGGTGAATGTTCGCCCCGCCGCGTACCCGCCGCGGGTGCTCACACCACAATCGACAATGCGGGCGCCGCTGTCCAGTTCATGGTACGCCGCATTGAATTCTTCTGATAATCCGGCAAATTCCTCGAAAATCTCCGATGCCAGTTCATTTACGCTGAGCATGTTCTCATACCCCCTTCCCATAACACGATGACTGCCAGATAAATAATTCTTGCCAAATGATTGCGGATCAGGAGAGGTACCCGAGCACGTTCTCCGGCTCGTACCGGAGGCTGATCAGCCGGGTCCTGCCCTTGCCCCCGCGGTAGTGCAGGTTGATGAGGCGCAGGGCATCGAGCTTTTTTACCACTTCGTAAAATTTTGTGTAGCCGATCTCAACCGACCCCGAGACGGCCTTGTACACGTCCCCGGCATTCATCTCTTTTTCTTTCCGGCTCGCTTCGGCAAGAGCCCGCAACACCTTCTTCTCCTCGTCAGTGAGTGTCTTAACCGTAAATGCGAGGTGCAGGTACTTCGAGACCTCGTACGCCCCGCAGATATCGTCCTTTTCAATAGCGCGGCGGGCGGCACGTTCTGCACTGAGCGTCGCCCGTTTGAGGAGGTCGATGCCGACGCGGAGGTCCCCGCTCTTCTGGGTCTGGCCGACAACAAGCGCCAGCATCTCATCGGGGAGGACACCGGGGTACAACCCCTGCATCACCCGTGCCTGGATGATCTCGCGGATCTCCCCCTCCTCATAAGGGGGAAAATAGATCTCGGTTGGCCGGAACACCGAGGCGACGCGGGCGTCCACGGCCCGAGGGAGATCGACATCAAGGTCGCTGATGATGACGACCACGCCGATTCGGATGCCTTCGTATGCCTCGTGGGCACGCAGCAGGGTGTAGAGCACCTTGTTGATCTCGTTTTCGTACAGGAGATAATTCGCATCGTCCAGCGCGACCAGCAGGACGACCTCGTCTTTTGCCAGGATCCGCCCGATGGCATCGAAGAGCTGCTTGAACGAGGTGCCGGAGGCGGGGGGCAGGTGCCCGGTGAGCTTCCGGTAGATCCGGGAGAATATCGCGAACTTGGTGTTGTCGATCTGGCAGTTGATATAGACCGGCACCAGTTTTTTTGTCGTCTCCTCTATCTCGGAGAAGAGTTTGCGCACGCTCGTGGTCTTTCCGGTGCCGGGGAGCCCCTTGCAGATGGAGTTGAGCGGGCGCCCGCCCCGCAGTCCCGGGCGGATCTGGAATGCCAGTTCCCTCATCTGGTTCTCACGGAACTGGAACTGCTCGGGGACATAGTCGAACTCGAAGACCTCGGGGTCGCGAAAGAGCGTCTCGTCCCACATGAGGAGGTTCTTTTTCATCAATTCAGTCCCCGCTGCATCCGGTTTTTACTCTGGCTGTACGGTTTCCCTGTGCCGGTGTGAAGCACGTTTTTTTCCCACCAGTTTTGTTGGTGTTGAGTCTTATCAAGATCACGCATTTGATTTTGCCTGTTGGCCGGCATTAACAATATATCCAGCGAGCAACTACGTACCATGACCTGTGCCGCCGGGCAGGTGATGAAAGTTACCCCCACTGAATGGTGATGATGCAGGGGACTGATGCCAGTCGGCCGGGAGAAGCATGCCTTTTTTTGCCCTCTGTCACCCCCGGATGGCAGCAGCGTGTTGTCAGCTGAAGAGGAACGGCAGGAAATCAACCGCGTTTTTCATGGCAAACATCCCGCGTGCCGCCTCGCGTTCCGTGAACCTGCGTGTCCCGTCCGTGCCTTTGCCCCTGACAACAAACGGCACCGGATCAGCGGTATGGGTCTTTACCCGGATAGGGGTGGGATGATCCGGCAGGACGGCAACAAGCCCGTCAAAGCCATCAATTATAGTCCCGACAAGCCCGTCAAACCGCTCGATCGCTTTTACCTTCTCCACGATGCTTCCAAGGTGCCCCGCCTCGTCCGGCGCCTCGACATGGAGGTACAGGAAATCGAGGTGCCGGATCGCGTCGAGTGCGTACCGAGCCTTTGCCTGGTAATCGGTGTCAAGATAGCCGGTCGCACCCGGCACTTTGATGATCTCCATCCCCGTGCACCGCCCGATACCGCTCAAGAGGTCAACAGCAGAGATGATCCCCCCGCTCTTGTGAAATTTCTCTTTAAACGGGCGAAGGCGCGGTTTTTTGCCGCCGCTCCATGGCCAGACCTGTGTAGCCGGGGATGTGCCTGCCCGCTCCCGTGCCTCATTGACCGGGTGGTGCAAAAACACCCTCCGGCTTGTGTCCATGCACTGCGCGAGGAGGGGGGCATCCCCGCCTGCCGGGAGGTACCCGGTGACTGCCCTGCCGACGATATCATGCGGGGGAGTTGAGGTCGAGCCCCTGCCGTGGGGGATAACGAGGAGGTTGCGGTAACTGACCCCGGGCCGTACCAGGATGCCCGGCAGTTCCTTTTGAAGGGACGAAAGGAGGAGGGCACCCTCGCTGCTGGAGATATGGCCGGCTGAAAAGTCCTGCATTATCCCGTCTTGTACCGTGACAAGGTTGCAGCGGTAGGCGATGTCATCGTCCTGTATGTCAATGCCCATGCTCACTGCTTCGAGCGGCCCCCTGCCGGTATAGCAGGTCTTTGGGTCGTACCCGAGGATCGACATATTCGCAATATCACTGCCCGCCTCGAACCCTTCAGGGATGGTGCGGAGCATCCCGCACGCACCTTCAGCGGTCATGCGGTCAAGGTTCGGGGTTTTGGCGTATTCAAGAGGGGTCTGTCCACCCAGTTCCGGGAGCGGCTCGTCCGCCATGCCGTCCCCGATGATGACGATATATTTCATGGCCGTGTACGCCCTGCCGTTTTTTTGAGCAGTGCCCGCACCGCCATGCGCACGCTCTCAGCCGACCCGTGCCCGGGCCTCCAGCCCAGCTCCCTGATCCGTGCAAGCGAGAGCTGCATCTTTGGCACATCGCCGACCCAGCCCCGCTCACCGCCGGTGAACCGGTACCGGACAAGGGGCAGGTGCATCTCTTCTGCCACGATATCTGCGATCGCCTTCACATCGATCCAGTCCTCTGACCCGATGTTATACGTGTTGACCGGCCTGCCTGCATGGCCGGCAGCACAGAGCATCGCCTCCACGCACTCCTGCACTCCGAGGTAGGACTTTGTCTGCCTCCCGTCGCCGAGGATCTCGAGCTCCTGCGGGTTCTCCTCTAATTTTTTGATGAAATCAGGGATGACGCCGTGACCGCTCCGTTCTCCCACGATATTTGCAAACCGGAAGATCCAGGACGTCATGGAGAAGGAGTGGCAGTACGCCGCGATCAGCGCTTCGCACCCGAGCTTTGTCGCCCCGTAGACCGAGACCGGTTCAAGGGGCGTGTAGTCCTCGGGTGTCGGCAGGACTGCCGCATACCCGTAGACCGTGGAGGTTGAGGTAAACACGATCCCGGGGACGTTATGGAGCCGCATCGCCTCGAGGACCTGGAATGTGGCAAGGATATTGTTATTGACCGGGCCTTCCGGTGCAAGGGCGCTCTGCCGCACGTCGGGGTCTGCGGCAAGGTGATAGACTTTGTCAGCGCCCAAAAAGCTCTCCTGCCAGCCACTGGAGAGGAGATCGGCAACGACCAGGTCCACCGTCCCTTTCCTGAGATGACGCGCGATATGGTCCCGTGACCCGGCACTGAGTGAATCGATCACCGTAACACGGTCGCCCCGCGCAACGAGCGCATCCACGAGATGCGAGCCGATGAAGCCGGCACCGCCCGTTACGATATAAAACATCATAACCTATTATGTCACTAATGCTATAGGATTACTGCTATGTTCATCGGGATCGACCATGGCACCACCGCGATGCGCTTTTCCTCCGGTTCAGGTGAGTTCGGGATATCGCGGGAAGAAGCGACGTCGTTTTCCTTTTCTGACCTCTCCAGGCTCTGCCCGATCAACGAGATCGAGGGTATCGCCCTCTCCTACTCCATGGGGGATAATTTTTCACAGATCACCTCGATCCATAAAGTAAAAAACCGCGGGCTTGTCAGCCGGGATGGCGCGGGCAAGCATATCGGGGGAGGCACACGGGTCTTTGACGAGGTGAAAAAGAGCGGCGTGCCTGCTGTTGTCATCCCGGGGCTGCACCGTGGTTCCCCGACTGACCCGCGCTTCAGGGCGTACTCGCACCAGGCAAGCCCTGAGAAGATCGGGATCGCGTACGAGGTCTGCCACGCACTCGGTGGCGATGTGGTCATATCTGACGTAAGCTCCAACACGGTGACACTTCTTGTCAGCAACGGCAGGATCACTGGTGCGCTTGACGCCTGCATCTTTGCCCCGGGCACCCGCCACGGCGCCCTCGATGTCGATGCGATACGGCGCATCGATGCTGGGGAGTGCACGGCAAACGAAGCCTTCCAGCATGCCGGGGTTGACTTTTCCATGCCGGAAGGTGAGCGGATGCAGACAGTCGCAATGTATGCCGCAATGGAATGCGCTGCGATGCTCCTGTTGAACCCCAAAGCACGGGTCGCGCTTGCCGGTACGCTTGCACCGGTCATTGCCCCGGACGTGCAGTCGCTCATACAAAAAGAGGTCGCCGTGTACGACGAGTGGTGCGCTTCACGCGGGCTTGCACGGATCGCCCGTGACGTCTTCTCTGGGGTACCTGAGATCCTCGGGCTCGGTGTGGATCTGTAGATTTATATCGATTAATCAGGTAAGATTAGTGGGGATTTTTCTTGAGAGAACTGCGTATCCACGGCAGGGGCGGGCAGGGATCTGTCACTGCTGCTGAACTGATTGCGATCGCTGCATTCGAGGGCGGCATTTATGTACAGGCATTCCCTGCGTTCGGCGTCGAGCGGCGGGGGGCACCTGTACAGGCATTTGTACGGTTCGATGACAAAAAGATCCGGAAACGCAGCCAGGTCTACGAGCCGGACTACATCATCGTGCAGGACAGCACGCTTATTAAGGACGTGAACGTGTTCCTTGGCGTGAAGAAGGGCGGGATCGTGATCGTCAATACGGAGAAGGCACCGGATTACAAGGTGCCTGATGGGGTAAAACTGATCACGATCGATGCCACCTCGATCGCGCTAAAGGCGCTCGGGCTCCCGATCACAAATACCACGCTGCTGGGAGCATTTGCCGCCGCAACCGGCGAGATACAGTTCTCCGCACTTGAGAATGCGCTCAGGCACCGGTTCTCCGGCGATATGGCAACAAAGAACATCGAGGCGGCAAAGCAGGCATTTGCTGCTGTTAAGGGGGCGAAATAAATGGCGCTTGCTGTTGGCTGCCGGGCAAAACCGGGAAAGTCGCGGGACAACAAGACCGGCTCGTGGCGTGTCTTCAAACCGTTCTTTGACCGGGAGAAGTGCACGAAATGCGGGCTGTGCCAGACCATCTGTCCCGAAGGATGTGTTCATGAGACCGAAGAGGAATTTGTCCAGCCCGATTATACGTACTGCAAGGGCTGCGGGCTCTGCGCCGAAGAATGTCCCGGGGAAGCGATCGAGATGAGACAGGAGGAGAAATAAGATGCTAAAGATAACAGAAGGGTCATACGCGGTCGCAGAAGCGGTCCGGCTCTGCCGCCCGCAGGTGATCTCCGCCTACCCCATCACCCCGCAGACCCATATCGTGGAAGCGCTTGCCGACATGGTGGCAAACTGTCAGCTCGATGCTGATTACATAACAGTAGAGAATGAATTATCAGCACTCTCGGCATGCGTTGGTGCGAGCGCTACAGGCTCCCGCGTCTATTCCGCGACAACCTCGCAGGGGCTCGCCCTCATGTTCGAGGTCTGCTTCAATGCCGCCGGCATGCGCCTTCCCATTGTCATGACAATTGCCAACAGGGCACTGGGCGCACCGCTCTCGATCTGGAACGACCAGCAGGACTCCATATCCCTGCGCGACTCCGGCTGGCTCCAGTTCTATGCCGAGGACAACCAGGAGGCAACCGACCTCCACTTCCTCGCGTACCGTGTCGCTGAAGACCCTTCAATCCTGCTTCCTGCACTCGTCTGCTTTGACGGCTTCATCCTCTCCCATACCTACGAGCCCGTTGATATGCTCACGCAGGAGCAGGTGGACACATACCTCCCGAAATTTACTCCCTACCAGCGGCTTGACGCGGCTGACCCGATCAGCTTTGGCATGTATGCGACGCCGGACTATTACCACGAGTTCCGGTACGAGACCGATTGCGCAGTGAAGAGGGCAAAGGACGTCATAAAAAAGGCAGGAAAAGAGTTTGGCACCATGTTTGGCAGGGATTACAGCGCTATGGTCGAGGAGTACCGGCTCGATGATGCCGAGACCGCGATCGTTGCGATGGGCTCCATCTGCGGGACGATCAAGGATACAATCGACGAGATGCGGGCAGAAGGAAAGAAGGTCGGGCTGCTCAGGATCCGTGTCTTCCGCCCGTTCCCCTCAGAAGACATTGCACAAGCGCTCTCGAAGGTAAAGCGTGTCGCGGTGCTTGACAAGAACATCTCGCTTGGCGCAAAAGGGGCGGTTGCCCTCGAAGTGAGGGATGCACTCTATGGTTCCGTCACCCCAATAAAAGGCTATGTCCTCGGGCTTGGCGGGAGAGATGTCCGGAAAAGAGATATCAAGGAAATTGTATCACTTGTGGAAAAAGGAGTGGGTGACCAGTTCTACGGGCTGCGAAAGGAGGTGCTGTAATGGTTGACAAGACGCTTGAACTCTTAGACTGCGGGCACCGTGCCTGCGGCGGCTGCGGTGCTGCGCTTGCCGCAAGGCTGGTCATGAAAGGTGCCGGTACGAATACCATCGTTGTCTCTGCAACAGGGTGCATGGAAGTGTTCTCGACGCCCTATCCCGAGACAGCATGGAAGGTGCCCTGGATCCACTCGCTCTTCGAGAACGCATCGGCCGTCGCATCCGGAGTGGAGGCATCGCTCAAGAAACAGGGACGGTCAGAAAAGGTCGTGATCATGGCAGGGGACGGCGCGACGTTTGATATCGGCATGATCTGCATCAGCGGAGCGTTTGAACGCGGCCATGACTTCACCTACATCTGCTATGACAACGAGGCGTACATGAACACGGGCATCCAGCGCTCCGGTGCAACACCCTACGACGCGAGCACGACGACAAGCCCGGCGGGATCATGTTCGTTTGGCAACAAGCTTCCGAAAAAAGACATGCCCCAGATCATCGCAGCGCATGGCGCCCCTTATGTAGCCACCGCCTCAATTGCCTACCCGGCAGACCTGATGCAGAAGGTCGAAAAAGCGATCAACATCAAAGGGCCCTGCTACGTGCAGGTGCATGCCCCGTGCTGCACCGGCTGGGGATTTGAGGCAGAACAGACGATAGCGATCGCGAAGCTTGCCATCGAGACCGGGCTCTGGGTGAACTACGAGATGGTGGACGGCAAGGTCGCCAAGGTAAAAAAGGTCGTGAAAAAACCCGTGGAAGAGTACCTCAAGACCCAGAAACGGTTCCGCCACCTCTTCAAGCCAAATCGGCAGGACGCCGAGATCGCCACGATCCAGGCGATGGCTGACAGGAACTTCGAGAAATACGGCACCGAGATCAAACTCAAGAAAGAATAACCCGTTTCCTTTTTTCCGGCGCAAAAATTCCAATACCCGGTTCCCGCCACCATATCGCTATATTTATTTCCCCGGCGAAAAAAATCCATTACTGCTATGAAAAAAACAGTTATGATCCTGCCAGTTCTTCTCGTGCTCGCCGTCTTTTTCGCCGGTTGCACAACCCAGCCCGCACCTGCGACGACTCCTGCCCCTGCAGCCACCCCTGCCGCAACGCAGCCGGCAGGCACACCCGCCGCTGCCGCCCCGTCCCTGACCGGGACGGCGTGGAAGCTGGGCTGGTACGATGACACCAAGGGGGTATGGTCATCGGTCATCCAGGGGAGCACGATCACGGCGACCTTCACGCTGGGGGGCATGATCGAAGGCTCCAACGGGTGCACCCCGTACACGACGGAGTACCAGCTCATCGGGACCTCGGGGGCGATCTCCATCCACCGGCCCGCCGTCCCGGCGACCACCTGTTCCGAACCAACCGGGGTCATGAACCAGCAGTCGGCATACTATACCGATCTCATGTGGTCTGAGAAGTTCGTGATCGAGAACGGCCAGCTGAGGATGTTCGACAGGATGGGAAAAAAGATCCTGCAGTTCGATCCCATGCCATGAGGCATTCCAAAATCCGCCCGTGAAGTCCGGGACACCCCCGACCCTTTTTTTGCCGCTTCCTGGCGCATGGCAGCGCCGTAACCTTAGACCAGCATTATTATTAAGAGCGGGCAGGGCAATAGAGATAGGAGTTTTTGGGGCTCGTGGTCTAGCGGTATGACGTCGCCCTTACACGGCGGAGGTCGCCGGTTCGAATCCGGCCGGGCCCATGAATCAGTCACGACAATAATCACGGAAAATCACGATATTTTAAAAAAATGCTGAAAGGGTGCTCACAGGGAGCATTAGGTATTTTTTTGTTGTCTTTGGATAGTGTCTCTCCGTACATTGCCGGCACCACTAGTACCGGAGAACAACAAGATCCGGAATTTTTTCAAAATGATGGTCCCGGGTTACGATTTCACGATCATGACTGAGGGCCATGGCAGCGATCACCAGATCAAAATCCCCTACAGGATTCCCCTGCCGGTGAAGAGCTGCCGAAAGATAACCGAAGGTATGATAGATCTCCGCGCTGAATGGCAGCTCCTCACATACGTTGAGAAGTGCAATGATCTCCTTCACATTTGACTCAATATGAGCAGACCGGTATGCCCCCGTAAAGAGTTCAAGGGCATTGACCCAAGTTATACAAAGTGTCTTTCCTTCCTGCTCAAGTGCATCGAGTTTTTTTAAGGCCGCACGTTCGTGCCGGATGAGGTCTATGATGAACGAAGTATCCGCGACCGGCATCAGAACCCGGCCTTTCGCAGTGTGCTTTTGCGCATCTCCTTTGATGTCTTCTCTATGGATTCAGCAAGATCCGGGTTCGCACCGACCTCACGGAGGATCTCTGAAAGTTTCCTCTTTTTTGGATAGTGTCCGATGATCACATCGGAGAAGCTCATCTTCTCGTTCTTTTTTAAGTCCCGCAACCGCTCGTACGCCTCTTCGGTAATGCTGATCGTTTTGGTGGCCATCCATAGTTCTGTGTATGTATGTGTATTTAATTTTGACCGGATCACCATTGAACATATCGCATGAGCCGTCCGTTATGATCATGAATACGCTTCCCATGGATTGCCTGGTTCGCTAAACCGCAGGAATAGCGCTGACATTGAGGTGATTTCATGCAGGAACGTATAGTTTTGCGATTCGCAAATGGAGTGCACCGCGATGACCTGGCAGAACTTCCCTCTGGACAGAGGAGAGGGTGTAATGGATTCCAGCCGCCACTGACGCCTTGTTGTGGACGGCGCAATGTCTGCGTGAATTTTCTTTTAAAAAATAGGCTCTGGTGAAATGCTTATGAAAGTCACCCCTAACCCTTGGTCATGGGTGACACCCCCAAATGAGATAGCCAGGTTATAAGGTTACAAAAAATATCGAATGCAATGTGGATTTCTCCGGAGCAAAAAATCTTATTTTGCCGTGCCGATCCCGATGAGCCGGATCATAAACGTCAGGTTCTCCCCGGCAAGCATGTGGTTCTGGTCAATGGTCACGGTATCCTCTGTCACGTTGATGACTTTGACAATGCTCGTTGTGCCGTCAGTCGGATTACGCACCGAGTAGTACATGCCGGCCTCAGGGGTTGTGCCTGCGGGAAACATTGACCGGCTCACCGTACGCACAAGGTCGCTCTGGTACTGCCCATATGCCTTGTCGGAAGGGATGTGGACGGTCTTTACCTGATCCCTGCTCATGCCAATGACCCCTTCCTCAAACCCGGGGATCACCGTGTGTGCGCCGATGGTGAATGTGAGCGGGGTCTTGTTCACGTTTGAATCAAAGACTGTCCCGTTATCCAGCGTGCCGATGTAGAGGACAGAAACGGTATCCCCTGCCTTTGCACCTGACGAGCTGAGCACAAAGAACAGGACGATCACAATGACCGCACAACCGGCTGCGGCTGCGATCCAGTACCGGACATAGTCCCGTTTGTGTGCCGCGACCTTTTCTTTACCCTTCAGTTTCTCTGATCTCTTCATCCCCATGATCTATGCAACCAGACAATAAGGTTCTTGCAGTCAGGCAGGGCAGGAAAAGCATGGGGGGAGTGGTACTGGACCGGATCTCCCACCCATGAATGGGGTATGCTCTTGAATCCGGACATCCAATAGATCGTAAGGATTTTAGTCCATGATAGGCCGCAGCGCTGCAGATGCCGTATGGCAGGAGAGTACTGCCATCCACGAGCTGGTAAAAAACGAGATCCATACGCTCCAGGAGCAGCAACGCGTCCTGCGGACCGGAGGCCGGATCGGGCATATCACCCTTGCCATCCTGCTCATCTGCATCATAATCAATGGTGCGTTCCTTTTTTTTGTAAAAGACTATTTTGCATTGTTCATCGCAGCAGGTTTTTACCTGTACATGGTCTATTTCATCACCCTCATCATCCCCCTCGGGACCGGCGCACGGGGCCTCCCGTTCAAAGAGGTCCGCCAATTCTTTTTAACCCTGTACCATTCCGGTGTCATCCCTGCAGCCGACCGGTTCACCCGCATCATGCTGGATATCTTTTACATAAATTCCCGCGCATTATTCGGGGGATTTCTGGTCATTTTCTCAATCGTCCTGGTGTTTACGGGAATCGGTTTTTTCAAGGGAATATTCTCGGGTGCAACCGTACTTGTCATCACGTTCCAGTCCATTTCGATCCTCACGTTTTACGGGCTTGTATGGAAATTTGAACCCTATTCACTACACTACCACAATGACATGCAGGAGCTGAAAGGCAGGCTTGTCACAAAACGGTTCCCGCACTGGGCGGTGGTGGTAGTGTTTGGCACAGCAGCAGTGCTTGTGTTGTTTGTCATCATCTCGACGATCATACTGCTCCCAGGATTTACGGTACACAAGGTGCTTACGCAGACAAGCATCGGGAACCTTGACTACCCCCTTCTCCTCATCGGGATCGTGCTTGCCAGCCAGTATTTCATGGTACGGTTTTTCCATGGGATCTCCAGCAGGGAACTGGCCGAACAATTCTCCGGTGCACAGATCGCCCGGCTCCAGTCCGCAGATACTGAACCGGGCTGCGGAGTGGGTTCCCCGCATGCACCAGATTGCCCTGCGGTGCTGCAGGCTGACAGGAAGCGCGAGGTGGCAGGAGCGCTGCTTGATTCAAAAATGTACCGGGTTGAAAAAAAGACACTCTTTGGGGCATTTCCCGTCTATATCGTAAACCCCGACTTCTCGGTCATCCTCGATGAACAGGTGCTTGCCCTGATCACCGGTTACCTCGGCAATGCACGGAACTCGTAATCCGACTCCCGTTAAAACACAGATTCAATAAAAAAAGGTATCGGGTTTACCCGATCCCGAGCTCTCTGAGTTTCTCCTTTGTCGGCCGGCCGTTTGCATCCCATCCCCGCACGGCATAATATTCAGGAAGCAACTCGTCGCGGCGCCAGACCTGCCCTTTCGATGCGCCGTCTTTGAGCGGCTCGGTCAGCATCCGGGCCGGGAGGGTGTCGTCATCACACCCGAGCCCGGCTTTGATATTGAAGAGCTTCTGGAGGTTCCAGATGCGTTCACCGATCTGCAGGAATTCCTTCCCATCCATATCCCAGCCGGTGAGCGCGGAGACCATCACTGCATACTCTGCCTCTCCCATCACCCTGCCACCGAAGAGGCACATGCCCGAAGCATCAACCGCCGCGGCAAGGTCCTGCATAATCCTTGTCCATTTCGCCTTTCCCTCCGTAACCGAGGGGTCAAGCCTCACCGGGACCCCGATCACCTCCGGGTACACCATGTTCCCGTACACATGGCACCCACCCCGTACAGACGTCGCATATTCGAGCCCCTGCCCCTGCAACCCGCGGGGGTCATATGCAGGGACTTCCATCTTCTTTGCGCTCATCGAGAGTTCAGAATGCCCGTAGCGTGCAGCGAACCTGAACGAACCGTCCGCCATCTCGTCGCCAATTCCTGCACGGTATGCAATCATCCGGACAAGGTTTATGACCGCCTCGCCATCACCCCAGTGGACCGTGTAGGGGAGATAGCCCTTCTCTGACAGTTCCATTGCGCATGCGATGGTTACGCCAGTCGATATGGTATCAAGCCCGAGCTCGTTGCACAGGTTATTTGCCCGGATGATTGAGGGCAGGTCAGAGACCCCGCAGTCAGGACCCAAAGCCCAGATCGTCTCGTATTCCGGACCCCCTCCCGTTATACCGTCCACTTCACACACCCTGCCGCACGCAACAGGACAGGAGTAGCATGCCTTTTTTCCCTTCAGAAATGCCCGCGCGAGTTCTTCGCCGGAGACTTGGGAAGATTGGGCAAAACTGTTGTGCTGGTGGTTTTTTACCGGGAGGAGATTGAGGTGGCTGATCAGCTGGACAAGAGCCGCCGTTCCGTATTTATTGAGCCCTCCTGTCGTCAGTCCACCCGCCTTCAGCCGGTCGTGCATTGCCCTGACAACACCGGCAAAAGAACCGGGGTCTGCCATTTCGATGGTGCCGGTCCCCCGGACTGCGACCGCCTTGAGCAGTTTTGATCCCATCACGGCTCCGGCACCCCCGCGGGCTGCCGCCCGGCTCCCTTCGTTGATGATCGCTGCCATCAGGCACTGGCGCTCGCCGGCAGGGCCGATACATGCCACCCGTACGGACTGGTTGCCCCGTGCACGCTGGATTTCTGCTGTTGTCTCGCCCGTGGTCTTTCCCCAGAGGGGTGACGCGTCCTGCAGTTCACCGGCCCCGTCACTGATAAAGAGATAAACTGGCGTCTTCGCACGCCCGCTGATAACCACCGCATCAAACCCCGCCCGTTTCAGTTCAGTGCCAAACATCCCGCCGCTGTTTGCACTGGAAAGCGTCCCGGTGAGGGGGGACTTGGTGACAACATCGTACCGCGAGCCCATCGGCATTCTGCTGCCGGTAAGCAGCCCGGGGGCAAAGACAAGGATATTTTTTTCAGAGAGCGGATCAATGGCGGGATCCACAAGGTCAGAGATTATTTTGACCCCGAATCCCCGCCCCCCGATATATGTTCGCTTCCATTCAGGGGGGAGGCGTTCTGTGTCGATCGACCCTGTGGTCAGATCGGCCCTGAGGATCAAACCTGCATAACCGTCCATGGATATACCGGAACTATCACTATTGCACGGTATTTATACATTAACAGCCCATTGTCTGGTGTTATATATGGCAGATGAAGTTCAGGTCGCCGATGTGGCAGGAAAAAAGGTTCAGTGGGACCCCGCACAGATGCGGAAGATCCAAGAGCATCCCTGCTTCTCCGAAAAGGCGTGCCATACGTTCGGGCGGTGCCACATACCTGTCGCACCAAAATGCAATATCCAGTGCAATTACTGCATCCGGGACTTTGACTGTGTGAACGAGAGCCGGCCGGGTGTCACCACGAGGGTACTCAACCCCGATGAGTCTGTCGAGATGGTTAGAAAAGTGATGGCGAAGTACAACTACATCAAGGTGATCGGCATCGCCGGGCCGGGCGAACCCCTCGCAAACGAAGAGACGCTCGAGACGCTCCGCAGGCTGCATAACGAGTTCCCCAACGTGATCAAGTGCATCAGCACGAACGGGCTCATGCTACCGGAAAAAATTGACCTCCTCCAGAGATACGATGTCGGCAATATCACCGTAACCCTCAACGCCATCGATCCTGAGATCGGTGCAAAGATCTACAAGTTTGTTGACTATAAGGGAAAACGGTATACCGGGATCGAGGCGGCAAAACTGCTGCTCTCCCAGCAGTTGAAGGGCATTGAGATGGCAGTCGATCGCCACATGATCGTGAAGATCAACACCGTGTACATACCCGGCATCAACGAAGACCACATCCCCGCCATAGCAAAAAAGGTCGGCGAGATGGGGGTCTACACCTTCAATGTCATCCCGCTGATCGCCCAGTACAAGTTTGCCGATATCACCCCCCCGACACCAGAGATGAAGAGGAAGATGCAGGACGCGTGTGCACAATACGTCAAACAGATGCGCCACTGCCAGAGGTGCCGCGCCGATGCAATCGGAAAACTCGGGCATGACGTCCAGTCATGCATGTATAGCAAGGACTAAAATACCTTTTTTTTATAAATTCAGGTTCCCGCGCCGGGTTGTGACCGCTTTTTCAAAGAAATAGTAACGCGCCCTCCCTGCGATACAAGAGTGGTGATCAGGGATGGCAGGGGGAAAGATGCCTTACTTCCCGGCATTCTTCACGATCCGGTTCATCTCATCGATCACCGGTTGCAACAAGGGCGGAATTGCCGAATCCTCGGTTGTGACGGTCTTCTGATGGTATGTGATCGAGTACCGGGTCAGGTCAGCTCCGCTGCGGCGAGCCGGGTAGTTCTCCGAGAGGATCGGGAACTGTGCCTGGGTAAAGAGGTCTGAGATCCTCGCGATATCCGTTGCGTTTAAGACGATCTCCCTGTTTGTGGTCTTCGTGGAGACCACCGCCGCCCCGTTGTCAAAGATCACAAGCCGGTCATCAAGCCCTGCGATGCCGCCGGTACGATAATAGTCGACAAAGACTGCCGGTGCGGGCGGTTTTGAGACCGGAGGAGTTTTGGCACCGATACACCCGGTGCAGGCGAGAGCGGTGATGAGGATGGCGATTGAACATGCCGCTACCCATCGTCTCAAGCGGATTCTATCGTTCGTACGGTATTCTCCTATGGTACAGGGTGATCAGAGCTGCAGGACGTCCTTTTTCGTTACGACCGCTGCCGCCTTCCGTTCCGGGAGCACCTCTTCAAGAGCCTTGATGAGATTGTCTACCTTTTCGTTATTGAACGTCGCCCGGAATGCCGCAAGCTCGCCTGAGTTCATGAGCATAATCCCCTTCCTTTTCATCGGGAGGCCGTGCTCGTTGATTGGGTTGATATCGATCGCAAGCGATGCGGACCGGTTCTTGGTCTTGGGGAGCCGGATGATGGAAACGCCCTTTACGGTCGTTGCCTTGCGCTCCCAGTCCTGCCCCTCTTCGATGAATGTTTTGAGCTGGTCTGTTAATTCCATGAAAAGAACTTGTGATTTATATATTAAAAGACTCTTCGTTGCGGTGCGAATGTGACTCTTGTACCACCCCTGTATCCGCGGGCAGACAACCCGCCTGTTCCCGGGTCGACTTTTGAAGGGACGATCCCGTTAGGAACCCTAAATACGGGAGCAACCGATCTGTACAATGACAACCCCTATGGCCCTCCTGCAGCTCCAAAAAGACCAGCCATTTTCACTCGATCTCACGCTGTCCTGCGGCCAGGTCTTCCGCTGGGACAAAAATCCGGACGGGTGGTGGTACGGCGTCGTGGGCAACCATGTGATCAAAATCCGCCAGGACGGGGCCGCCCTTTCCTATGAAGGTGTGCCGGAACGGTTCATCAGGCACTATTTTTCCCTTGACACAGACCTGAATGCAATCACTGCATCCTTTGACTGCGACCCCTATATCCATTCTGCCATCGTACAGTGCCGGGGCCTTCGCCTTGTCCGCCAGCCCGCGTGGGAATGCCTGGTCTCGTATATCTGTGCGACCAATTCCAATATCCCGATGATCCGCCGCCGGATTGCCACGATCGCACAGAAGTTTGGTACAGCCATTGAATTCGAAGGGAAGCATTTTTACACGTTTCCGGATCCCTCTTCACTTGGCGATTCCTGCCCGGCAACACTCTCGGAATGTAAACTGGGATACCGGTCACCCTACGTGCTCGGGACCGCGTGCGATATACCAGATGAAAAAAAATGGCAGCAGACCATGGTATCCCTGCCCTACGAACAGGCACGGAGGGAACTGATGAAACTGAAGGGGGTCGGCCCCAAGGCTGCAGACTGTATCATCCTCTTTGCATTCCAGAAATACGAGGCGTTTCCTGTTGACGTCTGGATACGCCGGATCATGAGGGAGCACTACCTCAAAACGCTGAGCGAAGATTCTGCACTGACCGGCTGGGAGTACGATGCTATCCGCCGTTTCGCCCGCCAGCATTTCGGGGAGCATTGTGGGTATGCGCAGGAGTATCTCTATGCAGCACGCGAGGGATAAACCGGGCTGATATGCCTCCTCGTTTCCGACTGCAAACTATTTGATGCTGCATGGAACACCGGATATCTATGAAACGGTCGGACGAGGCAGTTGCCTGTTTTAAAAAGGGGTTCTCCTGCTCCCAAGCGGTCTGTTCCACGTATTCGCGTGAACTTGACCTGGACGAGCGAACCGCACTGAAAATCTCCTGCGGGCTGGGTGGAGGGCTCGGGCATACCAACGGCACCTGCGGCGCATTGACAGGTGCAGCGCTGGTCATCGGGCTCAAATACGGCAAGGTTACCGCCGGGGACAATGCTGCAAAGGAAACGACCTATGCAAAGGTAAACCATCTGGTCGATGAATTCAGGAAACGGAACGGTTCTGTTGCCTGCACCGACCTTGTCGGCTATAACCTTTCCCTGCCTGAAGAGTTTGCAAAAGCGAGGGAAAAGAAGGCGGCTGCCACCCGGTGCCCGAAATTTATTCAGGACGCAGCGGAGATCCTCGAAGAGTGCCTGAAAGATTAATTGTATTTTAAAAAATGGGACTTGATTATATCCGGGTTTACGTGCCGATATCCCAGCTGCAGAGATACTTCTTCTGTTTCTCACTCAACTCGTCGATGGTGAGACCAAGGGACGAGAGTTTGAGGCGTGCCACCTGCTCATCGATCGCCTGCGGGACTTCGTAGACGCCCCCACTCATATTCCTGCCGTTCTCTGCAATGTATCGGGCAGAGAGCGCCTGCAATGCGAAACTTAAGTCCATCACTTCGATGGGATGGCCCATCCCCTTGGGTGTGGCAAGGTTCACCAGCCTGCCCTCGGCGAGCACGTGTACAGCCCTGCCCTTCATGACAAAGGTCTCGATGCCCTCCCGCTGGATGACCCGGTCGGCATGCCCTGCAAGGTAGTCCATGTCAATCTCGACATTGAAGTGGCCGGCATTGGAAAGGATCGCCCCGTCTTTTAATTTTTTGAAATGCCGGGCCGTGATCACGCCCAAGCTCCCCGTCGTCGTGATGAAGATGTCCCCGATCCCCGCGGCGTCATCCATGGACATCACGAGATACCCGTCCATGTGCGCCTCGAGCGCCCGGCGCGGGTCGACCTCGGTGACAATCACCTTTGCCCCTAGGCCGTGCGCCTTTTTTGCAAGCCCCCTCCCACAGTAACCGTAGCCTGCAACAACCACGTATTTTCCGGCGATCAGCGTGTTGGTCGTGATCATGATCGACGAGAGCACACTCTCCCCGGTGCCGTGCACATTGTCAAAGAACCGTTTCATCGGGGTATCATTGACAGCGATCACGGGAAACTCAAGTTTGCCCTCTGCTGCCATCGCCCGGAGCCGGTGGATGCCGGTGGTCGTCTCTTCGCACCCCCCGATGATAGTTGCAAGAAGGTCGCGGCGTTTTGTGTGCAGGTAGTGGATCAGGTCCATCCCGTCATCAATCGTGATAACCGGGGACGCGTCAAGAACCCGTTCGATCGCCGCATAATACTCTTCAACCGGGCATGCACGCTTCGCGTAGCAGTGGACTCCTTTTACCTCATTGAGCGCCCCTGCCACATCATCCTGTGTTGAGAGCGGGTTGCACCCGGTGATGTGCACCTTCGCACCGCCTGCGGCAAGCGCGAGGACAAGGTTTGCTGTCTTTGCTTCCACATGGAGCGCTATGCCGATGGTCATGCCGGCAAAGGGTTTGTCCCGTACAAACTGCTTTTTAATCGCGGCAAGTACCGGCATGAACTGTGCCGCCCAGTCAATCTTTTCCTGCCCTGACTTCATACATGCACCGAACGTACGAGAGGGGGATTGTCATCCTCTCTGGTATCGCACCATATCAATGAGCATCCCGCAGCACATAAAAACTCGCACGGCACCTGGGAGGAAAAATAGATGCATGCGGCAGTTGCAGTCTTTTCCATGGTGCTCACAAAGCGGATTATACCGTGCCTTGACTTAAAAGACGGCAGGGTCGTGAAAGGAACGCACTTCGTCCAGTTGCGTGACGCAGGGGATCCCGTCGAACTTGCCCAAAGGTACAACGAGCAGGGAGCAGATGAGGTAGTCTTCCTTGATATCACAGCCTCAAAGGAGAAGCGCGGGATAATTATCGAACTCATCAAGCGTGCGGCCGACCAGCTCTTCCTGCCGCTTACTGTCGGGGGAGGGATCCGTTCAATTGAAGATATCCAGCAGATCCTGCGGGCCGGCGCTGACAAGGTCAGCATCAATACAAGTGCAGTCCATGATCCATCGCTCATATCAAAAGGGGCTGAGACATTCGGGACCCAGTGCATTGTTGTTGCAATAGATGTCAAACGCAATTACGATACCAAAATCCCCGGCACAATCATCACCCTTGATAACGGGGAGCAGTGCTGGTACGAAGTCGTCATATATGGCGGCAGTAAGCCTACAGGTATCGATGCAATATCCTGGGCACTGGAAACAGAAAAACGCGGCGCGGGGGAGATCCTGCTGACCAGCATGGAGACGGACGGGACAAAAAAAGGGTTTGATCTCGAAATTACCGCAGCCATATCAGAGCGTGTCGGAATCCCGGTTGTTGCAAGTGGCGGCGTCGGGACTCTTGACCATTTCTATCAAGGGTTTACTCGCGGAAAAGCGGACGCCTGCCTTGCAGCAAGCGTCTTTCACTATGGGGAGTTTACCGTCCGTGAAGTAAAGGAATATCTCCAGGCACGGGGTATCCCGGTACGGCTGTGAGATCCAGCTCGAACGCCGCGACCGGGTGCTCCAGCTCAAAGGCATTCAGCACGGCAGGGTGGACCTCGCCAAACACCCCCGCTTTTTTCCCGGCAACGACAATATCCGCTCTCCTGCCATCGATCAACGCCTTATCAGCCGATTCTTTCACAGAGTACTGAATTGAGAGTTCGTGCAGCACTGCATCGGCGCAGGCGTACGCTTCGGAGAAATCCGCAGCCGGGTGCATGCTTACCGCTGCAAGGCGCTGCGTAGTTTTCATAGACTCTATGATATCCCCGGTCGCAAAGAGGCGCTGCGGGAGTTCCCGGTGTTTGTTTACCTGCAGCATCTCGAGAAGCAGCGGGAGGATATCGGTGCGGACAACCGTGTGCTCCTCGCTGATCGGGTGGGTAACGGAAAGCGCCCGTGGCGAGCGCTCCCGCCGCATCGAATCGAAGAGCACCCGCTCGCTGGTCAGCGTGAACGGCATCATCTCAAGGTAACCAAGTCCGGCAAGGATGGCGCGGACCTGTGCAGCAGTGGTGTACACCACGTGAGACCTGCCGATGGCAAATGTCGGAGAGATCCCAACAGCAAACTTGTCGTACCCGTACGCGATTGCCACGTCCTCGAAGAGATCCCAGTCATGCATGATGTCGGCACGGTAACAGGGTACCTTCACCCGTACCTTGTCGTTCCCGTCCGGCTGTGCTCCAAAGCGCATCTGTTCGAGGAGCGCCGCCATCTCTGCCGCGGAGAGGTCAACGCCGATCAGGTCACAGCATTCACGGACACTCACAGTCCGCTCTTCAGGTGCGAGTGTTGGGGTCTGCTTTCCATTGATCTCAACACTTTCAATCGTTGACCCCGCCTCTGCCATCGCAGTGCAGATAATGTTCACCGCGACCTGCACTGCACGCTGGTCAGTGCCGGTTGTATCGAGCAGGATATTTCTGGTACTGGTCGTCACCCGTGTACGCTCACCATTGATGATCGGCGGAAACGAGCAGACATGATCGTCTGCATCGACAATGAGCGGGTAAAGCGGGAATCCTTGTACGATCTTTGCATAGTCCCTGCCTTTCGGGTGCTGTGCGAGGATCTCATCCATGGTAAGTTCCCTGTTAAAGTCAAGGGGGACAAACTTCCGGGTTTTTGGCGAGGCAATGTAGTGGAACGGCGGTTTAATGGTATCAAGGTCATGGATACCGATTGCAACCTTGCTCCTGCCCCTCCCCACCGCCCAGTGAAGTGCTTCCTGCAGCCCCATGACAGAGAGGATGGACTCCGCATCAAGCTTCACGTTCCGGATGACCGCCGAACCTAGGTATGGGCGGATGCCTGTCAGCTTCCTGTCAATGGTAAACGACATGCCGGAAGGTTTCACCGTGTATTCCGGCAGGCCTGTTTCGATTCCCAGAAACCCACGCAGCGCCCGTGCCGCACCCTCGACAGAGAACATATCCGGGCGGTTTGGGAAAAACGCCACGTCCGCATGGTCTGCCTCAAGGCGCTCGACCTCAGATCCGATCATCGGAAGGCGGGCGATGATGGTATCCTTGTCAGTGCCGGTGAGCCGTTCGAGGTACTTGTAGGGAAGCCCGATAACCGCCATATTATGTCCTCCCTCCCTTTGAAGGCCTCTGTTCGCGGCAGACCGGGCTCTCCCGTATCCACTCAATATCACTCCTGTACAGGAGCCGGAGATCCTTTAACCCCATTTTGAGCATTGCCACGCGGCTCACCCCTAAGCCCCATGCAAGCACCGGATGGGTGATGCCCCACGGCGCAGTGACTTCCTCGCGGAAGATACCCGCACCGCCCATCTCCACCCAGCCCAGTCCGTCCACGTAGATCTCGGGCTCAACTGACGGCTCGGTATACGGGAAGTAGCCCGGCCGGAACCGGATATCTTCAAATCCCATCCTCATGTAGAACTCACGGAGGTAGCCAAGGAGGTCGCGGAACGAGACTCCCTTGTCCATGACGATGCCCTCCAGCTGCTCAAATTCCGGCGTATGTGTCGGGTCGATCGCCTCGCGGCGGTACACACGGCTTATGCAGAATGCCTTGACGGGCGGGGTCGGGTGCGCAGCGAGGTGCTGGATGGACAGGGCTGTGGTATGCGTGCGCAAGACGCAATGCTCCGCTTTCTCCACATTCCATGTCCCGCCCCACCCGGTCGATGATGTATCCCCGCCGCGCTCGTGCATGTCGCGCACCCGTTCCCAGCCGTCGGGCAGCGGCAACCGCTCCTTTAAGTAAAACGTATCCTGCATCTCGCGTGCAGGATGGTCCTGCGGCTGAAAGAGCGCATCAAAATTCCAGAACGAGCTCTGGACAATCTCGCCATAGATCTCGGTAAATCCCATCTCGAGGAGGACCTGGCGCATCTCTTCGATGAGGCGCTGGTACGGGTGGGTCTTGCCCGGATAGACGCGTTTTGGGAGTTTTGTAATATCATACCGGCGAAGGGTTGCGTCTTTCCAAGCCCCGGACAGGATCTGGTCGCGGGTGAGCGCCCCGATCTCTTCACGCAGGTCAAGACCCCGGTTAACCAGCTCTCTGCCGGCTGCAGTAATGCCAACAGAATATACGGCTGATTCCGTTTCCTGCAGTATCCCGCGTCTGATCAGGTCCTTTACCCGCTGCCCGCCGGTCTTCGGGTTTTTCAGTGCTGCTTCATCATCTGCCGTGGACGCCCCTTCAGCCTTTATCACCGTACCGTTGCTTACGCTGATAAGCCCCTTCTTGCGCAGCTGCCCAAAGCCAATCTTAAAAGCAGCATGCTTCTGGAGATCGGAAAGGGTTGATCCCTGACCGATTGCTGCAAGGATTTGTGTCTCAGGAAGCCCGTTTTGTACGTATTGCTTTCCCTCATCGGTGTACACAAAGGCTTTGTTGACGATACGCTCAAGACTGACCAACCCCTTCTCCTCCGCGAGATGCGCCCACTGGACAACGGCTTCCGGTGAGGTATCCAGCATAGTTGCAAGGCGCGAGGCATCCGCTTTCTGTTCCTGTGCCAGGCTTGCAAGCAACCGTTTCTCGTTCTGCGTCAGTTCCGCCATCCTTACACCACAATGTTGTCTGCTGCCGCGTCCATCTTTTCCTTGAAATCTTTCAGGAACGCGACCACCCGCTCCGCCGTATCTTTCTTGCACTGCCCGCACAGGATCTCCCCGGAAAGGCATTTCCTGCGGATCTCTGCAAGGTCAGTATCGTCAGTCACCATGTGAAAGAGGTTGAGCAGGAACAGCGAGCATGTATCCGGTTCGCCGCCGAGACGCTTCTGCTCCTCTAATGTCATTCTCCCGCCCGTGATCCCGCTCATCACCTTCTTTCTCATCATCGCCTCCGGTTCGTAGAACGAGATGATGCTTTCTGGGATGCTGCTTGACATCTTGCCGCCATTGAGCCCCGGCATGAAGATATGGTACGTGGACGAGGGCATATAGAACGCATAACCCCCGTGCGCACGCTCGATCTCCCGCACTTTCACGCTCACATCAGCGCACTGTGCGTCCCTGATATCCACGTGCCCCTCATATTTCTTCGAACCGGCAAAGGCTTTGTGCACCGCGGCGAGCGCTGCATCCGGCGCATTCTTGGACCGGACGCTCACGTACCCGTTCCGCTCTTCCACGGTAAACATCCGCATCTTGTGGGCGACCCCCCGTGTCAGGCGTATATGGGGATCCTGGTCGATTCCTACAGGCACAAGGGTCGGGGCAGGGACACGGTCGATCTGCGGGTAGAGAATATCAGCGACCTGCGTGATGACACACTCCGCATGGGCAAGATCGGTCTCCGGTGAAAACCCGTAAATAGCGGTCAGTTCCGAGAAATTCACCTTTGTCGCCGCCTCAAATGCAAGGTCTTTTAACCGCTCGTTCCTGCTCTGGAAGTACGTCGTCCCCTCAAACCCGAGCGCGTACAGGCACGCTAAGTACTCCTTCCCGAAATCCCGGCACTTCTCCCACGAGGTCCCGCGGACCGCATACGCCTCGCGGTCGGCGATTGTCACGTACCCGTTCCCCCCCTGTTGTACATGCCAGACGACTTCTTTCATGACCATCAGGTGACCGAGATGGGGGTGTCCGCTCGGCATAAAACCGGTCAGGATATGGAACGGCGTTTTGTTTTTTATGGCAGATGCGATCTGCCGGTAGTCCCGGTGACCGACGACAATACCCCGGCGCATGAAGTAAGGGATTTCGGGAAGGTCGGAGATTGCGGGGGTTATAGGTTCGATGCCAAATTCGGAGAACAATTTCCCGACATCGAGGGTCTGGTTGCTTGACCATGGATTGATATCGTGTGCCATGATGAGCGCTCACAGTTTGATTCTGGCGAATTCGACGTACTGAATGCCGCTTGAATATACACAGCCAAACAACATCTTCTTTTTGACAGAATGGGCAAGCCGCACGGAACGCGAGATGGTGCTCATTGGCATTTCGGCACCTGTGTCCACCGCGTGGACAAGCATTTCAGAATGCATTCTCCCGCCCGAATAGACACGGAAGTGGTGCCCGAACTTGTATCCCGTTTTCGGCACATAGCCCCTGCGCCGCAGGTCGGCATACACCATTGCCTTGTGAGAGAATTCACTGTCACTTTCACATGCCCGGCAGAAGATGTCGTCTGCGGATATGCCGTTACCGTCTGCAGTTACCGAGAGCACTCCTTCACTTACGAGGTAGAATGTTTCGAGGGGAGAGAACAGGAGCCTTGCATCATCGAGCCGGCTGCCAAACCAGGACTCTTCAAATACGGATTTCGGAGGGAGTTTTACCATCACTGATTTGCTGGCTGGTATCCCGGCAATGGGTGGATACCGGGGGGTGTGGGAAAGTTCGGGGAGTTTCTGGATTTTTATATCATAATAGGTCAGTTCGTCCTCATCATCAACAACAGCAAGCAGGTACTGCTTGCGCATGTTATGTGCGGTAGTCACTTCATCTGCCAGTTCCGTGAACCGGATCGGGTCGCGTTCGGAGACCACCCTGACGAGGTAGATCGACTCGCCACTGCCAGGCCGCTGTCCCCGTCTGAAGATGCGGAAATCGTGGGGGCCGGTCTGGACGGCATATCCGCGCTCCCGGATGTCGCGGTATACCAGATAGCTGCGCAGGACATTCGCCTGTTCTGCAAAT
>JAPKXX010000050.1 GCA_026394595.1 Methanoregula sp. | reverse complement strand
GATGGTATTTGCATAGATGATCTTGTCCCAGATCCAGTCCTGCCGTTCCTTGTCCGGCATATCCCTGATATTTTCCCAGACGATCATGAATTCCGGCATGGACGCAACATCAAAGCTGGAGCCCATGGCAAAAAGGGTCTTTACGATCTCCGGATCCGAGTTTGCCTTGACCGCAAAATAGACCTGCACATTGGGCAGGTGCTCTTTGAACTCCTGGTAATTTTTACGGATCTTGTCGTGGTCAATCACAAAGATGGGGGTCCCGTGCTTCCGTGCCAGCTCCTGCAGCAGTTCTTTTCGTCCCTGGTCTATATGATGGACCCCGTTATCATGACCGTCCCTTTTTCTCCCCTTTTTCCCTTCCTCTGCCACGTTTGCCATTACATGAGTGACTCATTGCACGAATAAGAAGTTTTTGAATTGCCAGGGATCGGCCGGGTCAATATCGTTCTCCTTGCTCTCCCGGAAATAGACTGTCCGGTTCTTTAAGGGGGTCCAGTCGGAGGGGCCTGACCAGAACTCACCGAGATACGGTTTTGCAATCCGTAATACGAACTCGTGAGGCAGGTCATCGGGGAGGCAGAACCCTTTTTTCGGGTTATTGATCATCCACATCACGGCAGTGACAACCCCGAGCGCCACTTGAGCGGTCGTTGCGTTCTGCCCGGGCGCGAGTTTGCTCGATTCCTCGATGGTAAGAACGCTCCCCGTCCACCATGACTTGTACGGGTGGCCCATCAGGAGGGCCCCGAGCATATCCGCCCCGCCGATGATCTCCCTATCGGTCATGATCCGTATTTTTGGCTGCAGCTCGTAGTTCCTGCCCCGGAGCTCGTAGAGCGATGCGATCGTCCCGTCGCAGGGCATGTACGCGTAGTGCATTGTCGGACGGTAGATGACCTTCCCGTCTTTCACAACCGACCAGCGGTCGGAGATTCCGAACGCCTCCCCGTGCCGGATGACCATCCCCACGATCTCCTGGTGGGGCACCCAGGACCTGACCCAAGTATTCATCCCCATCTGGGCAAGCATGATCTGGTTCTTGGGCCCGACCGGGGGCACGTGGGCATTATAGGGCAGTTCCTTCTCGTGTGTCCCCCAGCCCATCTCTGAGGGAGCCGTACCCTCCTCCCGGAGCCCCTCGATACTCCACGTCCCGACAAACTCGTCCACCTGTTTGGGGGCGCGGGAGACCTGGGTGTCGCGCTCCGAGCAGTGGATGACCTTTACTCCGGTTTCCATGGCAAGCTCACCGAACTTCTGCTCCCGCACAAGCTTCTTCATCCGCTCCGGGTCGGGCGTGATCCCGTCTTCGAGCATTTTGTTTGCGATATCGAGCAGCCCCTGCTTGGCAAAGTGCGAGATGAGACCGGGGTTGGCGCCATGGTCGACAACAGAGGTGGTCGCGTTCTTCCAGTCTTTCGTGAGTTCCTGGAGCTTCATCTGCCGGTGGTACAGGGACTTCTCGTACGGGCTTGCGGTGAACCGCTCGCCATAGGAGTTCCAGACCTCTACCGAGGTGTTCATGTACAGGACGTGATGGTCATGGCACCACTGAAGGATTGCGCAGCAGTCGATGTTCCAGGCAAGGTCAATCAACAATCCGCCCGGCTCCAGGTAATCGGAGAGGATCTGGTCAAGGTTTTCGGGCGTGACTTTCCTCTGGAAAAACCGCAACCCCCGCGTTGTCCACGCCTTGAGTTCCTTTGCCTTGTCTTCGAAATCGATGATCGTGATGTTCTCGTACGGTATGTTCACGTGCTTTAGGATGACAGGGAGCGTGCACCTTGCCACTGCGCCATACCCTATGATCAGGACTTTGTTGTTGAATTCCAATGCGACCCTCTCGGTACTATCTCTTTTTGTATAGTTTAATGTTCTATTTTGTTATTTTGCATCCCGCCCGGACAAGATCCAGAGGTCGCCAATCAGGAAAGGCAAGTCAGCTTTTTTAGTATTCGCACTACCAGATAAAAGGAATGAGCCGGTACTTTACCTTCTCCTGGTAGTGTGCGTAGCCCTCGAGCTCTCGGACCAGCATGTTCTCTTCTCCAATTATCCTTGCCACCAGAAGAAACGACAGGGCAACACCGGCGAGTACGCCGTAGAATGAGCCAAGAAGCAGCGGGGCTCCGATGAACATCAGGATCCCGCCAAGATACATGGGGTGCCTTACAAAACCGTATACGCCGTTTGAGACTACCTGTTGCTGCCGTTCCGTCTGGATTCTGACAAGCGGGGACACGAATGTGTTATCCGCAAACGAACGGTAGAAGAAGATGAACGATACCACGAGTCCAGTTGCACCAAGAACCTTCAGCCACCCAGGAAAAAATGTCGTCCACCCAAATCTTTCGGCATCCAGCGGCATGATGACAATCCAGAAAAGAAACCCGAATAAAAGCCCATAGACAAGATACTTGTCCCATCCTTTCTGGTTGCCAAACCCCGGCTTTTTGTACCGTTCTGCCAGTAATGCCGGATCGTTACGATACAGGTAAAAAATTGTCACAAAACACAATACAATAAGCCAGAGGCTGAAAATCCAGCCTTCGAGCCAGCCCCAGTTCCCCGAGAGGAAGAGCAGCAGTGTGGGGAAACTGAGAAGGTAAAATAGGGTAAAGATTATTTTTCCGGTTGTGAGTCTGCCGGTTTCACCTGCCATTAATAACAGTTATTCCCGCTCGCGCTTATGAGTTGTTCGGGTATGGCAAACATCCCTGCAA
>JAPKXX010000090.1 GCA_026394595.1 Methanoregula sp. | reverse complement strand
AGCAGCCCGTAATCGATCGAGACCGGTTCAAGGGATGCGTAGTCAGGTTCCCGATTGTCAAATGCAGCATAGAGGTGGGGGGAATAGTGCTGCAGTTCAGCAAAGAAAACTCCTGTGGAGAGCAGAAATATCCCGCTGTTCCAAAAATATCCCTCTTTTATGTAGTCCCGTGCGGTTTTTTCATCCGGTTTCTCACAGAACGCATCTGCAACCGCACCGACCGCAAGCTTCTGCCCCGGCTTGATATACCCATAGCCTGTGTGCGGCGACTCGGGGCTCACACCAAACGTGACAAGGTACTCGGTCGCGAGGGGCCGGGCTTTGATGATCTGGGAAATCGCATTGTCGCCAAGAAGGTGGTCGCTGGGAAAGATCACTGCAACCGCCGGCTCTCCTGCCGCCTTGATCCGGGACATTGCCCAGGTTATCGCTGGTAACGTGTTCCTGCCCACCGGTTCCTTCAGCAGGTTCTGTTCGGGAAGCAGATACCCGAGTTCTTCGATCTGGTTGCGGACAAGGTACTGGTGGATGTCGTTTGTTACGACAAGGATGTCCTCAGGTTTTGAGATTTTGAGTGCCCGCAGGTATGTATCCTGGAAAAGCGATCGCCCGTCAAGCTGGAGGAACTGCTTGGGGTAATACTCGCGGGAGAGCGGCCAGAGCCGTGTCCCCACACCCCCGGCAAGGATGACTGACTTCATACGATCTCCTGATGCGCTATCAGATTTGGGGTTCAGTATCTTGCGGCGTGGCACGGTGAATGCACATTACTCTTTTTTATAACTCAACATTAATAGGGTTCGTATTCCTCTTGTCAAAAAACATCTGCAGCCACAATTCGGCACAGACGATCCGGAAGAGTTCCGGGGAATACGCGGATTTTTCGTCAAGAAATGCAAGGTAATTTTTCACGACCGCATCCGGGTCCCAGTAGGGCCGCTTGTGGAACATCTTATCTGTGAATACTCCCAGCACAAACGGCCGGAGTTCAAACTTCATCCAGACCTCTTCTGGTGTGACAAATCCCATCTTATCCATTCGGCAGCGGACCGGTTCGGGTACGAGACCCTTGATTGCACGGCGGAGCACGTGCTTGGTGATACCACTCCGGATCTTCTGTTCAAGGGGAAGCGATGCGATATACTCCACCAGCCGCATGTCAAGGTATGGCACCCTTGACTCTATCGAGAACGCCATCGAGTTGCGGTCTTCATAGTGGAGGAGGGCGGTCAGGTTTGTTGAAGTAAGTTCACGGTACAGCACCTGATCAAGGCTCCCGCCATACCGGTCGACCTTGGGTGCCTCCCCCCGCAGCAACTTCCGGCGCCCTGCCCTGACATATAACTGCCTGATCGAATCACAGACAAACCCGTGGTGGTGCCGGATCGCTCCGATCTTTTCACAGAGAGCCCTGTACCAGTGGAATGATCCGGTCAGCCCCAGGATATAGCTCCATTCATATGCTAGGTAGCCGGCAAGGAGCTCATCAGCCCCCTGCCCGTCGAGCACCACCTTGACTCGTTCTGCTGCAAGGCGCATGACGCAGTACTGGGCGTAAATGGAGAGCGAACCAAAAGGCTCGTCCTGCATGTAGAGGAGCTTGTTCAGATCATCCCAGACCTTTCCTGCATCAGGCTGTACGCGGTACCCGTCAACACCTGTTGCCGCTGCCATCATGTCGATGTACCGGCTCTCATCGAACCGTGCATCATTGAAATATGCGGAGAAGGTCTTCTGCCTCGCGCCGACGCTCTCCGGCGATTCGGTGCGGATGAGTTCGTTGATCAGCACTGTGAGCGTTGAGGAATCGATCCCTCCAGACAGGCAGGTCCCCACCGCCACATCGCTGCGCAGGTGGATCCTTACGGCATCCCTCATCAGTGCAAGGAACCGTGCAGCGGTGTCCTTGTCCGTGACATCCGACCGTATTGACGGGTTGACATTGACGTCCCAGTAACGGTATGGTTCTGGTTTCTCTCCTGATTTCACTACCATCGCGTGTGCCGGCCGGAGCTGGAGGATGCCGTCAAACATCGTCTTTTCCGAATGGTCAAGCACGCCCCATGCAAGGTACGTGAGCAGGGTCTTATCATCCGGCTTTTTACCGATTTCAGGATGGGCAAGCAGTGCCTTGATCTCCGAGGCAAAGAGAAACGATCCCGCTGTTTTTGTGTAGTAAAAGGGTTTGATCCCGAAACGATCCCGGGCACATAAGAGCTGCTGCTTTTTCCCGTCCCACAGCGCAAACGCCCACATCCCGTTGAACCGGGCAAGGCATTCCGTTCCCCACTCTTCATATGCATGCAGGATTACCTCGCTGTCTGTTTTCGACTTGAACGAATGCCCTTTTTGGATAAGTTCAGATCGCAGTTCCACAAAGTTGTAGATCTCACCGTTAAAGACCAGCCAGAGGGTATTATCCTCATTTGACATGGGCTGGTGTGCATTCTCGGAAAGGTCGATAATTGCGAGGCGCCGGTGTGCAAGCCCGATGCTGCCATGGATATAGGTGCCTTCGCCATCGGGACCGCGGTGGGCGAGCCGTTTTGACATTTCGGCAAGGAGTTTTTCGTCAGGCAGTGAGCCGTTATAACAGTACTGCCCTACAATCCCACACATTACCTAACAGGTTCGCATGCGAGGTTAAAAGGAAGGTGGGTGAATGTAGGCGGGACCGGGATAGTATCGGGACCTAAAATCTGATACTATGTGAGAAGAGAGATAGCGGGGGATGAATCCCCCGCAAATACTTCCTATAACGATAAAGAGTCAAAACAGCTGCAATAAGTCAGTAACCGCAAATCTCATCATGATTCTCGATGTTGAGAAGGAAAAGCAAGCCTTTGTAACAAATATGAATCTTGATCGGTTGCTCACTCGGAAATTAAGTAAATTATATTCCAAAAGATGGGGAATTGAAACATCATATCGTGTAAAGAAGGATTTCAGACCAAAAACAACGTCGAAAAATTATATTATACGGTTGTTCTATTTCCTGTTCTCGGTATGTCTTTACAATCTCTGGGAGCTTGTTAATGTTATTCTGGCTTTGGTCAAGCAGATAGATCCAAAAACTCCGGTTATTGCTGCGAAGTTGTTTGGGACGATTTTATTCCGTGTATTCGAGTTAAGCGGGATTGATCCGCCTCTATCACCTCATAATCAATATCTTTAACGGTTTTCAGTAAGACACACTACTGATGCCCGTTCCCGAAGTAATAACAAAATTAATCGAACGTTTTGATTTTCACCGCCAAAGTTACATCAGTCCTAGATCTGAATATAATGAAACTAAATTACGGCAGGATTATCTTGATCACTTTTTCATTGCACTTGGATGGGATGTCTATAACACTCAGGGGTGGTCTGAACAAGCCAGAGAAGTCAGCCTAGAACAGACGATCAAAATTCAAGGAACTACTGATTTTATCGATTACAGTTTCAAGATTGGGAGGGACTTAAAGTTCATTGCAGAAGCAAAAACCCCTCGAGTCAGAATTAAGGATAATACCAAGGCTGCATATCAAGTTAGACGGTACGCATGGAATGCCAAACTATCCCTCTGTATCCTGACAAACTTCGATGAATTTAGGGTCTATGACTGTACCAAGAGACCATCAGGTTCTGATGCACCTTCTGTTGCTCATGTAGACTATTTCACCTATAAGGATTTACCCGCGAAATGGGATTGGCTTGTCTCAGTTTTCTCCAAAGATGCCGTCTACAAGGGATCATTTGATCGGTTTGCTGAATCCACCAAAGGTAAAAAGGGAACCGTGAGTGTTGACGATGAGTTCCTCACCGAGATCGAGAACTGGCGGGATATACTTGCCAAAAATATCGCTCTCAGAAATACTTCATTAAGTGTCGAGGAACTAAACTATTCTGTCCAGACAATCATCGACAGAATCATTTTTCTCCGAATCTGCGAAGACCGAGGGCTCGAACAGTATGAGACGTTAAAAGCCCTTCTAGAAACGGATGATGTCTATTTACATCTCAGTGATATGTTTCGGCGTGCGGATACGAAATATAACTCCGGTATCTTTTATTTCGAAAAAGAACCTGGTCGAGAAGAACCAGATACGCTTACGCTGTCACTGAATGTTGACGATAGAGTTCTCAAAGAGATTCTCAAACGTTTGTATCCCCCAGAAAGCCCGTATGAATTTTCTGTGATCCCTACCGCAATTCTCGGGCATGTGTACGAACAGTTCCTTGGGAAGATCATTCGGCTCACAGAAGGACACCAAGCTAAAGTGGAATACAAACCGGAAGTGAAGAAGGCGGGAGGAGTTTTCTATACTCCACAGTACATTGTGGAATATATCGTACGGCATACCGTTGAAGAGCTGGTGAAGGGCAAAACCCCCAGGGAAGTCTCACAAATACGCATCCTTGATCCTGCGTGCGGCTCCGGTTCGTTTTTAATTGGGGCATACCAGTCCCTGCTCGACTGGCACCTCGAATGGTATATCCAGAACCTTGCACCGTTACTAAACCTGAAAACGCCGGTCACTGACACGAAGATTCAGACGCTCATGCCCGAGCCGATACCGAAAAATAAAAAATTGGTAATGCCTGTCGAACTCCCTATATATCCGACAGGATACAGTAATGGTGTCAAAAAACTGGATCGGACGAGAAGCGACTGGGCACTTTCAACAACCGAGAAGAAACGCATCCTTCTCAAAAACATCTTCGGTGTTGATATTGATCATCAGGCTGTCGAAGTAACCAAACTCTCGCTCCTTCTCAAAGTTCTTGAAGGCGAGAACGAGGAGAACATCTCCCAGCAGCTCAAACTCTTTTCAGAACGGGCACTCCCATCCCTACACCAGAACATCAAATGTGGGAACTCGCTTATCGGTACCGACATCTATGCGGATGAGCAGGTGACCCTTGACCAGAACGAAGCAAGGCAGATCAACCCCTTTGACTGGGAACTGGAGTTTGCCGATGTGATGAAAGCGGGCGGGTTCAACGTTGTGATCGGGAATCCGCCGTATGTGAGGATGGAATCTCTAGACCGAACTTTCAAAGACTATGCTAAAAACAATTATAAGTCTTTTAGTGGTCGAGCCGATCTTTATGTTTATTTCATCGAAAAGGCCCAAAAGTTGCTAAATAAAAATGGATTTTTTGGGATAATTTGTGCTAGCAAATTTATGAGAGCAAAATATGGGATAAACTTACGCGATTTCATTATAAAAAATTTTAAACTGCATGAAATAATCGATTTTGGCGAACTCCCAGTTTTTCAGAACGCTTCAACATTCCCTGCGATTTTTATTGCCCAAAATGAATCCGTTAAAGAACAAAAATTTGTATACACCTCAATAAAGCGATTGGACTTTAGTTCATTATCCGAAGAGGTAAAACTAATCGGAAAAACGAAAGATAATCGTTCGTTAGACAGTGTAAATTGGACATTAGCGGAAGAAAATGAGATTAATTTAATTATAAAAATGAACTCCAAAGGAAAACCCTTGGGAGAAGTTATCAACCATCAAATGTTCATGGGAATTAAATCCGGCTTAACAAAAGCGTTTGAAATTGATTTAAAAACCAAAAATAAAATAATTGAATTAAATCCAGAATCCGCAGAAATAATTAAGCCTTTTATAAATGGAAAAAATATTCGTCGATACCATCTTGATTTTGAAAATATTTTCTTAATTTACACTCATCACGGGATCGATATTAAAAAATATCCTGCTATTATCGATCACCTGAATCAATTTAAAGAAGAACTAAAAAACCGAGCGACAAAACAAGAATGGTACGAGCTTCAACAACCACAATATGGCTTGAAACAATATCTTGAAAGTCCAAAAATTCTTCTCCCCGATATAGCGAAAGAAAGTCGTATGACTTACGACACTCAAGGTCATTTCGTTTCAAACACAGTCTATTTTATTCCAACAAATGACTTGTATTTGTTTGGGATACTCAATTCAAAATTAATTTTTAATTATTATAAGCGAATATCGACAGTGATTGGCGATGCAGATAAAGGCGGAAGATTACGTTGGTTCAGGCAAGATGTTGAAAGGATTCCCCTCCGCACCATTAACTTTTCCGACCCCATAGACAAAGCCCGCCATGACCGTATGGTTGCGCTCGTCACGCAGATGCTCGACCTCAATAAAAAGTTGCAGAACGCAAAGATGGAGCAAGAGAAGACGGGGCTGTCCCGGCAGATTGAGGCGACGGATACATCGATTGATAAGCTGGTGTTTGAGCTCTACGGGCTGACGGAGGAGGAGATCAAGATTGTTGAGAGCAAGTAATCCAGTATTATGAAGTTCATCTATGAAGAATCAAATAACGCCAACAAATGGCTGATTATGGCAAAAGAGGATTTAAAACTTGCAAGACTTGGTCAAGAACGTAATGATATTCGTTTTGAACTATTTTGTTATCATTGCCAGCAGGCTGCGGAAAAATCCCTAAAAGCACTCCTAATATTCAAAATAGGTAAATATCCTAAGACCCACTCTCTAGATGAATTGATCAAGAATCTCGAAGAGAATAATATTGTAGTTCCTGATAATATCAAAAAGGAAGCACTTTCTACGACACACTATGGTGGATCATCTATGCTTTTTGATCTTATATTCGACTTTCCGTTAAGTGGATTAATTTTTCCTAAATCAAAAATTACTCTTAATGATCACGCAGAAAAAGATCGATACCCCAGAAATCATTTACCTATTGATGATTATGCGTTCAAACAATCTTTAGGAAAGGCAGATGCGATCATAGCGTGGGTGGAACAATATATTCAAAATGACAGCCAGGAACAATGAAGGAAAATAGGATATATCCGCTTATTTTTCCTTTTCATTTTCAATAGGATCTAAAAGAAACACTTTCACACATTGGTATGGCTTTTTACTTTCGGAACTACTGGTTAATACTGACTACGTCGGCATTAATCTGTTAGAGGTTTACGAGGTAGAAACCAAATAGAAACAAGTTTCCATCCCCCGTCTTACTATATCAGCAATTCGAAATCGAAGGAATATCAGAGCAATAAAAAAGATGGAATTCAAAGATCCGAATAAATCGCGGCAATCATTTCTCTTAGATAGCCTCCTTTACTTCCCTTTCTTCTTTCCCGCTCCCTTCTTCCCTGCCGTCTTTTTCGCCCGGCTGACCACCTTGGGCTCGCAGGGGATGCACGGCTCCAGCTTCTCATCAAAGATCCGGTAGGCGTTTGCCAGCACCGATGAGTTGGCGATCATGCCGGCAATCAGGATAATTTCGAGGATCTCCTCCCGTGTCGCCCCCATCTTGACTGCTGCCACCATGTGGTACCCGGTACAGTGCGGGCACTTGAGCGCCGCTCCGACTGCCATGCTGATCAGCTCCACGTACTTCGGGTCGAGCGGGCTCGTCTGTGCTACGGTTCCTTTGTAGAGCAGGTGGGAGATGAGCACCTCGGGGCGCTCGCCCATCCGCTTGAAGATGAGCGGTACTTTCCCGTAGTCCTCCTCAATCACCTTCATCCACTGCTGTGCGGTGATATCTGCGCCCTGTGCGACAATCTGGGCCAGCCGCTCTTCAAATTCCATCTTGGTCTTTTTCATCATCACACCACAATATTTGTCTCGGAAAACGGGCGGATCTTGATCAGGATATAATCCCGCATCCGTGAAGGGTTCAAGTCTGACACATCCCCGATTTTTACCCCGTCCTCGATCTCGATGGAACGGATCTGTCCTGCAAATGTATCGTAGGGGAGTTTTACACGCAAGCCGTTCATCTGGACGGTAAGGGGGGTGGGGGATGTGACTTCATGGATTTCAGGAACATGTTCCTTGATCAGGTCCATTAAGCGTGCCGGGGAGACCGAGATCGGGTCCTTTGCGATGCTGACACGCTTTGTATCAAGGACTTTTGTGATTTCAGCAATGATCTCGTCCATCTTGGCCAGTTCATCAGACTCTTTGGTCCGGTGCATGAACCTGCCCACATTGCCGACATAACCCTCGACCGGGGGGTCGGTAATCCGCTGGAGCGCCTCTTTATCCGGTGCGCCACACAGCACGATCGGCACCTCAATGCCCCGGCGCAGGATCGGCATCTTGTGCTCAATGCATTTCTCGAAATTGCCCAACACGTACACCGCGATATCGTGTTCGTTGATCACGTCGCGCTCCTCGTCATTGAGCGCTGCAATCCTCTTGCCCACTCCCCGCGCAAGCCCGACCATGTTGCTCTTTGCCCCGAGCCGGCGCAGGTATTCGGCGATGTCGCAGGCAGGGTGGGGGAGGTGGTGGATCTCAAGGCTCGGGATGACAACGGCGATCTCCGTGCCTACCAGCGGCGAATCGATCACTTCACCCCCAAGAGGCTTTGCGAAGCTGCGGAGTTGTTCCACATCGTCTTTTGGCACAAAGCACAGGAGCACCACATCAGATGCAATCACCTGCTTCTGTACGATATACCCCCCGATATCCTCGATGAGGTCCACCACTTCGTTATGGCGGTACACGCCTCCCCGGTAGGTCACGGGAACAAAAATCATGCCATGACCTCCCCCATCCGGGCAAACTTCGACCTCACCAGCGCATCCACCTCATCGGTAAGCGCGTCCTCGCTTGCGACAAAGAAGAATTTGTCTTTTGTGTACTGTTCGCGCCGTATCCGGAACCCTTCGGGGGCGATGCACTTGAACGCATAAATCAGGTCCTTATAGACAGACTCGCTGGGATCGGCAACGATGATCTCCTCCACCTCCCTGGCATCAACAGATACATCGCGCAGGACCACTGTGAAACGGTCTGCCTGTTCGACATGATCCTGCCCGAACCTCTCTAAAAAAATCCTGAGCATCGGCGCAAGATACGTCTCATTTGCAAGGACCAGCATAATCTTCCCGGCAACCGGGTTCACCGCCGCAAAGTCCCGGACCCGGACAAGGCGTGTGATCTTATGGAGTACCCCCACGGCGACAAAGATCGGGACGCCGGGGTCGACATAGATGTGAAGCTTGTTGATCACCCGGATAAGGTTGTGGTCGAGGAGCACATCGTTTGTTATCTGCTTATAGTACTCCGCGCCCAGCGGTTCGGGGCATTCCACTTCGAAGTACTCAATTGCCTGCATCTAATCGTCCCTGATAAAGCCGCTCGCGAGCAGTGCCGAACCCACGGCACCGATATACTGCGAGTACCTCGGCACCATGATTTTCGTCTGAAGCAGTTCCCCCATTGCGTAGACAAGCCCCTCGATGAGCGATGTGCCGCCGACCATGATCACCGGTTCCCTGATGTCCACTTCCTGCAGTTGCTGCTCAAACACCTGTTCTGCCACGCTATGGCAGGCGGCAGCAGCAACGTCCTCACGGGAACTTCCTGCGGCAAGGGCGTTCACAAGGCTCTGGGTGCCGAATACGATGCAGTAGCTGTTCATCGGGACGTGTCCCGCAAAGCCTTTCATGGCAAGCGGCCCCAGTTCGGTGATATCGACACCGAGGCGTTTTGCCGTCATCTCTAAAAACCTCCCGCTCGCACCGGCGCAGATGCCGCCCATCGTGAAGGTGCCGGGAATGCCGTCCTGGACCGTAATCGCCTTGTTGTCCATGCCGCCGATATCAATGACCGTTGCCGGGCCGTGCTGGTGGTCGGCAAGATACACAGCCCCCTTTGAATTCACGGTCAGTTCTTCCTGGATGAGGTCTGCGTTGATCTTCTTGCCAACGAGGAAGCGGCCGTACCCTGTGGTGCCAACCGCTTCCACTTCGTCTCTTGTGATCCCTGCCTCCTTCAGTGCGTCCCCGATCACATCCTCTGCACTTTTCAGGACCTCGGTGGTAGGCTGCCAGCCGGTCCCGATGATTGTGTTGTCCTTCATCACGACTGCCTTGGTGGTCGAGGACCCGGAGTCAACCCCAAGGGTTAAGCCCTGCTGAGTCTCCCGTGCGAGGAGTGCACGCCGGCGCGCAATCGTCGTGAGCGCTTCCATCCGGGTAAGGAGTGTTCCTGCCGTCGTCCGCTCCGTGAACGAGTAACTGACGACCGGCAGTTTCGAATGGTCGTGGATATAATGCCTGAGCTCGTTTCTGACAATTGCTGCTTCAGCGCAGCGGAAACAGGTGGCAATGAACACAGCGTCCGCATCAACCCTGCCGTCCACAAGAGCCTTTGCCCGTGCAATTGCGAGCTTGAGGTCAGGGCTGCGCACATCGAGCCCGAACGCGTCGAAGTCCCGTATGATGTCTTTTAATGCAATATCAGGGAAAAAGATCTCCCCGTTTACAGCCTTTGCCGCTTCATTGATCTCCTGCTGCACGCCGCTGTATTCAGGGCCGCAGGAGATCTGGGCGATACGCACCGGGGTGGTCATTTCGCCCCCTCCAGTCCTTTGAGAAACCGTTTGATCGCTGCGACGAACTTCACACCGTCTTCTTCGTTTTTAGGGTAATTCAGGTCGATTTTCGGGACCTCTTTCTGCCGGATCAGGAATTTGATCAGTTCATTTGTCCGTGCACACCCCATGCACCCGAACGCAAGGTCGGCATCGTTGATGATGATCGCCGCCTCGCATGATTCGATCATCGGGCCATAGAGCGCCATCCTGCCCCGGACCCCGCTGGGCACCTCAACTGCCGCCCACTTCAGCCCCTTTTTGGGCTCCTCCGGTGTGATCTGGAGAGGGACTGATTCGAGGCCAGCAGTCTGGACGCGCTCACGGATGGCGATTGCAGAGCTCAACGGGGTGTGCCCATAGCGGGCGACAAGGTCTGATAGGATCAGGCTCGTCGTGGGATAGATGAATACCTTTGCCATGTCAGGACTCCGGCGCTTCCATCAGCTTTTTGAGGGTATACACGTCCAGTTTTTTTGTCTCCAGCGGGTTCTGCGGAGCAGGGATGCCCTCCGCATCGCGGGATCTCAGTTCCCCGAGCCCATGCGACACATAGGGCAGGACCGTTGTCTCATACTCGATCCCGTGGAAGCCCGGCCTGGCACCGCCGAGGTTCGCGCGGCAGCGGCGGGGGTCGCCCGGCACAAATCCGCGGTCTTTGACAAAGATATGGTCGGGGTCAATCGCACGCAACTTTTGGATCAAACCGTCAACCACATCCTCCTTCCCGTTGATCGCAAGCCCGAAACAGGTCTCCTTGATCATGGCACCCTCCGCGATCTCGTATGCGTGGATCGCCAGCTCTGATGCGGTTACCGTGGGCGATTCGACAACGATATACTTGGTTATGGTTCCCGGGTTTTTTGGCACATACTCGGTCACTGCCCCACCTCCCTGATATATACCTTATCTTTCTCCTTAAAATTCTTCAGTTTGCCGGTATCGAGCACCCGCCCGATGATATTCGTCCCCTCGAAGGGTTCAGAGGTCGGGCCATACTCCCGGTTTTTTGACAGCCGCACACCGACCATCCCCGACCCCTTCCGGGAATCGTTCGTGATCGCAAGGGATGCGGCAGGAACTTCGGCATCCGGTGTGTTCTCCGGCATGATCTTTACCCCGGTCGGCACCTCTGGTTTGAACAGGAACACATCATCAAACGCAAAAAAGAGTGGGATCATGCCGGCATCATGGTTCGCAAGTCCCGTAAGGTTGCGGAAAATTGAACAGCTTTCAGGCGCGGCATTATCGTCAAGAGCAATATCGACTACTCTTGATTCCGGGGCGGTTTGTATGGTAGCCGCCTTCTCACAAAGCACCTCCAGCGTTGTTGCCGGCTCCTGTGATACAACGATCCGTGCCCCTTCCGTGTTGTCCGTGTGCAGCGCAAACCCACGTACCCGTGCGATCTGCTCCGCCTCTTTGAGCGGGAGCCCCAGAAGGTCTATCCGTTCGGGCTCTACAGAGAGTGCAAGTACGTCCCCCGCCCGTGCAAGCTTTACAAGTTCGATTCCGTGAACTACCTGGCCTACAACGCTATGGGCAAGGCTGCTCTGGACATCCGTGCGATAGATGTAGACACCACCGGCTGAAGGCCCGGCACTGCGCACCGTGACCGTCCCTTCGCGCCGGGGATGCCGGTTCTCAGCAGGCACCGCTGAACCCATGTACCGTGCATCGAGAATGTGGGTGCTCGTGGCACGGCTGACCGTGAACCGCCGGTTTTCCAGTGCAAAGAGCAGATGTTCCACACTCCCTGCCGCTTCCGTTGTGATATGGTCCGGATTGTAGCCTTGTGCCACGACTCCGACCTTGGTCACGACCTGCACCCCCTTTTCGAGTGGAAGGTCAAAGTCAGTCGTTGTAAAAGACCGGCTCGTATCGGCCCAGCTGATCACCGGCTCGATCTTTGTGATCCGGTCTCCGGTTGACCACCGGTCAAGGATTGCCCGCCCGCTTACTACTTTTCCGATAACCCCTCCGCTCTCATCGGCCCCATGGTCAGCAGAATGCCGTGACTTGGAAAAGATCAGGTACGAGTGCTGGGGATCATATCCCCCGCATCCAAGGATGACATCCCCCCGTTCATACAGGCCGGGTTTGCGGAGAGGGTGGATGGCTGAAGGAAACGGACCGAATGCGGCAGCATACCGGTCGTGCCAGTGGAGGGAGAGGTGTTCTGTCAGTTTTTCAGCTACAAGGAACCCGGCCTTCTCCTCCACGCCCTCAACCGTCACCTCGCCCGCTGAGGTACTGATGGCAAGACTGTTGGTCTTTGCCTGTTCACTTGTTGCGGGAAGTATCACCGCAACACAACAGCCCTGCGGTACAGGTGGAAGCACGGTTTTTAGGGTGCTCCCCTCACCAACCTCCAGCCTCTCCCCGTCGAGGTGGATGGTCACCATCGCCCCCACCTCAGACCGCGGGTTTACTCATGACCTGCCGCTCTTCCTCGGTCAGGCTCGCGAGCACTTCGGCAGTCTTGCCGATCTGGACGATCTTGCCTCCACGCATGAGCGCGAGGCGATCACAGATATCACGAACGAACTCCATATCGTGGGAAACCAAGATAAAGGTCTCTTCCATCTCTTCGCGGGCGTGCATGATGGAATGTTTTACATCGATCTTTGTTATGGGATCCATCGTACCGGTGGGTTCATCTAGGATTACGATGCGGGGCTCACGAATCAGCACCTGTGCAAGGGCAACCCGGTGATGCTCCCCCTCGCTGAGTTGTGCGGGCATACGGTCGAGGATCTCTGTACTCTTCTCTTCAGAAAATCCTGCCATCCGCAGCGTTACAATTGCCTTTCGCATCGCAAGTTCCTTTGGAAATTCCAGCCCGATTGCGTCAGTCAGGTTGTCAAGCACGGTCCGGTGGGGGAAGAGGTCGTATTCCTGGTGCAGGAGACCGATATACTCCTTTGCACGCCCCCGCTGATCGATACCGGGTTTGGTCATATCCACCCAGGTCTCACCGATCAGGATGTTGATCTCACCACTGGTGGGTTCGATGATGCCGGAAATAATGCCTGAAAGGGTGGTCTTGCCCGCCCCGCTTTTGCCGATGATCCCGAAAATTTCCCTGGTGTACACCTCAAACGTGACGCCATTGACCGCTCGGACAACACCACGGTCGACCGAGATATAGCGTTTGACAAGATCGCGGGCAACGACTACCTTATCGCCAAGCTCGCAGACCCCGAACTTCTCGGTGTCCTCATGCCCTCTCATGAATTCATCGATAACAGCCTTTGGTGCCCCGATCTTGGCAATCTGGCCGTCTATAAGGAGGATTGCACGGGTTACCACATCCTCGATCACCTGCGAAAAGTGCGAGGTGACAACCATGCTCATGTTATTTGCTGTGGCGGACGTCTTGAGCATGTCATGGACGAGGCGGGCGGTATTGGGGTCAAGCGTGCCGGTTGGTTCATCGGCAAAAAGGAGAAAAGGCTCTTTTGCCAGCTGCCGTGAGAGCACGACACGCTGTTTTTCGCCACCCGAGAGGTCGCGGGCGATGTGCATCATCCGGTGCGAGAGCTTGACCTGGTCGATAAGGTCAGCGGCGCGGCTTATCTTTCTCTCTTCGGGAAAGTCAATATCGTCCAGCGCATGGAGCACATTCTCGATCACACGGTCGTTCCCATAGAGGGCAAAGGTACGCTGGAACATGATCGCGGTACGGACCATCAGGCGGCGGTGAAGGCTCTCGTCTGTACCCCCCCAGAGGTCGATGTCCATGGGCACAAGAGCGCCGCCGCAGTGCGGGCAGGGCTTTCCTGCAGCACTCCTCACGTCAAGAAAGTCGCAGCCGCCGCAGACCGCCACGTGGTATATGACCTTACCACGTGTCGGGGGCTGCTCGACCCCCCTCATCAGGTGCATGAGAACGGTCTTGCCGGCACCGCTCCTGCCGATGATCCCAACCACTTCTCCTTCGGCAATCTCAAAATTGATATTTTTTAAAACCCTCGTGCCGTCAAAATCCATGCTGAGGTTATGAACCGTGACTAATGGAGCCGCCATAATACCCTTATACCTAATGTAGTACAGGTGTCTTATTACCTTTTATATTGCTATCGCAACGCCCCGCCCTAATATCTGCCCGTTTAATCATGATGTGCCAGCATCTCTTGTACGATGGCAACCACTTCATCAACGCGTTTGATCACATGCTGGGCGACACCGTAGAGTTCAGCCGGGCGGTCACCCGGTTGCTGTTCGGTCAGGATGGCGAGGTCTGCAGCCAGCATCGCACTCAGGTCGTTGATCCCGTCCCCGACCATCACGACGCGGTCATATTCCTGCTTCAGGTCTACGACGATCTGTGCCTTGACGGAAGGGGTTGCCACTCCATAGACCCGGTCCCGCGGGATGCCGAGGTGGTCTGCCATCCGCTCAAGCTTTGCCGAGCGGTCACCCGATGCAATGAAGGTGGGCACGCCCATCCTGTGCAATGCAGTGATGGTCTCTTTCGCACCCGGAAATGGCGATCCGCCGGTTGTGATGGTGAACTCGATCCCTTTTTGTGCCATGTTGACAATCGCACCGGAATTGAGGGTCAGGATCGATTCCCGTTTACAGACATGCCAGACATCTTTAATGCACTCCTGAAGGTCGGCAACAAGAGCATGACGATCGGTGTAGAGCACATCCCCGACCTCGTCGGCGGTCGTCACTTTGCGTGTGCAGCTCACCCCGAACCCGATATCATTATCCACAAGATATGTGGACAGGAGCATATCCGGCGGGGCCGCGATGATTGACTTGGAGCGCACCGGGAGCACCACGAGCACCCGATCGTGCGAGGAGAACGTGAGAGTTGTTGTTTCAATGCCGGGCAGCAGCTGCCCGTGCAAGATATCCTTCGCAACCCGGTACATGGAGAGGAGAGTTCCCGCACTGTCAAAAACAACGGCAATCTGCACCGGGGCACCCCTTATAGATAAACTCTATGTAGTCCGCTAATCATTGGATCTTTGAAGCTGATGTTGGTTACTGAAACTGCAGACAAGATAAAACGCATGGAAATCCGCGGGGCGGGCAGGATAGCACGGGCAGCGGCACAGGCGCTGTCCGAATACGCCCAATCGCTCCCTGCAGATGACCTTGACACGTTCAGAGACAAGATGAAGGAGGCTGCGGACCTGCTTGTTGCCACACGCCCGACAGCGGTCTCCCTTCCCAATGCCGTTCATATCGTGATGGCGGGGCTGGAGCATGCACAGACACCGGATTCCGCGCGGGAAGGGGTCATCCAGCGTGCCGGGACGTTTATTGATACGTCCCGGCATGCGGTCGAACAGATCGCACAGATCGGCGCCCGGCACATCAGCGACGGGGACACCATCCTGACCCACTGCAACTCCGAAGCCGCACTTGCCTGTATCATCGAAGCGCACCGGAGCGGAAAGGACATCGAGGTTTTTGCCACGGAAGTGCGTCCCCGCAACCAGGGGCTCGTAACGATTCGGACGCTCAACGATGCCGGGATACCAACAAATTTCATCGTGGATTCTGCTGTACGTTCGTTCATCAACGATGTTGACCTTGTTATCATCGGGGCTGACGCGGTTACCGTGAATGGCGCGGTGGTTAACAAGATCGGCACATCGCAGGTCGCCCATTCGGCATCAGAGGCGCGGGTGAATGTCATTGTCGCTGCAGAGACCTACAAGTTTGCGCCACGGACGATTATTGGAGAGCTGATCGAGATCGAGGAACGCCCCGCAGAAGAGGTGCTTTCTATGGAAGTTGCACGCTCACTACCGCATGTGACCGTACGCAACCCCGCATTTGATATTACGCCTGCAGAATACATTGACATTATTGTGACCGAGGCGGGGGCAATACCCCCGCAGATGGCATATGTGATCATTAAGGAATATCTTGGCTGGGGCATCGAGGAATTCCATAAAGCTTTTGAGATCAATACCCGGCATGAGGAGTGAGCGCATGCAGGATGTCATCGCGTCATATTATTTCAGGCCACGAAGTGATACAAAACCCGAGCAGGCGGCGCAGGCGATCTGTGAGGAGCAGACAACCGGCACATGGACCGACATCTCAACCAGGGCCGAATATGTCAAACGGTTCGACGGTAGTGTGGAGAGCCTGGTAAAACAGGGAGAAGGGTATCTCGCCCGGATACGGTACCCGGCGGAGATCTTCGAGCCCGGCAACGTTGCCCAGTACCTCTCGGTGGTGGCAGGCAACCTCTTTGGCCTCGGTCGGCTCGACTCAGTCAGGCTCATGGATATTGAATTGCCCGATACCCTCACCCGGTTCAAGGGGCCAAAGTTCGGTATTGCCGGTGTCCGCAGGCTGATCGGGAGCAAAGACCGCCCGCATGTCGGCACTATCATCAAACCGAAAGTGGGCCTGAACCCGGAAGACACCGCGGCGGTGGCGTACCAGGCAGCCATTGGCGGTGTTGATCTTATCAAGGATGATGAGACGCTGACGGACCAGAAGTTCTGCCCGATTGACCGGCGCCTCCCGCTGGTCATGAAGCGACTTGAAGAAGCCAAGGACGAGACGGGAAGAGAGGTACTGTACGCAGTCAATATCTCGCACCGGGCAGACCAGATTATCGGGCGGGCATTGCATGCAATCGATCTCGGCGCAAATATGATCATGATCGATCTCTTCACTACCGGGTTTGGTGCCCTGCAGGCACTCGGGGAAGATCCGCGGATCAAAGTGCCAATCCATGTCCACCGCACCATGCATGCGGCATTCACGAGAAACCCCGAACATGGCATTGCAATGCGCCCACTGGCGCGGATTATACGGATGCTGGGCGCTGACCAGCTTCATACCGGCACCGTCAGTGGCAAGATGAGCCACGATGCAGCAGAAGTGAAAGCGAGCATTGAGGTGCTCAAGTGCGCCTGCGCCGGCATGAAGCCGGCATTCCCGGTCTCCAGCGGGGGCCTGCATCCCGGGAATGTGGCACATGAGATTGCCACGCTCGGTACAGACATCGTCCTTCAGGCAGGGGGAGGGATCCATGGGCATCCCGATGGGACTGCTGCAGGAGTACGGGCGATGAGGCAGGCAGTGGATGCATATATGGATGGTGTGAACGCACAAGAGTATGCAAAAGATCATTATGAGCTTGAGCGTGCACTCAGGAAATGGGGCGCTGTCTGAAGGTGGAAAATACTATGGAAATACCTTTTACCAAAATGCAGGGAAACGGCAATGACTTTATCCTGATCGATGAATTTGAAAAGGGCGTCATCCCTGACGAGATGAAGGGGCAGTTTGCCGCACTGTATTGCGACCGCCGGTTTGGAATCGGTGCCGATGGTATCCTGTACCTGTCAAAACCGGCAAAAAACAGTCTGAAGATGCGCCTGTTCCAGCCGGATGAAAGTGAAGCCGATATGTGCGGGAACGGCATCCGCTGCCTTGCGAAGTATGCGTTCGATACCGGATACGTCAAAGAGTCATGCACTGTCGAGACACGCGCCGGTGAATTTTCTGTTATAATGGGGTATCGGGAGGAGGAATTTTTTGCCACCATTACGATGCCTGCCCCGAAGTTCGACCGCAAAGACATCCCCGCAATAGGAGAAGGAGAATATAAAGAAAAGATTGGCGATTATGACGTCTATGCAGTCAACACCGGTGTCCCGCATGCGGTAATCTTTGTTGAAGCCATTGATGGTGTTGATGTCGCAGCGGTCGCCCCGGCCATCCGGCGCCACGCATCGTTTCCCAACGGGGCGAATGTAAACTTCGTGCAGAGAAGCGGTGATGACAGCATTACCATCCGCACGTTCGAGCGGGGTGTTGAAGAGGAGACGCTCTCATGTGGCACCGGTGCGACTGCAGCTGCCGCGGTGGCTCACAGATTAGGGTATATCGGAACGACCGTACACGTAGAGACAAAAGGAGGGCCGCTCACAATCTACCTTGCTGACGGAGC
>JAPKXX010000070.1 GCA_026394595.1 Methanoregula sp. | reverse complement strand
AAGAGCACCAGCACTGCCCACTCTGCAAGACGCCGGTCGGATGACTGGGGGGGGAGATTGTCGGGCTGCGGCCCGGCTGCCGGGGAACCGGGGGATGCTATCAGGTCGTCAAGGGAGAGGTTGAGCATGAGGACATTGATACGGGGCTCTCCGAAGATCCAGAACTGGCGGGGTTCGGCATACTGGCTGACGAGCGCCAGTACGTTCTGTTCGCTCAGGTTGCGCTCCCGGGCGACGCGGGGTATCTGGTAGTATGCCGCAGCCACGGAGATATCAGGATCAAGCCCGCTTCCCGATGCGGTGACGAGATCGACCGGGATCGGTTGCGTATTCATCGGATCTGCAGCGTGCAAGGCCTCGGCACGGGCTTTCACCGCATCCACAAGCGCGGGGTTTGTGGGCCCGAGGTTCGATCCGGATGAGCCCATTGCATTATATGGTACCAAGGGTGTGGCAGATGGGCGGCCCCAGAAGTACTTCGGGGATGTGAATGGCTGCCCGATCAACGCCGAACCGGCAACCTTCCCGTCATGAACGATGAGGTTCCCGTTTGCCTGGACCGGGAAGGCAAGCTGCGCGATACCGGTGATGACCAAGGGGTAGAGGATGCCCACGAGAACCGTGAGCAGTACAAAGACCAAGACTGCAGGTCGAACCTGTTTTTTCATCATTGACTGAACCGGTTCTGCAGGCATGCACTGACCGCCTCAATCGTGATGCGCTCCGGACTGCCATGACGGGAGCGTTCACTGTACAAGCGTGCAGATTGTTGGTATATACGCCCTTTGATGACGTTCTGCGATCACAAAATAGACAATTATTTGATCTGGCCCGGACTATTCGTCGTCTGCTGGTAGTCCGGTACGAGATATCTTCTGTGCATCACCATTTCCATTCTGAGATGGCAGCCCAATCAGCCTTCTCCATCAGCTTGAAGAGTTCCGGGCATGAGAATAAGGGTATATGACAGAGACCGCTCCGTATGATGTCACCGGCCGGATTGAGGATGTGGAGCTTCGGCTGTATCCTGTCCAGCTCCTCGCCACGGTTGCCGGAACATCGGATGACGGGATGTTCATGGCCCTGTTCCGGTATATCGGGGGCAATAACCGTGGCAGAACGGAGATCCCGATGACCGCGCCGGTGATCACCGGAACAACACTACCCATGACGTCGCCGGTCATATCAGGCTCCGGCACGATGTCGTTTGTCCTGCCACAGCAGTATACCCGGACTACTGTCCCCGAACCGCTGGATCCTGCGGTCATGATCCGGGAGATCCCTTCACGTACTATTGCGGTACTACGGTTTTCCGGAACGGCGGGTGAACAGGCCGTCCGGCAGCGGACAGAACACCTCCTCTCCGTGCTGGAAAAGAAAGGGATCGGTACGACCGGAGCACCGTTCCTGATGCGGTACAACAGCCCTTGGACACCGGGCTTTTTGCGAAGAAATGAGGTCGGTGTTGAAATCCTGTCCGGTTAAGGGATGCTCAATTCCCGGCAATGATCAGGTAGTGGTACGGCCCGGCGTCCTGCACCGATAGTATCCTGAAGCCGGCAGATTCGATCAGGTTTTTTGCCTTTGCAACCGGGAACCGTATTTCAGCCGGCGGGCCAACGTCCATCGATATGTCTTTCCAGTCGAGGTCAACGAGCCGGCCTGATGGTTTGAGCATTTTTTTCGCGTTCTGGATCACTTTTTTTGGATCCGCAAAATCGTGGAGATCGATCCCGAAGAACACGATGTCGGCGCAGCCTTCGCAGACCACCGTTGCTTCCGCTTCCCTGGCTTCTGCAGACAGGTTCCTGAGCCCTTCGTTCTTTGCCTGTTCCTGCAGGTGTGCGACAGCCTCGGCATTGATATCGACCGCATAGACCTCTCCGCCCGGCCCGACTCTCCTGCTTGCGGGAAGCGCAAAGTATCCCTCGCCGCAGCCCACATCGACAAATACCATTCCCTGTTCAAGCCCGATGGACGAGAGGATCTTCTCTGCATCCTGCCACGCTTTCCTCTCCGGGTCATCTGCCCTGAACCGCCGCTTGTTCATGGGTTATTGATGCTCCTTCCCGCTCATCATTTAATCATTTTAGATTTGTGCAATAATACTTTTCAGGGAATTCATGCGGAAGATCACGCTTGCATGCCTGCTATCGCTGCTTCATAGGCAGATTTGACCATGAGCGGCGTCACAAAGCATTCGATGGCCGCAGCAACCGCAAGCAGGGCGAGGATCAGAAGAAAGACACGCTAGGTCCTGCGGACAATGAACAGTGAAATCTCCCCCTGGTGCAGGGCGGGTGTTCCTCCCGCGGTGCGCAGGTATCCGCCGAGGTCCCTGATGCAGAGCAGGGAAAACGTGCCGGGAAGGATGAAGGCCAGCATCTCCAGGATCCCGTGGGGATAGTAGAGGGTCGTAACAATGCCGGGCGGCAGGGTTTTGTACCACACCTAGGCTTTGGTAAATGAGTTATGGCCGAGCGCTGCAACGAGCACAAAGACAGTCCCCTGCATGAGAAGGAGGACCTGATCGAGGAGATCCCGCCGGATTATCCACAAACTATAATTGCTTATAGTTTGTTATAATTTGTTATGGCGATGACGACAGTTCAGCTCCGGCCTGAGACAAAAAAGAAACTGGATAACCTGAAGATCCATCCGAGGGAAACCTATGATGAGCTCATCGATCGTTTGGCGGATGCGGCGTATGATGATGAAGAACTCAGCGATGAGGAGATCGCCGGAATGAAAGAAAGTGAAGAGGATATCAAAGCCGGGCGTGTCCGCAGCCTTCGGGATATCATGAAGGATCTCGGTGATGATAAGGCGATCCGTTCCCTGGTGGGATGATGGCCTACCGGGTCAGGTTCACGCACACGACCGAAAAAGCGTTTGCAGCCCTTCCTCAGCCGGCACGTATCAGGATTGAGGTCGCCCTTGAAAACTATGCTGCCGACCCCTTTCATCGCCACGATGTCAGGAAAGTGAAGGGATGTCCGCAGGACAAGCCCCGGTACCGGATCAGGATTGGGGAATACCGGGCGACGTTTCGGATTATCCAGGAACACCTGATCGTCTGTGTCGTTGCTGTCGGGAAAAAGAAGAATTTTGCATACTGATACGGTCATGAAATTGGCTTAGATTTGTTGTAGTAATGGTGGGTAAACTGGGGCGCGGCAATTTTTTCCGGGATCTCGGTTTTACGGGGAGATTTTTGGGGTAAATTTCTCTCGCGCCGCAAGCATTGAGAAGGTTATGAGAAGATTGCAAAAAGCAATCTTCGAGCAGGGATGGGTGGTACCCCCATGCAGTCAGCTCCGGTACCGGAGTATTCCCTGCCTTGCCACCCACACAAAAGACTTCATAACAGGATATCTGCAAATAATCCTGCAACGATCATCCCATGCAGGTAACGCCCCACGTCCACGCACTCAGGCTCCCGTTCAGGGTCCCGGTAGCGCCGGGTATCACGCTCGACCGGTTCGTGTATGCGTTCCAGGTGTACGGCACAACAATCACGCTGATCGATACGGGTGTCGCGGGCTGCGAAAAAGCGATCTTTGAGGATATTGCAGCGAACGGTCGCGACCCCTCCGAAATCTCACTGGTCATCCAGACCCATGCGCATCCCGATCACATCGGGGCTACGCAGGCGATCCAGACAGCAACGGGGTGCGATGTGGCGGTCCATGCTGCAGAACGGGGATGGATCGAGGATGTGGCACTGCAGAACCGCGAACGCCCGGTGCCGGGCTTTGGCCTGCTGATCGGGGGGCCGGCACAGGTCACCCGGGTGCTGGAAGACGGTGATGTGCTTGGCCTTGACAGGGATCACATACGTGACCTCGTTGTGTTCCATACGCCCGGCCATTCGCCGGGCTCAGTATCGCTCCTGCTGAAAAGCGAGGGTGTCCTTTTCTCCGGCGATGCAGTCCCGGTGCCGGGTGACCTGCCGGTGTACGACGATGTGCTGGCGTCCGTGCGGTCGATCAAACGGCTGGACAGGATCGACGGGATCACTACCCTGCTCGCATCATGGGACGAACCGCGTGAAGGAATCTGCGCCTACCAGCGGATGAACGAGGCGCTGGTATACCTCCAGACAATCCATGATGCGGTCATTGCAGCAGCAGGCAATGAAACCCCCGATCCCCTGGATCTCTGCAGGAAAACGGCAGCTGCCCTCAGGCTGCCCCCTCAGGCAGTGACACCCCTGCTTGCACGGACGTGTGCGGCACACCTCCGGGCCCGTACTCACACAAACCTGCTTGCTGACTGAGGGGATGCATTCAGCGGCAACATCGCCACACCATCATTGCCTGTGGGTATGGGTAAAAATCCTGTAAAAAACCAATGGCATGGCAGGTACGGATCGCGAACCTTTCCCGTCAGGCCTGTCATGTCCCTCGCCACAAAGACGAGGGGTGCAATAGTGAGAAGAAAAAAAGATTAGGCGTTCTTCATCTTCGCCATTGCGACGTATCCGTCCTTTCCGATGTAATACATGTAGCCGGCTTCCTTTGCAATCTTTTCAGAGCCGACCTTCTTCTTCCTGCCGCCCGGGTTGGACTTCATGGGTGCTGCCCAGACGTAGCCATCCTTTCCGACAAAGTACAGATAGCCCTTCTCGCGGCTGATCTTTTCCTTTCCAACTTTCTGTCCCATTGAATACACCTCAAAACTCCGACGTGAGTTTTGATAATGAGATGTTCCGTCTGATACTATATAAGGTTTCTCGCCGGTAGCCGTCGAAAATTCCCATTTGGGATGGGTAAAACCCGAATTTCGGGCATCCAGCCGCACAAAACGCGCCGTTTCAATCACTGTGGTATGAGCCCGGAATTGCCAGCAAAAGGCGTATTGCTCGTAATAGTACCGGGTGCCGCAGCCCGTTTGACCGGATATTCAATCCACGCGCCCTGCGCAGGGATTATGGCGGTGAATTTTTTTAAGAATTGGTTTATCAACCTGCCCCTGATCAAGAGAACAATAAAAGCCGTTGTGTGTTGAGCATTTATCGGGTTTCACATCTCATAATGAAAGGATTACCCTGTACTATCACCTCATCCTCACGGACGATTGCAACCTCTGCTGCTCGTATTGCCGGGCAAAACCGTTTGAGTCCGGCAGGGAGGATGAAGGATCTCCTGTTGAGATCGATGAAAACCTGCCCATCGAACTGGATTATGATCTTGATACGCTCTATCAGTTTCTGAAACAGGACCCGGACCCGACGCTCACATTTTATGGCGGGGAACCCCTGCTGAAAACGGATGTGATACAAAAGATCATGGACAACGCCCCTGTGCAGCGCTTCATGGTCCAGACCAACGGGCTACTGCTCGACCGGCTCGAACCGGAGTATGTCAACCGGTTCTCCACCATCCTTGTTTCACTGGACGGGCGGGAGGGGCTCACCGATGCCCACCGGGGAAACGGCACGTACCGGAAGGTACTGTCAAATGTGAAAAGGGTCCTTGCCAATGGGTTTTTGGGCGAACTCATCGCACGGATGACGGTCACGGAAGATACGGATATTGTCGATGCCGTGACCTACCTTGGAGACAACCCCGATCACTCCTTTTCATCCATTCACTGGCAGCTGGACGCCAACTTCTCCTCCGATTTCTCCCGGCGCAGCTTTGCCCCGTGGGTACATGATCGCTACAACCCGGGCGTCCGCACGCTCGTGCAGCGCTGGGTACGCCTCATGGAAACGACCGGCAGCGTACCGCGGTGGTACCCGTTCCTTGGTACCATGGACGACCTCCTGCATGATCGCAGGAGCTTCCTGCGCTGCGGGGCAGGACACGCCAACTACAGCATCATGACGGACGGGCACATTGCACCCTGCCCTGTCATGATCGGCATGAAACAACAGTACCTCGGCCATATCAGCACAACCCGTCCCCGCGATCTTGTACGCATCGGTATGGGGGGGGAATGCACTGCCTGTAAAATCCGCGATTTCTGCGGAGGCAGGTGCCTGTATGCACACATTGTCCAGCCCTGGAAACAAGAGGTCCGCACACTTGTCTGCGGGACAGTGGAGAACCTGCATGCTGCGCTTACCGGTGCACTCCCCCGCATCCGCACCCTGATTGGGGAGGGTGTACTACACCCCGATGATTTTGCCCATGAAAAGTTCAATGGCTGCGAGATCATCCCCTGACCCCGGCACGGGGCAGGAGTCATGGAGATGTATTTATACCCGGCGGGTTGATAGTTATGCGCAGCGTCAAACCTGCATGAGTAAAAACAATGGAAAGACAAGGTTTTGGCGGCCCGAGAAACTTCGGCCCCCGCGAGATGACAAAGACAGTCTGTTCAGACTGCGGCAAAGAGTGTGAAGTCCCATTTAAGCCCACAGAGGGAAGACCCATTTACTGTCGGGATTGCCTTCCGAAGCACCGGAAGCCCCGCTTCTAATCATTCACAAACTCACAAAAATTTCTCTTATTTTTACCTAGTACACGGATGACCGTGAATTACATTAAAAAACAATCTGATGGCTTTTAAAAATCTGCCCGTAAAAAGTCCCGATTACATTTTATCCCTGCCAAAATCGTATACGGTTTTATAAGAGATCAAAATCAATGCGCCACCCACATCCAACATGTGGAGCTGAGGTGCTGTGATGCGTTATCAAACGTATGATCAATGGAAGTGCGTATGATAAGTGGTCGTAGAGCGGTATTTGGAGTGGGGGTACTGTAAAATCTCCACATGTGAACACCTGAAAGCCTCCCCGGGTCCCGCAGGCAACCAATACAAGATCCGACAGGAATTCAATTCACTTAAAAAAATAAAAAAATTATTTCAAAAAATTTAATATCTCATCTGTTAACAGCTCCACAAAGAAATTTACTCCTGACAGAAGACATATTGCCTTCATTATTTTTAATTCAGGTGTAAAGTATTCTTCGAATTGTCCGAAAGGTCAATTATTTGTGAGGATATCACTGTTGCCGGAGACGGGATTGGCAATAGTAAACAGGATGAAATTATCAGTGCGGTGAAAAACATATGATCTCAGCTCTCTGTGTCGATGACGAACAGGTATTACTGGATTTATATAAGCTTTTTCTCGAACAGTCGGGGGAGATACAGGTAGATACCGCAGATTCAGTAAAAATGGCTGTGGGAAAGCTAAAAAAAATCCGGTATGATGTAATTATTTCTGATTACTCCATGCCTGAATATGACGGTGTCGCTTTTCTCAAATGCATCCTTCCTATGTATGGTGATATACCTTTTATACTTTTTACCGGAAAGGGATGCGAGGATACTGTGATCGAGGCGTTGAATAACGGGGCCCGGTTTTATGTACAAAAGGGAGAGGACCCAAAGGAGCAATTCGCTGATCTCATCCATAAGATCAAACAAGCAGTGGGACTCAGGAAATTGGAGGATTCCCTTCGTAACTCTGAACTACGCTATCGCAAGCTCTTTGAAACAGCGAATGATGGGATAATACTCCTTGATGCGGACACAGGGGAGATCATTAATGCAAATCCGTTCCTGTTAAACTTAATCGGGTCCTCCCTTGAGGAAATACTGGGAAAACATCTTTGGGATATCGGGATCTTCAAAGACGTTGACCTCGTAAAAAAAGCGTTTCTTGAACTTCAGACGAAAAAAAACATCCGGTATGAAGATTTGCCACTCATGACAAAAAATGATCAGGAGATTGTTGTCGAGTTTATGAGTACCGTCTATACTATTGATCATGCGGATGTGATCCAGTGCAACATCCGTGACATCACCGAGCGTAAGCGGGCGGAAGAAGCGCTGCGGGTTGTCCAAGAAAAATATACAAAAGCGTTCATCTCTGCACCCGATGCGATCACGATCAGCGAACTGGATTCCGGGCGATTCGTTGAAGTAAACGAAGCAGTAACGGCAATCTTTGGGTACTCCCGTGAAGAGTTGATCGGAAAAACTGCAGTTGAGCTGGGTATCTGGCTGAAAGAAGAAGACCGGGATGCCTTCATCGACCAGATAAGGGAGCATGGCAGAGTACGCCAATACGAGATGGTAGAGCGACGCAAATCCGGTGAACTGTATAATGCATCGGTAACTGCCGATACAATTACCATTGGCAACATCAGGTATCTCATCGCTATCATCCGGGATATCTCAAACCTTAAACGCGCGGAAGAGCAGCTCAAACATTTCAACGAGGAGCTGGAGAGAGGAATTGCGGATCGCACCGAGAAACTCAACGCTTCGCTTGAAGAGAGAGAGCTCCTGCTCCGTGAGATCCATCACCAGGTCAAGAACAACTTCCAGATTATTTTAAGTCTCATCAGACTCCAGTCCCGGAATATCAAAGATCCCAATCTTTTGGATACCATGGGGGATTTCCAGAACCGCATCATGGCGATGGCACATGTCCATGAGAGGATGTGCCATGCCGATAACATCTACAGAATCGATCTGTCTGAAATCGTCACATTTTTGGCAACGAGCCTTTTCAGGACATATAAAGCGGATCCTCAGCATATCCGGTTGAATATCGAAATGAACGATATACAGATTCCAATTAACTCAGCAATTCCCCTCAGCCTAATCATCAACGAACTCATTTCAAACTCTTTAAAACACGCATTTCCAAAAGGTTCAACTGGAAAGATTACCATTGCAGGACACCGGGAAGCCGATACCCTTGTGCTCTCCATCAGGGACACGGGGATCGGGATACCGAAAGAGCTGGACTGGATGAGAAATGATCAAACCCTTGGGCACCGGTTGGTGGTGGGTCTGGTGCACCAATTGAACGGCACTATTGAACTCGACCGGACAACGGGAACTGCGTTCAATATCGTCGTGAAGGAAAAAGAGTAAGAAACAGGCATAATGGCTGAAGAATTCGTCGGAATAAATTTTCTTATTAAAAAAATTCAGGGTTTCTTCAACGCCTTCTCGATCGCAAAGCGGCCCCGCCCGAATTCTTTGCAAAGAATAGCAATGATTGCCTTTTTCGTTAGTCCCTGTTCCCGCAGTTCCCGGTAACGGGAGGCAAGTGCCGCACGATCCTTTCCTGTCCATGGTTGCCCCTGGTTTTTAATCCGGGTTACGGAGGGTCTGCGCAACGTATCGAGCAAAGAGCCGGGCCTTGCCTGCTGTATCCCGGATATTTTTGCAACAAACATCTGTTCTGATACCTCGAACCCGACCACCCTTCGGTTAAGCCCGATCGCTGCCATTGCAGTCGAAAATCCCCCGAGGAAGAAATCGCAGACCAGGTCGCCTTCATTGCTGCTGTACTGGAGCATCTTGATGAGCAACGCCTGTGGCAGCTCGTTCTTGTTCTTCTGTTGACGGGGTTTGTATTCACGGTTGATAAGCCAGACATCCTCACGGTCGCTCGTGTTGGGTGACCGCCCGTCACCTGTTTTCTCTGAAAGGCCGTACCGCGATTCTGTGTTGAACACCCGCCGGCTGCCCGGCTTTTCATACAGGAGGATATGGTAGTGGGAGGAGATGTACTTCCGACGGGTAAAGACCCCGAACCGGTATTTCCAGATGATGTGGTTGACCTCAACGAGCGAGGTCTGTTTCAGGGCGTGCAGGATATCATAGAGGTTCGTGTAGCCTGATACGATGTACAGCGACCCCCCCGGGCGCAGCACCTGTTCCGCCTCCCTGATCCAGCGGAGTGAGAAATCGGCGTACTCGTTGTCAGGGATCTCAACATACCCGGGGATAACACACCGCTCGTCACGGTTATAATGCTGGTGGAGGGTATCACCCCGGATGCCGTACGGGGGGTCGGTGATGATCAGGTCAACGGAATTGTCCTGCAGGTGCTGCCGTGCACCGGTGATGCAGTCTTCGTTATAAAACAGGCAGCCGTGCACTATCACCGGTTCCATGGTAGTCCTTTGTACCTGTCAACGGGCAGCAAAAAAACACTTGCCACTTACGTCCGGTCCCCGCGGATCTCCTCGCGGAACCGGTGGATGATGTCATAGACCATCATCCGGAACTCGACGCCGACCTCCTCCCATGACCTGGTGCTGTTGTCAGCATGAGGTGCACGGGGGGTCCCGATTGTCGGATCGGGCGTAACAGGCGTGCTCCCATTTACCCTGCCCGATCTGAAGAGCCGGCGGATAATCTCATAATACCCGGTGAAGAGCACGAGGAGGAATACCAGTGGCACCACGATAAAGGAGAGGAACCAGAAAAACTGGTAGATGCTGCTGCCCGAGACCTGATCCACCCACTCAAATACCCTCAGGATGAACGCGATGATAAAGACACTGCCGATTGCGTGGATAACCGGGGCGGGGAGGTCAAGCGGGAACGGAAACGCGGTGAAGATTTCAGCGATAAAGAGGATGATGCCGATAAGCAACAGCAGCCAGAAGTTGGCGTTCAGGAGATCAACACCCGACCGGAAGACGGGGTTTACGATATAGTACGTGAGGATATTTGCAAGTACGACAATGATCAAGAACGAGATGATGCCGATCATCCTTGTCACAAAGACCCAGCCCAGTGAACGTTCCCCGAACCACCGCATGATGCTCTCTTTATCCTTCGTACCTATTTGTCAGGAGAATATAAATCACTCCCGCACGAGCACAATGCTTTTATGATCAACGCTAATCTTCAGGTCAGTGGGTTAATTACAAACGTGCCAAGCTCTATCTCCTGCAGTAGTCGTGAGATCCCCCCTCACTTCTTGCCAATGCCGTAATACTTCCGTAAAAATTCCTGGATCTTTTCCGATTCAAGATAGCCCCTGTCAAGTTTATAGATAATGTCGTTGATCACATGGGAGAGCTGGATGATCTTTTCCGAGTATTTATTCTCCATGAGGTCAGCAATGCCAATAATCCCCTGGAGGGGGTTCCTTATATGGTCATTGAGTATGGCAAACTGTTGCATATTCTCCTCGATCTGCTGGAACGCTTCCATCTTTAAGTGTTCGATCTCGCGCCGTTCGGTGATGAGGTTATCGTTCCTGAACAGAGTAGAAAAAGAGGGACTTCATACGGGATGACCGTGGTTGGCAGGACCTGTTCAGAAGTGTAATGATCGGCAAAAAACGAGCCCGGACCTGGTTGTATAAATGCTGTTTGTAATACATCATTCATCAAAAAATTACAACAATGTATAAATATGTACAAAGAACAACTAGTATACAAACTGGGACCCGCCCCGCGTATGGGACGACTCAATGCCTGTGTACACGGCCAGAGGAGGGGTGCCTGCACACAGGAAAGGAAAAATTCTAAAAAAAACAGGACGGTGATGCCGGTGGACTGGACATTGCAACCATACAAAAAGATCTGAACCTGAACCTTGGAATTGATGAATTTATTACTGCGGTACACAACCAGCCCAAACCACTGGTTATCCCGCTCTGCGCCCAACTGCCCCTTCCGGAAATTTCTCCGCTCGATGTATATGTTGCGCTGAGAAAAGAACGTGGGTTTCTTCTCGAGTCGATGGACGGAAGCGAGAAGATCGCGAGATATTCGTTTGTCGGTATCGACCCCGTGATATGTATTTCGATCGGGACGGATGTCGAGATTGCGGGAAAAGAGCCCTTTGTCTCTATCGCGCAATTCCCGGAAGGGGAGAATGCCGTTGACAACATACGGTCGATCCTCTCACGATTGCACTACGTTAACGTCAGGGCGCCCCGGTTCTTTGGCGGCATGGTCGGGTACTTTGCCTATGATATGGTCCCCTCGCTCGTTACAACGATGCACAGGGGAAAAACCGGCACCCCTTCAGGATATCCGCTGGCACGTTTCATGCTGAACAAGGACTGCATCGTCTTTGACCACCTTGATCAACAACTCTACCTGTTCAGCAGCCCGTTTCTGACCTATGATTCTCGTCCGGAAGAAGAATACCGGACATGTGTGGCAACCATCGCATCACGTGCTGATCAGATTGCATCCCTTTCACCACGCGGGAGTAAAAAGAACATTTCCCGCAAGCCGCCCCGGAACGCCGCGCCCGCGTATACAGAACAAACCGGGAAAGAAGAGTTCAAGCAGTCCGTGGACCGGGTGAAGGAATACATCGCTGCAGGAGACATCTTCCAAGCGGTGATCTCGCGGAGCCTTGAGTGCCCTATACAGGGGGACCCCTTCCCGCTGTATGTGGCACTGCGGGAGATCAACCCGAGCCCGTACATGTACTACCTCGATTTTGGCGACGAGCAGGTGATCGGGGCAAGTCCGGAGATGCTCGTCCGCGTGGAGAAACGGCGCGTGACAACCGTACCTATCGCAGGCACGCGTCCGCGGGGGACGACGGCAGAGGAGGATGAAACCCTTGCGCTGGATCTCCTGCATGACGAGAAAGAACGCGCCGAGCACACGATGCTTGTTGACCTCGCGAGAAATGATCTGGGGCGGGTGTGCCGGTTTGGTTCAATAGAGATCCCCGAGTTCATGGGGGTCGAAAAATTCTCGCATGTCCAGCACATCGTATCGACCGTGCATGGTGTGCTGCGGGATCATTTCGACTGCTACGATGCGCTGAAGTCCTGTTTCCCTGCCGGGACGGTGTCCGGCGCTCCGAAGATCCGGGCGATGCAGATCATCAGCGAACAGGAACCAGAACCCCGCGGGCTCTATGCGGGGGCGGTCGGGTATATCGGGTTTGACCGGAACCTCGAGTTCGCAATCGCCATCCGTACGATCGTCGTGCACGATGGGTGTGCCCGGATCCAAGTCGGTGCGGGCATTGTCGCGGATTCCGTACCTGAAAACGAATGGCAGGAGACCGAGAACAAAGCAGCAGCGATGAAGCGGGCGATCGAGATCTCCGGGGTGGCATCATGAACGTCCTGATCGTCGACTGCTTCGACAGTTTCACCTTCAACCTTGAGCAGCAGGTGGGCAGGCTGGGTGCACATCCGGTCGTAATGACCTGCGACACACCGCTCGAACGGCTGCAGAAGAGAGAATGGAACCGGATAATCCTATCGCCAGGTCCCGGAAGACCAGAGAATTCCGGTGTATGCCTTGAGGTGCTGGAACAGATGAGCACAAAAATCCCCACGCTGGGCGTCTGTCTCGGACACCAGGCAATATGCACGGTGTTTGGCGGGAACGTGGTGCGGGCAACGCACCTTGTGCATGGAAAGACCTCGTTGATTCAGCACGACAGCCGGGGCATATTTACAGGTGTGCCAACACCGTTTTTGGCAACCCGCTACCATTCGCTCGTCGCAGACCGCGCCTCGCTCCCTCCCGAGCTCCTTGTCTCGGCGGTATCTCCAGAAGACGGGTGCGTGATGAGCGTCCGGCATGCCCGCTATCCCATCGAGGGCGTCCAGTTCCACCCGGAGAGCATCCTTTCAGAAGAAGGAGACCATATCATGAAAAATTTCCTGAACGGGGCCACGGTGAGACCATGATGAAAGATGCGATTGCACACCTGGTAGAGGGCAGGCACCTTACCTCAACAGAGGCATCCGGGGTGATGAATATGATTATGGCAGGGAGCGCGACACCCGCACAGGTCGGAAGCCTGCTCACCGGGCTGCGCATGAAAGGGGAGACCCCTGACGAGATCGCCGCATTCGCCCGCGTCCTGCGGGACCATGCGATCACGGTGCAGCCACATGTTGCAGGAACACTTGTCGATACGTGCGGTACAGGCGGGGATGGTGCACACACGTTCAACATCAGCACCACTGCAGCGTTCGTTGCCGCGGGTGCGGGAGTCCCGGTTGTCAAACACGGGAACCGGGGTGTTTCGAGCCAATGCGGATCTGCCGATGTCCTCGCGGCTCTTGGGGTGAACCTTTCCGTTTCCCCTGGTAAACAGGCACAGATCGTAGAACAGGTCGGGATATCGTTTTTCTTTGCCCCGGACTACCACCCTGCAATGCGCCATGTCATGGCGGCACGGCAGGAGATCGGGTGCCGTACGGTCTTCAACCTCCTTGGCCCGCTTGCGAATCCCGCGGGAGCACAGGCGCAGCTGCTCGGGGTCTACCGCCCCGACCTGACCGGAACAGTGGCAGAGGTGCTCAGGCTCCTTGGCATTGCACGGGCAATGGTCGTGCACGGGAGCGGGCTCGATGAAATGACCACAACCGGGGAGACCATTGTGTCAGAGCTTCAGACCGGTTCGATCCACAGGTTTGTGATCACTCCTGAACAGTATGGCATTGCACGCGCTGCACCCTCTGATCTCTCGGGCGGTGACCCGGCCGTAAACGCACGGATTTTGTGTGAAGTACTCGGGGGCGAAAAAGGCGCTGCACGGGATATTGTCCTCCTGAATGCAGGGGCGGCAGTCTATATCGGGGGAAAAGCCCGTGATCTCCATGAAGGAATTGTGCGGGCAGCCGGGTCGATCGATTCGGGTGCAGCGCTTGAAAAACTTACTGCCCTCGTAGCGGCGTCGCGGGGTGCCGCATGATCCTTGACGAAATCATCAGCCGGACCAAAACGCGTGTCGACCGGCTCCCGGAATCATTTCGGCAGGACCCGAAAAACGAACACGCACGCCTCTCCCATGCGATCCGTTCCACGACTAAGAAAAACGCGATAATTGCCGAGATAAAGTGTGCCTCGCCGACCCGCGGCATCATCCGGAGGAATGCCGATATACCGTCCCTGGCGCTCACGTTTGTGTCGGGGGGGTGTATTGCGCTCTCCATCCTCACGGAACCGTATTTTTTTGGCGGGTCCCCGCAGGATATTCCGCGGGTCAGGGATCTGGTGGAGGTTCCGGTTTTACGCAAGGACTTCATCATTGACAGGCGCCAGATCTCCGAGACGCGGGCGCTGGGGGCGGATGCAGTGCTCCTGATCACCGCAGTCCTTGGCGAACGGCTCCCGGAGTTTGTCGATTATGCATATGACGAGGGGCTCGAACCGCTGGTCGAGGTGCATACCCGGAATGATGTTGTGATCGCACGTTCCACCCGTGCAGACATGATCGGGATCAACAACCGTGACCTTGCCACGCTCACTATTGACCGGTCCGCGACACGGGCTCTCTCGCCGGCTATTCGTTCTGCCGGCAGGATCGTTATCAGTGAAAGTGGCATAGAGTCCGCCACTGATATACGAGAGATGCGGCCGTTCTGTGATGCATTTTTGATTGGCACATCGATCATGGCTGATAAAGAGCCCGGAAAAAAACTGGAGGAACTGATATGCGCATAAAGATCTGCGGGATCACAAGCATCGATGATGCACTCGCCGCCCAGGACGCCGGGGCTGACGCCATCGGTGTGGTCATGTACAGCAATTCAAAACGGTCGGTCTCAAAAAAGAGGACAGCCGGGATATTTTCCGCGCTTGGGCCTTTTATTGCGACCGTCGCCGTGAGCCACACCACCGATCCCCGGGAACTTGCGGATATGCTGTCGCTTTGCCCGACTGCAGTCCAGATCTCATTCCCGTTCCCGGTTCCCGGAGATTCTGGCGTGAAGGTGCTGCGGGTGGTGGCAAAGGGAGAGCCTCTCCCGGATGACTGTGACGCGATCGTCATCGATGAGAGCCGGGGCGAGGGCAGGAGGTTCGATCTTGCGTTCGCCCGCGATGTAGTGCGAAGATCGCGAGTGCCGGTCATTCTTGCCGGCGGGCTCACGCCTGAGAATGTGCAGGAAGCTGCGTCCCGTGTCCGCCCCTATGCAGTGGACGTAGCATCAGGCATCGAAGAACAGCCCGGCGTGAAAGACAGGGAAAAAATGTTTGCCTTCATCAAAGCCTGCCGTGAGGTGTAACATGGGGCACATTGGCCGGTTCGGCAAATACGGGGGGCAATATGTACCGGAAACCCTGATGGGCGCACTCTATGAACTGGGGGAGGAGTACGCAAAGGTAAAGGACGACCCGCGGTTCACCCGCGATCTTGCCGCGTACCAGACCGGATATGCAGGACGCCCGACCCCGCTCACGTTCTGCGAAAACGTATCCCGGGAGCTCGGGTGCCGCCTCTACCTGAAACGCGAAGACCTCGTGCACGGCGGCTCCCATAAGCTGAACAACACCCTCGGGCAGGCTCTCCTCGCAAAGCACATGGGCAGGAAACGGCTGATCGCCGAGACCGGCGCCGGCCAGCACGGCGTGGCGACCGCAATTGCAGGGGCGGTGCTTGGCCTTCCCGTTGAGGTCTACATGGGAGAGGTCGATACGCAGCGGCAGGCGCTCAATGTCTTCCGGATGGAGCTGATGGGTGCGAAGGTTATTTCGGTGAAGTCCGGCACCCGCACGTTAAAAGATGCCATCAACGAAGCGCTTCGCGACTGGGTGGCGAACGTGCGGGACACGTACTACCTGATCGGCTCAGTGGTCGGCCCGCACCCGTACCCGCTCATGGTCCGCGACTTCCAGTCCGTGATCGGCATGGAGACAAAAGAGCAGGTGATGAAAAAAGAAGGCAGGCTTCCCGACACCATCGTCGCCTGTGTGGGCGGCGGCTCGAATGCCATCGGAATCTTTTACCCGTTCCTGCATGATGACGTGGAGCTGATCGGTGTCGAGGCCGGAGGAAAGGGGATTGAATCCGGCGAACATTCTGCAACGCTCTGTGCCGGAGACGCCGGGGTGCTCCACGGGACGCTCTCCTACCTTTTACAGGATGGAGACGGGCAGGTGCTCCCCACGCACAGTATCGCTGCCGGCCTCGACTACCCGGGCGTCGGACCTGAGCACGCGATGCTGAAGGACAGCCGGCGCGTGACATACACGGCGGTAAACGACCCGGACGTGCTGGAGGCGTTCTCGTTCCTCTCACGGACAGAAGGGATCATCCCGGCGCTCGAGTCGGCACATGCGGTTGCCTACGTGATGAAGAACGCGGACCAGTTTGATTCACGCGATATTGTAATCATCAACCTCTCAGGGCGCGGGGACAAAGACGTGGCGGAAGTATCAAAAATGCAGGGGGGCACCTGATGGGACGGATTGCCGAAGTGTTCAAACGATACAGCACCACCCGGTTAATCGGCTTTACCGTTGCGGGGGACCCGGACAAAGAGACCTGCATCCGCATTGCACGCACGCTGATCGGTGCCGGTGCCGATATCCTCGAGCTCGGGGTGCCGTTCTCTGACCCCGTCGCAGACGGCCCGACGATCCAGCGGGCGGGTGACCGTGCGCTTGCCGCAGGCACAACACCGGATACGGTCTTTGCAATCGTACGCGAGCTGCGGAAGGACTCCGACACCCCGATTGTGCTGCTCACGTATTTCAACACGGTCTTCAAGAGGGGGATGGAGCGGTTTTACCGCGATGCACGCAGCGTTGGTGTTGACGGCATCCTGATTGCCGATATGCCCCTCGAAGAGGCAGGAGAGGCACTGGAGGCTGCAAAAAAGTATGGCATTGACCAGATCTTTCTTGTCACCCAAACCACCAGTGATGAACGATTACAAAAGATCGCTGCACATGCCGGGGGGTTCCTGTACCTTGTATCGGTGCTGGGAGTTACCGGCGCCCGTTCCAGTGTGCCGGAGGCAGCCTTTGACCTCGTCCGGCGGGTGAAAGCGGTCACACATATCCCGGTTGCGCTGGGCTTTGGTATTTCGGGCCCTGACCAAGTGAAAGCCTGTGCAGCACACGGGGCTGACGGGGTGATTGTCGGAAGTGCGATTGTGGACATTATCGAGAGAACGATACATGACCCGGATGCGATGGAGCAGGAGCTGGCAGGCTTCATCTCACGGTTGAAACTGGCAGCCTGCGGTTCCCGTCTCCAGTAAAAATCTTTTTTATTCAGCCTGCTTTTTTATCCCCTGCCGCCCCAACCTATCCTGATGTCGCTATGAAGGACAGAAACTGCACCGTTATTATCCTGGGGCTTTTCCTTGTCGCCGGGATCCTAGTTGCAGGATGTATGCAACAGCTGGCTCCGGTACAGGCACCCCCACCCACTCCCGCGTCACTCACCACGGCTTCACCTGCCGGCGCGGGTATCGCAAATCCTGCATCTGTCAACTGCGGCAACCTTGGCGGCAGGACTGAGATCAGGAAGAACGCGGATGGCAGCGAGTACGGTATGTGCACGTTTACCAACGGGACATCCTGTGAAGAGTGGGGGCTGTTCCGTGGCGAGGGGTGTACAGCGGGCGGGAAGTAACTCCCTTCTCAACCCTGTTTTATTATTCTTGTGATTCCCATTGTTTCCGGAACCAGATTATCTGGTACGGGAAGTGATGAGATGATCAATAAACGGCAATCCCTTTATACAATGCAAGTATGGGAGTGAATATGGGGAGTCCTGACCGGCAATCCTCCTGTGCGGCAGACGCACTCTATGGTATCCGGAATATTACGGTGCACGGAAAATCGATCGGCATAGCACGGCTTTGTGACGCGGTTGCCGAAGTGCAGGCACAGGGGCTCACCCGTGAGGATGAGATCAAAAGGGCACTGGTTGACTGCGTATCCCGTCATACCTATATTCCGGACAAACTCCGGGCTGACTATGCAGATGCGCTGCTTGCAGAATATTGTGCATCGCAATCCAGGCCCGCGAGGTGATGATATCCATGACAACACAAAAGAAGGTGCTCTTTGTCTGTACAGCAAACGCCGCCCGGTCACAGATGGCAGAGGGTTACCTCAGGGCAGCGTATGGTGACCGGTACGAGGCATTCAGTGCCGGTACCCGCACGGCACAGGTGAGCAGGCGTGCGATCATCGTCATGCTGGAGATCGGGATTGATATCTCACACCATTACTCAAAAACGCTTGACGAAGTCGCAGGCATGTCATTTGATATCGCCGTAACCCTCTGTGACCGTGCCCGCCAGGTCTGTCCGGTCATCCCCAATGCGACACGGACGATCCATAAGGGTTTTGACGACCCGCACCTCATCCCCGGCACAGATGAGGACATCCTCAACGGGTACCGCCGCGTACGGGATGAGATTGTACAGTGGACCGACAGAACATTCGGGATGGAACTTATAAAAAAACCTTAGTTCGGCTCTGTAGAAATCATCGTTTTTCATAACATTCTTGGGGGCTTCGCCCCCGCCACTGCGGCAGCCCCCCTTACGATATCCGTGGAAATCCGTGCCAACATGGATTTCTATTACTAATGTGAGATCGGGGATTTCTACAGGGCCCTTAGTTCTCTTTACTCTGCTGTGCCGGGCAGAAGTTGCAGATTGAATGCGGGACATCCTTTTCCCGGTCGCGGATCAGGCAGTAGAACTCATTCCCCCGTTTTTCAACAGTAAAGCCCCCGGGAAACGGCATCCCGACTGGGTGGCCCGGCTCGTCCAGCACAAACATCGTAAACGTTGCCATTAGGTAGTAGAAGAGCCGGTTTCTCGGGTTCCGGAAATGGGGATTGCACTCGGACTGGTCATTCCAGGAAAAACACCCCAGCGGGAGCATCCGGCAGAATTCGACAAACGTGGACGGGTCCTGCAGGGGTGTGTCCATGTGGCGGAACTGCCCGGAGTTGTGCATCGTGACCAGCCGGTGATGGGCCCCGAATACCTGCTCCGTAAAGTACGGGCGGATCCGCTCCCGGTATGGCGATGGCAGCTTCTCCACTTCGTTATACATCCTCCCGCCAATCACCTGGAGCTCAAACAGGCTGAAGGATACTACCTCCTGTGCAACCAGGGTACCCAGCTCCCCGCGGGTTCGTGCATTGCAGAACCGTTGTGCTATCTGGCGGATATGGGCTGTATCTTCGCCGTATTCTTCCATGAGTGCTGCCGTTGCAGCATGTTCCATAGACAAAGCAGCTCAAGAGAAGGGTTTGCTATGGGATCAGACATAGTTTATGATAGGTACCAGGACTGGGCTTTTGAGAAATCCTTATTTCATTCGTCCTTTCTCTCAACCTGATGATGCCCGCACTGGTGTGCAGATGGTACAGGGTCAACAGGAAAGCGAATGGTGTCCGGGGTTTACCACAAGGGGCTGCCGGCGGTTCTCAACGGGCCGGATATAATTCGGGAATACAGTGTTGAAAATTCCTCCTTTTCGAGGTTCGGTTGCGGCGTGCGGGTGGTGATGTGCCCTGTTCATCCTGTGGTGTATATAAATGGTTTTGAGAATTTTGATTATAACCTCCAGTTCTTTTTTCGTAGGCGGATACACACTGTCATTAAAGACAGTCTCAACCTGTCTGATCACATCGCTGATGGTTGTCATTTTTTATTCCTCCTTACACGATTTGCCTGGTACGGTGGTTTGCAGGGGTGCAATATATATTGGCAAAATGGCGGAAGTTATTCTTTGAACTGCTAGGGGCATTGATTGAACTGATAGGTTAATCCTCCCATGGTGCCTTAAAAAACGGGTTAATACAGGGGACTGCAGGGGAATAATCCTTTAATTATTGCTCAGCTATACTGACATTGTATGTCGTTCTGTACTTCCTGCGGAAAGGAGGCTGACCCTAGGGCAAAGTTCTGCGGGTACTGCGGGGCTCCCATCGATATGGCAGGGGCGCCACCATCCCCGCCCGCAGCCCAGCCGTCACCACCTCCGCCGCCGCCCCCATCTCCTCTACATACTGATGCTCCTCCGCTACCTCCAAGTACTCCCAGTGTGTCTCCTGATGCCAGGGCTCCACCGCCACCGGATGTTCCGCCGCCGCCAATGCCCCGGCCTTTTGAACCTCCGCTATCCCCGACGCCAGCTACTCCGCGGGCATCAGCATCACCCGGAAAAACAAAATCCATCGTTGCGGCTGTAGCGGTCCTTGTAATCATTGCCGTCCTGTATTTCGTGATCCTGCCAAAACTTTCCGGGACCGGGAGCACCGGCTCCGGATCTTCAGGGCTGACCCAGACACCGATAATGACAACTGCCCCTCAGGGAACAATGATGCCCGCCCCACCCACGGACGTTCAACCGACGCCTGCCACAGATGTCCCGGCAGTACCAGAACCATCATCAATGCCGCAGCCTGATATCATGAATGGAAAAGCGCTGGTCAAGATACAGATCATATCCTTTGAAGCGACAAAGGAGTACTATGTGCGGTTCAGCGACACCACAACTGAGTATGAGGAGCTGTTCATTTCAGACCCTTTGGGTTCCCTCAAAGCCCGCATTGCACCGGGGGTGTATGACGTAGAGATTGGCCAGAGAGTGACCGGGGGCAGGAGTGTTTTTATGCCCAATGACCGGTTCGATCCACAGATGGTGACAGCCGATGGGAGCGACACGCTATATACATTCATACGGAAAGACCTGGTGTAACTGACCCCGGTTTATACTATTTTTTTTACGGAATTTTTTTTAAAAAAACGAGATCCACAAAACGACCTGCCATGGGAAAAAATGTCCACCCTGACAATCCCTTGGTGACAATGGTATGGACAATAAGTTTCATGGCATCGTATCACGTTCATAGAAATGAAAGACACGGGGGAGCATGAGGCGCAGACCACGGCAGAGGGATTTTTTTGCAGAGTCGCTTGCACTCCATGAAAAATACCAAGGGAAGATTGAGGTCCACTCCAAAGTTCCCCTTACCAACCGACGGGAACTTTCCCTGGCCTACACACCGGGCGTCGGGGCAGTGTGCAAAGCGATCCATAAGGACAAAAACCTTGCCTACCGGTACACGCTGAAGGCAAACACGATTGCCATTGTGACTGACGGCTCCCGGGTCCTTTCGCTGGGAAATATCGGGGGCTATGCCGCAATCCCGGTTATGGAGGGAAAAGCCCTGCTTTTCAAGAAGCTTGCAGACATCGATGCGTTTCCCATCTGTTTTGAGAACTACCATACCGAATTTGCCGATGAGATCAGGAATATCGCTCCCGTCTTTGGAGGCATAGCGCTCGAGGATATTGCAGCACCAAAATGCTTTGAACTCGAGGAGGCGCTGCAGGGTATCGGCATACCGGTCATGCATGATGACCAGCACGGGACTGCCATCGTTGTCCTTGCTGCGCTGCTGAATGCATGCAGGGTGACAAAAAAACGGCTCGAAGACGTAAATATCGTGGTCAGCGGCGCAGGTGCTGCCGGGTTTGCGATCACCCGGATGCTTGCCGGAATCGGGTACACCCCCGACCTGTTCCCGTCAGTACATGATATCATTGTCTGCGACAGCAGGGGGATCATCCACAGGCACCGCGAGGGGCTGTATGGCAACAAGTACAAATTTATCATAGCAGAAGAGACGAATAAGGAAGGCCGGACGGGATCGCTTGCCGACGCGATGGAGGGGGCAGATATCTGCATCGGCGTCTCGGTGCCGGGCATCATCACGCAGAAGATGGTCCGGTCGATGAACAGGGACCCGGTCATCTTTGCGCTCGCGAACCCGTCACCCGAGATCCATCCCCACGATGCCCTGCTCGCGGGTGCAGCGGTTGTCGGGACAGGGAGGGGCGAGTTCCCCAACCAGATCAACTATGCACTCGCATTCCCCGGTATCTTCCGCGGGGCACTCGACGTCTGCGCTACAAGGATCTCCGATGAGATGAAGGTGGCGGCTGCCCATGCACTCGCCAATTATATCAAACGGCCACGCAAAGACCGGATCCTTCCCCGGGTCCTCAACCGCGACGTGGTCAAAACCGTAGCCCAGGCAGTCCGTGAAGCAGCGATTGCAAGCGGGTGCGCACGGACTGTGTAAAACAGGGCCTCATAAAAAATCATTTTATCCGATATTTTTTCCATTGTTTCCTACAAGGTTTCACTGAGTGCAGGGATCACGCACTCCTATCCCAGAAAACAGTCAGGGTATGCCAGATTTTTTCCTGTAATTGCCTGATGCTGTGATGGTCAAGCACCTTAGTGTACGGATGCCAGGAGTCCGTCGGTTCATAAAGCGCCCGGTTCACCTCGATCTGGACCCATGGCACGCCCTTGTGCCAGAAGTGGGCATTCGCAATGAACCCGCCGGAAAAAGGGTTATTGATGGCAACCTCACGATCGAGGGAAAATTCATGCCGGAATGATCCTGCGAGCGCCTCGATCCATACCGGAGGACACGTGGCGATGCTCCCTTTCCGTGCCCTGCCATGCCGGTCACCGTTGTTGCCAAGGCAGATCAGGGGGCGGGGTTTCCCGGCATCGCTCTGCCCGCATGACCCGACAGGGAGCATGGAGTGGCAGTCAAACGCAATCTTCACCGGGTGATGATCGATCAGCTCGTCGATTCGCTGGTGGTATGGGAAATAATAGGTCATCAGGAGCCGGTGGACAAGTGCCATATCCGGGAACTGCCCTGTGCGGTAGACATCTTTTCCATCGATCGTCCGGACCTTGATGATACCGTCCGGGTCCTTTGGCGGCAGCGGGAGCGGGGGGCGGTTCAGGTCAACGACCATCCGTGATAGGGGTGTGTCGATGAACGCTTCAACACGATCGTGGAAATCAAAGAGGGTCCGTGTACCGGGATCACAATAATAGAGAAGGTCCTGCTCCTTAAGAGCGAGGAGATTTTGGACCTCATCGGGAACCTGTACGCCACCGTGAGGAATTGAGATCAGGAAAGGGTACCGCTGCTTCATGGCATCATCAGGAATCATGGGGGAGCAGCAATGATGATCTCCCGTTTTTAGGGTTTCACTCCTATTCCCGCTTCTTCCAGACGTGGAGCACCCACAGGAACGACACGACGGTCGCGATAATTGTGGAGATGGCGAGCATCGGGATATACCACCACTGCGCCCCCATCTGCCTGCGCAACGCCCTCAAACACCTTTTCATTCTCCTCAGCACTCCAGTTGATCCATGCAAGGTTCCCGTCCTTTGATTCCTGCGCATATTCCTCAAGCGACCGGTCGGTCAGCCGGTCGACCTGCCCGTCTTTTCGCAAAATAATACAGGAGTTTTGCGGTATTGCGACTGCCGGTTGTGTCTGCTGTGAAGTCGGACTCTCCATAAAGGTTGCCTCCCGGAATACGAATACTGGTATGGACTCTTACGGGGAGTGTCGTAGCGGGATCGTAAATAAGTATGGCTTATTGAGCCGGTTTCGTGTTTTAGTGTCCCTTCGTGTTCCAATCGGGTGGATGTGCCGCAACCCCGATGAGGTCGGGCGCGAGCTCGTGAAGATGGTGCGGGAACGGATCGGTCCGATCGCCTCGTTCAAAGAAGCCCTCGTTGTAACAAGGCTCCCCAAGACCCGGTCCGGCAAGATCCTCAGGGGCACCATCAAGAAGATCGCCGATGGCGTACCATATACTGTGCCTGCGACCATCGATGACCCGCTCATACTGGATGAGATCAGAGAGAGCCTGGCCAAGACGGGATTTCCGAAACACTAAAGGGAAGGGGAAACGAGTCTGTCAGACCGTCACCCGTCGGAAGACCTGCACGCTGATTGCGGTCACTACTATCCCGAGGATTGCGAGCGACACGATCTGGACAAGCGGGAGGGCACCGGCATCCACCGCCCGGATCGCATCGATCGCATAGCTGAGCGGATTGAGCGATGCGAGGGTTCGGAGCCATTCCGGCATGACATTGTAGGGCATCAGGGCGCTCGATGTGAAGAAGAGCGGCATGGAGATCATCGTGTTCACGGCTGCAAACGAATCGTGGTCTTCGAGATACAATGCAAGGGTTGTTGCAAACGCCGAGAGCAGGACACCAAACAGGAACAGGATCAGGTACGTGAGCCCGTACTGGAGGGGGCTGTATACCGATGCACCGATTAGCACCGCGATGACAAGGATGATGGTCGACTGAATAAGCCCCCGCAGACTCACAAACAGGATCTTGCCAAACAGGATATCCTCCCGCGGCGCCGGGAGGGCGAGGAACTTGTTCAGAAAACCGAGGATCTTATCAAACATTAACAGCGTCCCGCCCGAAAGCCCTGCCGACAGCATGGTCATGACAAGGATGCCGGGCGTGATGAAGTCCAGGTAATTGTCGGTGAACCGGATAGGCAGCGCAAGCCCGACAAAGATGAGCCATGCGGCGGGCATGACCAGTGCTGAAAAGACTGCGACCCTCCCCCGGACCCAGCGCAGGAAATCGCGCTCGATGTACCAGATGACCCCCCTCATTTTCTCCTCCGCAGCATTGTCCTGAATTTTGTCTGGTCAAATCCCGCCGGCTCCTCGGATTTCCCCACCGTATGAAGGAAGACGTCATCCAGTGTCGGTTCCCGCAGTGCGAGCGACCGCACCCTGACACCCGCTCTCGTGAATGCGTCCGCGAGGAGCGGGAGGGCTTCACGCCCGTTCTCTGCCAGAAAAGAGGCTTCGTTATTCGCAAACGAGAAAAGCGTGATGCCATCAACCCCGGGATCCCTGAAGGTCCCGTCGATGTGTGCGGTGATCACATCATTGCTGAGGCGGGCTTTAAGGGAGGACGGGGCATCCAGCGCAAGGAGCGATCCGTTGCTGATGATACCAACCCGGTCGCAGAACCGGTCTGCCTCGTCCATATAATGCGTGGTGACAAAGATTGTCATGCCATCTTTTTTCAATGCCGTGATGTGCTCCCATATCGTGGCCCGTGCGGCGACGTCCAGCCCGAGTGTCGGCTCGTCTAAAAAGAGAACCTCGGGCTTATGCACGAGCGCCTGCACGAGTTCAAGGCGGCGGCGCATCCCGCCTGAATAGGTCTTCACGAGGTCATCCGCCCGGTCGAAAAGCTGCATGACCGCTAGCAGCTCATCGACTCGGTCCTTCGGGGTATCGGTCCCGTAGAGCCGGGCAAAAAGCAGTGCATTCTCCCGCCCGGTCAGCTTGATGTCAACCGCCATGTCCTGTGGGACGTAACTGAGGGACCGCCGCACCTCTTCCCCGTCCCGGAGGATGTCATGGCCGCAGACCGTTGCAGTGCCTTCAGTCGGGTGGAGCATCGTGGTGAGCATGAGCACCGTTGTCGTCTTGCCCGACCCGTTGGGGCCAAGGAGGGCAAACACCTCACGGTCGACTGAGAGGGTGAGATGGTTGACCGCACAGCGTGCCCCGTAGTACCGTGTCAGGTCATGTGTTTCGATCGCGTTCATGGGAGTTTTCTCCTCTCACCGAGCACCCCGCAGACCCGCTCCATGAGCGCGTGGTGGTGGCGGAGGTAATCAAGATATGATGCGCTGCGGTGGTCAATATCCATCGGCGTAAACACAATGCCGCAGTCCGTGTCCCAGAGGACAAGCCCTTCTGCAGGCGCCGGCGGGACCATATGATCCGCTTCCTGTTCGAGCAGGGTGGCAACCGATCCCTCGTCCGCCTCACCTACCCCGATCCGCCAGAGTGCGGTCGCCATGCTCCTGACCTGGTGCCAGAGGAAGCTGTCTGCGGTCACTTCGAGGAATGCAAAACCACCCTCTTCACCAACCGTCACTGCAAGGATCGTCCGGGTCGGGTTCTTGCCCTGGATGCGGGCAAAATTGGTGAAGTTGTGAGTCCCTAAAAAATCCCGGGCTGAACGCGCCATTGCACCCATATCCGCAGGCGAGGTGGAAAAATAATAGCGGTAGGTACGCGAACGGGCATCGTACCGAGGATGGAACTCCGGGGGGACTTCTGCATACCCGTTACACCAGCAGTCGGGCGGGAGCTGGATGTTGAGCGCGGTTTTTGCACGGTCAGGACATTCTGTCGAGAACGCGATCACCTGCGCCCGTGCATGAACACCCCGGTCGGTACGCCCGGAGGAGAGGAAACCCGCCTCGCGGAAGTCCGAGAAGAGATCGAGCCGGCGGCACGCAGCGACAAACTCCCCCTCCACCGTACGCTGGGCTGCCTGCATCTGCGAGCCAAAGAACCGTGTCCCGATATAGGAAACGCGAAACGCAAGCCTCATTTCAGGCGCACGCGCCGTGTGAACCGTGCGATCTTTCTCCATGTGCTTTTCAAAGACTGCCGGGTATAGGTCCGGAGCGGGGTTTTGCGTCCGCCGGAAGAAACTTTTCCGTCACGGATTGCCTGCAGGATTGCGGGGACATTTGGTTCTGACTCGACAAACGTACGGCCAAAGCCGACAAAGCGTGCGTTGTGGGCGTCGCTCCCCCCGACACAGGGTTTGCCGAGCCGGCTGGCGATCCGCGCAGCCTTCCGGTTCGCGGAACCGACAACATACCGGCTGTTGAACGTCTCGACCGCATCCACAATCGACATCCCTGCCTTACGTTTGCGTGCCACCCCGTGCCGCCAGACATGGTACGGGTGCGGGAGGATCAGGACAGCACCCAGCCTGCGGGCAATTGCGACCGTCTCACCCACATCGAGCCCTGCAGGGATGAGCTCGGTGACCCCGAGCACGATAAGGTGGCCCTGTCTGGTGGAGACCTCGATGCCAGGTATGACAAGCACCCCGGTTCTGCAGTTCATTGCCTTTTTTGCACCGTCAACCGTATCATGATCGGTGATCGCAATGGCGTCCAGCCCGACCTCCTCAGCCCGCCGTAGGATCTCTTCCACGCTGCTCTCACCGTCCTTTGAGAAATTCGTGTGCACGTGGAGATCGCAGGTCAGCATCAGATCATATCTTTTTTATCTATCGGATATTAAGGGAACTTATGCGCATCCTCCTGCCCACCGGTGCCGCGACGGAAACCACGGTCAGGTCCGCCGCACGGGACTTCGATGCGGAGATCGCCGTGACCGGGGAGATCGCGTCGTTTCTGACCCCGCACCAGCTCCGCATGCTCATCAAAAAGGGCATGTACGATATGGTGATTGTATCAGGGATGTGCACAGCATCGTTTGCACAGGTCGAGAGAGAGACAGGCGTCCCTGTGTACCGCGGCCCAAGGCACGCGGCAGACCTCGCACTCGTCCTCCCGCTCATTGGCACCATCACGCTCTCCCGCACAATGCCCGCAGATGAGTTCCTTGCAGCAAAGAGGGCAGATGAAGCGTACACAACAATCGAACTGCAGGAGCGGGAGGCGGTCTTTGATTACCTGATCCATGGGGCAAAGATTGGCGGGACTTCGCGGATGAAGGTGCTTGCCGAGATCATGGACGCCCACTGCCGCGAAGACATACGGGGTGACGTTGAGCGGTTTTTCGCACAGGGCGCTGATATCGTTGACCTTGGGTTCGGGTTCGATGCGACACCAGCGGATGTGAAGCGGGTGTTTGATGCTGTCGGTGGTATTGACCACCCGCTCGCTGTCGACACGCAGGACCCGGCACTCATCCGTGCCGCGCTCGGGCGGGCGGATATCGTGCTCTCGCTCCAGTCAAAAAATATCCCCGCTGTCGGAAAAGAAGTCGCACGTGCCGGTGCAGCAACGGTCATCGTGCCGGACAACCACACGCTTGCCCATAATATCGCGCTCGCAAAAAAGGCAGGTGTCCGGTGCATCATCGCCGATCCCCTCCTCCAGCCGGCAGGATCCGGGCTCGCTGCATCCCTGAAACGGTTCAAAAAATCCCCCTACCCGCTCTTCTTTGGCGCCGGGAACGTGGTCGAGCTCCTTGATGCAGATTCCATCGGCATGAACGCGCTGCTTGCAGGGCTCGCAATGGAAGCCGGCGCATCGGTCATATTCACAAGCGAACATTCGGACAAGACGAGAGGGTCGGTGAAGGAGATGCGGCGGGCGACAGAGATGATGGCACTTGCCCGGGACCGCCCGTATCCAAAAGACCTCGGGATCGACCTGCTCATCCTCAAAGAGAAACGGCAACGTCGCGAACCCCCGCCCAAATACGAGACCGTCAGGGCAGCAAAACCGATGCCTGCCGAGATTGAGTATGACCCGAAGGGCAATTTCCGGATCGGGATAGAGGGCGATACCATCATTGCGGTCATCAACGGCAAAGCAGTGCGGGGGAACCGATGGCAGGATGTCTTTTACACCATCATGAAAAACGACGATGTCACGCTGCTCGACCATGCGGCATATCTCGGAAGGGAGCTCTACAAGGCAGAGCTCGCGATCCGGTACGGCAGGAGTTTTGAGCAGGACGGGGAGTTTTAAAAAAATAATTATATCGTGTTCTTCTTAATCCCGGAACCCTTTACCATAACAACGGGAGACCCCCCTCATTTTCGCGCGGGTTTTCCCAACAGGGTCGGCTCATCCCCGACCAGATAATTGATCACGTTCTCCGAGATATCTGCGGCATACTCCCCGGCTCTCCTCACGCTCTCGGTGATGTACCCGAGCACGATGGCATCGGGAGTCTCCTGCTGGATGACAAGGTTGTTGATCTCCCCGCACAGGGCTTCGAGCACCTTCACGGACTCAATGTTCTTATCCGACTTTTTCAGGTCGTTATTGAAAAATGAGACGATGCTGCGGTCAAAGATGCCGACCGAGAGTTCACTCGCCTTAGAAATTTTCGCCATAATTGCAGGGTCGATATCTTTTTTCTGGATCGCACCTGCGTTCTGTGCAATCCGCTCCGCGTGATCGCCAATCCGCTCGATGATCCGGCTGATGATGTAGTAATGCACAGCCATGCGTGGGGGGACATTCATCTTTTTTGAGAGTGCCATGTTGGACAGGATCATATGGGTCTGCCGTGCGACGAGCCAGTGGAGGCGATCCACGTCATTGTCGCGGGCGGTCACGTCAGCCGCAAGCGTCTGATTCCCTGTGCTGATTGCCGTGATCGCATCCTCGTGCATCGCTTTCACGATCACAAACATCCGTTTGATGGTGTTTGCAAACGGCATCTCTGACGGGTTGAGCAGGTCTTTTAGCGTGATCGCCGAATCATCCTCTTCGACCACCTCCTGCCCGATTGTCATATGGGTGAAATCCCGCACAACCACCCGGACGAACGGCGGCAGCCGTTCCTTTGATGTGATCACGATCGTGGTGATGCCCGAGATATAGGCACCGATCAGGAGCCGGAACAGGTACGCCGGTTCTGTAATCGCGTCAACAGCAAATTCCTTTTTCCGCTGCAGGGGCTCTTGTTCAATGGTCTTTGTGACAATCAGCGTCCCATCCGTTTGGGTCTCAATCCCAAGCGGATCGTTCTTCTTGATCTTTTGTGCATCTATCCATTCTTTCGGTAGCGTCAGGACATATGACGATCCGCCTGTGAACTGGACCCTCCGGATTTCCATATCACCCTCACCTCACGAAAATTCCACTATGTCTCTATTTCTCAATGGTCGATATATATATAACTATATTCTCTGTCGAAAAAGGGTATATCTTCTGCTGGTAATCTCATGAAAGAACACCATGAACAAGCGAACACATGCCAGTCTTTTCGTGACGCTAAGCCTCGTCATCCTGCTCGTTGGGGCAATGTCGGTGGCAGGCTGCACGGACAATGCGAAGAAAACCAGTGCAGCAACACCCGTGCCAACCACTGCTGCAGTCACGGCGCCGCAGGCACCCGTATCGACGCCCGCCGCATACGTGACACCTGCGGCATCCACAACAAATGCCCCGGCAGCTTCAGGTCCCAAAGGGAAACTCAAGGTCAGCGGTTCAACAACCGTTTTGCCTATTGCCCAGAAAGCTGCTGAAGCCTACATGGCCACCAATCCGAATGCCGATATCCAGGTAACCGGTGGTGGATCAGGGGTCGGCGTCCAGCAGATCGGCGAAAAGTCTGTTGACATCGGTATGTCCTCGCGTGAGCTGAGTGCTACTGAGAAGACCAAGTACCCGGCACTTGTTAAGACCGTTGTGGCAAAAGACGGGATCGCAATTATTGTCAACCCGTCAAATGAAGTCAAGATGATTTCAGCTGATACCGTTGCAAATATCTACACCGGCAAGATTACCAAGTGGACAGAGATCTTTGGAGGTAATGTTCCCAATACCAATAACGTCATCGTGGTCGTTGGCCGTGACAGTGCATCAGGCACCCGCGAGTTCTTTGACAAGGATGGCGCCGGTATCCTCAAAGGTGCCCCACCGACCAAGTCTATGCTCGAGAAAAACTCCAACGGGGCAGTCACCCAGACAATCATGCAGACCCCCGGGGCAATCGGGTATATCTCCATCGGGTTTGTCGATAAGAGTGTAAAAGCCCTCCCCATCTGGTGGAACGATCCCAACCAAGCAGTCTCACCGACCAAGGAAAACGTTCTCTCTAAGAAATACCCGATCAACCGTGAACTGTTCATGTTCACCAACGGTCAGCCCACCGGACTTGCAAAGGACTACATCGATTTCATCCTGAGTTCGGACGGACAGAAGATCGTCGACCAAGAGGGGTACGTATCCATCACATGAGATGTGTGACCGGATAATTCAGGAACATTTTTTTTCTTGTATGGGGTTTCCAGCAGGGATACCGGGAAAGTATATCTCAGCTGATACCCGCAGTGCCGTTTCCCAGCAATCAGCAGCAATCTCCCGCGAGAGAAAGGAAACAGCAATCAGAACAATCTGGTTCCTTACCGCTTTATCTGCAATCATCGCGATCTTCTTTATCCTGCTGTTTCTTCTCCGTGACAGCATCCCGATATTTGAACGTGTCGGCTTAGGACCGTTCCTCTCAGGAACGACGTGGTACCCGACCGGCGAACCACCGCAATACGGCATCTTTGTCCTGATTGTCGGGACGGTACTGGTCACTATCGGTGCAATGGTCTTTGCAGTCCCGCTATCGATCGGGTGTGCAATCTACATCTCTGAGCTCGCCCCGCTCTGGGCAAAGAACATCCTCAAACCGGCGATCGAACTGCTCGCGGGCATTCCATCGGTCGTCTACGGATTTTTTGGCCTGATCGTACTGACCGATATAATACGCACAACGTTTGATATCCCCACCGGTGAGA
>JAPKXX010000071.1 GCA_026394595.1 Methanoregula sp. | reverse complement strand
TACCGAGGGAGGTGTTGCAGGGCAGAAGAAGGGCATGATCCCAATTTCAGAAGACTGCGGCATTACGCGGCCGATTCTCGATACCGCTGCAACGCCGCTGGGTCTTGGGTCCGGGGGATCATACCGTGAGATACTTGCCTGCAAGGCGATCTTCGGGTATCCAACCGGTGGTGCCTACCACAACATGACGGTTGCGTGGACCTGGCTCAAGCGCTGGAAGGGGACGAGCAAAACCCCCTCAGTACTAGAAGCAGGCTACAAGGGCAAAGACCTCCTCCTCGAGCAAATGTCCAAACACTACCTTGGTGGCATGGCTGGTATCAAGCAGGCGGCATGGTCCGCACCCGATATCGGGTGCAACCTGATTGCCAGCACGCTCGGTGCTAACCTGATCATGTACGGCCCGATCGAGAATGTCGAGCCGATGATCACCGCACAGGCATACATGGATATCGTGACGCTCGAAGCAATGCGTTCGATCGGGGTCGATGTGAAGGCAGAAAACCACCCAATCTTCAAACTCATCTAATTTTTTTTGTTTATTTTAAGGAAAGCAGGTCAGGGCGTTTTGCCTGCCTGATAGTCTGCCATTTTAATGCAATCATCTGCTTCTTTAGTCCTCCCGAGGTTACGGAGTGCAATCGCCTTATTGTACCAGATAAATGAGTTGATGGGATTGAATGCAAGCGCCTGATCAAAATATGCAAGCGCTTCTTCGTTCTTCTCCAGCCCCCGCAATGCGATAGCCTTTGCAGTCATGACGCGGATATTATTCGGGCTTTGCAAAAGCACCTGATCAAAACAGGTGATCGCATCACGGTACTTTCCCAGCTCATTGAGTGCGTACCCTTTGTTGCTTAAGGCAAAGAGGAGATCGGGATCGGTGGCAAGCGCCCGGTCAAAACTCTGAACCGCTTCCTCGTACCGCTGGATCTTGCGCAGGGCATAGCCCCTCTCGTACCATACTGAGGCTTGTTTTGGATTGACCCGGATTGCATCATCATAGCACCGGATTGCGTCTTCGTGCCTCCCAAGGTAGTAATATGCCTTCCCTTTATTCTCCAGTGCGACGATATTGGTGGGATCGGTGGCAAGCACATCATCGTACAGTGCGATCGCGTCCTCGTACCGCCCGATCATGGTTTTCCGGTGAGCTTGTTCAAGAAGTGCAGGAGTATCAGTATTAATCATAGCTCACATTCCCGTTCCGGATACTACTACCATGCGCCTTTGATGAACTATTGAAGTGTGTTATATGACCTTACGGCGGAACAGTGCCAATCCTCCCATGATTGCACATCCGGCCACTATGATCGGACCATCACCGGTACCGCTCTTTTGAAGGGGAGTTGAGGAGGACTGGGGCGGGAGAGTGGCGGATTCAACAGGAATGGCGGGGGTTGGAGGTGGAGGGGGTGTCGTTGCCTGCGATGCCGTTGTTTGTACAGCAGTTGTTCCATGATCTTCCACATTAAGCGTATACGAGGTACCTCCCACCACCGATACATCGGATAGCCCGGGCCTCGTTAAGTAGACCTCAAGGGTGCTGTACGTATGACCCCCAAGCCGTGAACGGTCTACCGGATCGGTGACAACATAGATGGTATACGTGCCGTAGTCAAGCCGGTTCTGCAACCGTGCAGTATTCCAGCGGTAGGACCAGCGCTGGTCGGCATCCACATCGACCATGGTAAAAGATCCCTGATCAGCCTGCTGCGTGATATCATTGAGGGATACACCATTTGCCGGAAGATTGGGGCCAGTCAGGAAAAGGTAGACCGTATTGCCGCTGTACGAGACCCCGTGCAGGGGGATAACATCCCCCATGGATGCCTGAATGCTGTCTGATGCTGCCCAAACAGCGGGGATTATCATTGTCATGGTAATCAGCAGAAGAATAAGAACAGACACCATACCGGTGCCCTTCCTCCTGTACCGGTTCCCTGAGGTCATATCGTCGCTCCTTATAGAGATTAAACAAACCACGGGTTTATAGATTGGGGCTCACGCGGGTGCATTGGTGAGAGACGAATCCACTACGACAGAGGAGTGGTGCCTTATCCGGGACACTCCTTGAATTGTTGCAGAAAAAACGGGAGGGGATGTTTGGGTTATCAAATGTCAAGTGGTGTAAAGCCCTGCTTGAGAACCTTTCCGTAAAATTTGCTGATCTTTGGATCAAGTGCGCAGACAGGACACCGGTAATCATCCGGCAGGTCATCGAATTTCGTTCCGGGTCTGATCCCGCGATGTGGTTCTCCCCGTGCCTCGTCATAGATGTAATTGCACATCGAGCAGATATATTTTGTCGGGCGCCACTCGTCAAACCCCCATTTTCCGATTTTGCCCTTTCCCTGAAAACCGCAGAGAGGACACACATAGGTATCGGGAAGGTCATCAAACTCTGTACCGCGAGGGATCCCGTTGTGGGGTTCGCCACGGAGAGATGAGTAAATATAGCCGCACATCCGGCACTTGTACCGGGAACCAATGGATACCTTTGCTCCCTTTGGTTTCTTTCCTTGTACCATGGGTTTGGTTTTACCCGCACTCTTTTTGGTGACCGGGGATACCCTGGTCTTTTTTGACAGGGTGGTTTTTGCCTTCGACAGGGTAGTCCTTTTCACCGAAGAACCGGCTTTTTTTCCTTTTGTGACTGCCTTTGCCATTGAACGTCTCCATCACTTCGGCTCTTTATGCGGTACTTCACGCAAAAAAAGAGCCTCTGTATCGAAGATAGCATGTCTTTCATAATATTGATTGTGTTTGATGCAATCGATACGTTCGGGTTGACCGATACTTCATATGGACACTTACACTATCACGTACAAGGAATATTGAGTCATTCGTGGGGATACTTTCCTCCTGAAATGAGAGAGCAGCAATAAACAATACCAAAAAAATGTAAAGGGAAATGTAAAGGAGCAAGACTTTGGAAAGCCCTGCAACCTACCAGCGAAAACTCGGGCTCTTTGAACTGGTAAGCCTGGGTGTCGGAGGCACCATCGGATCGGGCATCTTTGTTGTCCCCGGTATCGCCGCAAGGATTGCAGGACCAGCATCTCTTCTCGCGTGGATTATTGTCGCTTTTTCTGCTTCATCTGTACTTCTTTCCCTCGCATATGTATCAACACATTTCACTAAAACGGGTGGTTTTTTCTCTTCGTTTGAGTCTGTTTTCGGGATGAGAATTGCAGTCCCCCTCATGGTCCTTTACCTTATCTCATCGGTTTTTGGTGTTGCTACTATCGCATCCGGTATTGGCCAGTACATGACGTATTTCAGTATCAGTCATATAATCGTGCTCGAAGTAGCCATCATCACCTGTTTCTGCCTCATCAATAGTATCGGGATCTCTCTCTCGGGAATGACTGAAAATATCCTTACGCTCATAAAGATTGTCCCGCTGGTACTGATAGCGATAGTTCTTCTTCCCTTCGTAAAGTCTGCCAATCTCGTGCCGATCATGCCAGCCAGTGCAGGCAGCCTCCTTGCTGCAATAATAATCGTGTATTGGCCTTTTACCGGCTTTGAAATAAGCGCTATCCCTGTCAAGGAGACTCGGGACACACGCCTCATCAGTACATCACTGCTTCTGGTAATGGCGATCGTGGTTGCGCTCTATATAGTGCTGAACATCTCTCTTATGGGAAGCGTAGGTTCTGGCGCACTTGCCCAATCCCCTGCTCCAATAGCAACCGCATCCAATCTTATCTTTGCCAATTCAGGCAATTTTGTTGCAATCATCGGCATTGTGGCGATGCTTTCCGCGTTAAACGCATACATTATCGGAACTTCCCGTGTCCTCCAGAATATTGCGGCGAGATGTTTTGTCCCGCTCTTCCGGGATCTTTCGCCTCGCGGTACTCCTGTTGTCGCACTGGTTGCCGGCTGCACCCTCAGCGGATGCCTGCTCTTTTTTTCGAACCGTTTTGACCAGCTGGCCAGTGTCTCGGTCATTACCACCCTCATCCCGTACATCTTTTTCTGTATTACCGCATGGGTGCTGGATCCCTCATGGAACCACCGCCTTGTATCAGCTGCAGGGATTATATCGACTGCCGCAATACTGGTGATCTATTTTATCGTATAATACCGGAATGGAATGAACGCATGCTCCGTTTTTTACCTCCCAAAAATAAAAAATAATGGAGTATCTTTTTCCATTCATGAGACAAATAAAATTCACTACAGATTATGCAGGAACTCCTTCCCGGCATCCTTTACGCGTTCGCCGCCCTCTTCATCATTCTTGATCCCCTTCTGAGTGTACCCATCTTCGCCGCGATGACTACAGGGCAGACAGCAAAAGAGATCCACCGGCAGGCATTTATTGCGGTCGCTGTTGCCGGGGGACTCATGTATGTCTTCCTTTTTTTCAATACGATGATTTTTGATCTGCTCGGGTTGAATATGCCAAGCTTCCAGATAGCAGGCGGCATCCTCCTTTTCCTGCTCGGGATGCAGGAAGCCCTTGGCATTGATATCGGACGCTGCAAAGATCATTCCAAAACTGCCGCGGGAGTTGTGATAGGAACCCCGCTTCTTTGCGGACCCGGAACAATCACCACGGTCATGCTCCTAACGAATAGTTATGGACTTCTCATCCCTTTCATTGCGATTACCCTCTCCCTTATCGCCACCTGGTTAGTCCTTTATTTTGCGGCTGATATTCAGCGGGTTGTTGGTGATGTGGTCACGGATATCATGGGAAAGGTGCTTGGTATGCTTGTCGCAGCTATTGCTGTCAAGATTGTCTTCTCCGGGATAAAATTGCTCATCTGATCAACCCGGAAATTAATACTGAATTCATTTTTACCGGTCATGCTGGTTGAATATCGGAAAAATTCCTGCAGAACCATGCAGCTGCCTAGTGGGGAGGAAATCCTTACCGCTGAAAATACCGGCGTATGCGGCATCCATCCCGGTACCGTGCCCGGCAGTGCGAAGATTGGATTATGCCGCCTTCTTTATGTGATACACCTCAACCATGTGGTGTGGGTGGTAGCGCATCTTTGCTTCCCGTAGTCCGTCAATGCCAAGGTCGCTCTCCCGGTTGATATAGGTAAAGTTGGGTACCAGCACTGATGCCGTCTCGGTATTGATTGCCTTGTAGATCCCCTCACAATCCGGAAGCCCTTTTTCGAAATGGACAAGTGCAGTGTCTGCATTGAGCTGTTCAAACAACGATATGGCACCAATATTTTTATCGACCCGTATCATCAGACTTGAAAGACCGAGTTCGGGGAAATGATCGATCGCATAAAAGATGGCATCTTTTTCATGGGCAAGGACTCGTTCACCCTCACATCCCTTCCATTCACACCACTTGATCAGGAAATGCTTCACCTCGTCGCGGTTCTCTGCTGTTATAGGTTCCACCGAATATGCACATTTTTTCCTGAACCTGTTGATCTGGCGACGGATATTGAGGAAATTTCCACCGGGAAGTTCTGCAAGGTCCTGTGCCCGGTACACGTATTCAAAATGGTTCCGGTCGGGGATAATATCCAGCTTCGGGCAGAGTCCCTGTATCTGTGATTTTGTGTCTGGATCGATGAGCACCACCGGTTCTTCGTCGCCTTCCCGGTATGCGAACCTGATGAGTGCTTGTAACAGATCGGGATTACGGGGGCCGATAGGGGGGCGGAACCGGGTCATTCCGTCAATCGTGCTTGAAAGGATGACCGAGCCACTGATAACCGCGTAACGGTAATGGGCAAAATGGTTCCAGCATACCATGTTCGTGAATGTATTGTCGCTGTGGGTCTGGGGGTACTTTGCGTAATGATTTTTAAAGAACGTGCGGTCATCGAGAGAAACGGATTTAAAATCATCTGCTGATACCATCTAATCCTCCCGTTCATAGATCAGAGGCACATACCCTTCCAGTCGCCGGAACCCAAGAGTATGGTAAAATCGTTCCGAATCGGGTTCGGCAATGAGCCCAATCCATCCCAGACCCCGTTTTTTACAGCCTTCAAGGAGTGCAGAGATTATCATCTTTCCAACCCCTCTCCGCCGGTATTCAGGGAGGATGACGAGGTCCTGGATATAGCCATCGGAGATCCCATCAGATATAACGCGTCCCATGCCAATCGCTTTTCCAGAATCGATCGCAACGGCGAACAGGAAACTGCCCCTGATGAGGGGGAGGATACCTGAAGGCTCGTACTCTTCTTTCCACCACCCGCCGGCACGGTACAGCGCCACAATCTCTTCGCTGTCCCATTGGTTTACAAGACGGATTTCGATGGGGTTTTCCATTCACATCCCTTCCTTATGCCATCAAAGGACGGGCATGACCAGGATATACACGTTGCCAGTTAACGACCACGGATGGATTTTCCCGATCTGGTGATGTCGTTTACCTAGTTCTTTAGTCCGGCAATCGCGGTGTCTGCGATTGCCCCAAGCGCTGTGACTCCCCAGTGTTCAGAATTGAGCACCAGATGATAGAGTGAAAGATCGTTGATGTCAATGTTATAGTAGACAAGGTATCTTCTCGCCTCGCACCGCTCCCGTTCAGTGGTGATCTCCGTTGCTGCCTTTTCATCAGGAACATGGTCGCGGAAGATGATCCTTTTCAGCCTGCACGCGAGGGGGGCAAAGAGCCAGATTTTGAGATCGGCATCCTTGACCATCCAGCCGGAAAGCCGTCCCTCGACAATGATGTTGTCACGCCGGGACGCAATCTCTGTTTGCCGCTGATCGATCATCATGTCAAATGACGGGTCCTGTTCTGCGAGTCTCCCGAATGCCGTAAGATCCATGCTGTGCTCCTGCGCAAGCTGGCGGAAGACCTCGCCGGCAGAAATCATTTCAAACCCGTGCCGTTCTGCAAGGTACCGTGAGAGCGAAGTCGTGCCACTGCCCGGCAACCCGCTCACGGTGATCCGCATCAGATCCCCCCGATATTTAAGGTCTTCCTGATCACCTGGCTGATAGTCAGGGAACAGACCATATACCAGAGGATCCATGCGGGGATGACCCAGAGCGCCGGTTCTTTCAGGTAATGCAAGCCCATATAGGGCATGATGATGATGCTTTGGATCTGGCTGAGCCGGTACAGAAGCCAGAAAAAGATAGGTACGGTCAGGATGAGGATGTATGCCATGGGTTTGTACTGCTGCTGGGCGAGCTCGAGCTGCTCCTTCATGACCCGGTCCTTCTTCGAGTCCAGTTTCTTTATCCGTTTCTCATCTTGGGAGAGCTGCGCCTCCCGGTACTCTTTCTGAAACTCCTTCATACGCTCCTGCACTTCTGCCATCCTTTCATAGTCAATGGTGTATTTCTGGATGATGGACGAGTACAGGCCTGTGATCGCTGAAAGGATAACAATCAGGATAAAGAAGGGGATCTTGAGCCCTTCCACCAAGGGGGCAAAAAATGAATCGATCCCCTGCCCGACGCCCACCCTCAGCCAGGTGATGCTGTAGGAGAACATGATCAGCATCATGAAGGCAAGCGAGATGTAAAGCCCGTATTTTTCCCAGATATTTCCAAAATCCATGCATTCACCTGAGTACGGCTGCCATGTCGTCAGCTGCACGATCGAGCAGGAAATCTGCATTTGTAACAATTTTGATGGTGCAGCCGGTGAGCATCGCATAGGATGCAGCAATTGCACGGTTGAACTGCTGGTGTTCCCCGATTACTTTTGAGCCTTCCTTATCCCGGCTCCTTGTCTCATCAGAAAGACGCCGGATCAGGATCTGGTCGTCATCGGTTTCGACAAGGACAATAAGGTCGGGCATAATCTCGCGCAGCACCCATTCGGGGAGTCCGGGGAGGTAGCCTTTTAGGGTCTTGACTGACGCGTGGGTATCGATCAGGACGTTGCCGGATATTTTTGCAATTGCCTGTGCTGCATGCTGCTGCAGACGTTTCTGGACCGTGCGATCCATCGTACGCATCTGGTCCCTGTCCTGCACGATATTTTCAGTTTTTGCCACATCAAACATGAACGTACCGAAATTAATCGCCTGGTATTCGATGCCTTCCTGTTTGAGCTTTTTTAACGCCTCGTTGACGACCGTTGTCTTTCCAACGCCTGGCACTCCGGTGATGATGACCTTCTTACCGACCATAATCTCCCTTTCTTCTCACTATTCTTTTCCAAAGAACGTCCGCATGAACGGGTACATCTCCATGATCTGCTGGCTGGCAATCTCTTCATACAGGCGGTATGTGATACTCACCGTCAACAGCAGTCCCGTGCCGCTCACGGCACCGATGACACCGAACAGGTTTGCCACGACACTCAGTAAGCCGATGAACACTCCACCGATGATGGTGACCTTGGGGATGTACCGGTCAAGATACTTCTCGAGTACCTGAGGGTTCCGGCGGTAGCCGGGGATGGACATGCCCGAGAGCTGAATCTGGCGGGCTACGTCTTTTGAGTCAAGACCAGCTGTCTTGATCCAGAACAGTGCAAAGATGGCGCCCCCAACTACCATGAAAGTGATATCGATGCTGAGACGTAATATGACCTCCCATACAGGATGCCCAAGGTCGTATGCCCACCACATCCAGTTCTGGGGACCGTTGATCGGTGCAAGGAAGTACATAAGGCCGCCAGCAGGTTGCTGGCCGCTGAATTTACCCAGAACGGTAATGCCGACATTGGAGAGAAACATGCCAACCATCTGGATGTTTGCCTGCAGGACCCGAACAAGGATCATGGGCAGGACGCTCGCATAGATCAATTTCACGGGGAACCGTGCACGTGCGCCCCGCACCTGCGCATGGGCGAGCGGGATCTCGATGCGTGTCGATTCTACATAGACAATAATAAGGAAAATCGCAACCGTCGTTATAAAAGCAAGGATGTCTTTTCCGAAGTACTGGAAATAACTGGCTCCATCAAGACCGATGGCGACAAGACGCGGGAAGAACCCTACGGGGTAGGGATCGCTGACCGCTGACCAGTTGATAAAACCATTGACAATCGCCTGTGAGATTCCTGCGATAATGAAAAGACCGACTCCGGATCCGATCCCCCATTTTGTTACCACTTCGTCCAGCATAAAAACAAGGAAACCGCCGATACAGATCTGAAAAAAAATCAACAGCGAGACCGCAAACAAATTGCCGCCAAAAAAGTTCTGGGCAATGGTTGAATCTGGGCGCATGAATCCACCGACGAGGTTGGGTGCAGCCTCAACAACGATCATGACCATAATCAGGATCTTCTGCAGACCCATGTACATGACCTGTCCGCGGGTGTCGCTCGTGTCAATATCAAGGATATCCGCACCTTTCAGAAGCTGGAGTACGATGGATGCGGTGACGATCGGGCCGATACCGAGGTGCACGATCGACCCGCTCGCACCAGCAAGCAATGCCCGCCAGTATAAAAATACATCCTGTGAGCTGGAATCAAGCCCGAACACCGGAATATTCGTGAGCGCAAAATAGAGGATAAGAACAGCGAGCGTCCACACCAATTTGTTCTTAAAGTGGACATGCCCCTCCGGGCTCTTCACCGCGGGCATCGCAGCAAGCAGGGGTTCCATTCGATCCAGCAATTCTCCCATGGTTTCACCAGAAAATATGAGATATTCAGATGACCTGCGCTTTGCCACCCATCTTTTCAATCTTTGTCTTTGCCTGTGCAGAGAATGCCTGCGCAGAGAGGTTCATTTTCTTGGTAACCCTACCGCTCCCCAGCACCTTCTCGATGCCCATATCGGCAGTGTTTATCACTATGGCATCCCCTTCCATTTTCGCAATCCCCTGAGCGAGCAGCGAGGGCACGATCTGATCAAGTACCCCAACGTCAATAGAAGTGACGGTTACTTGTGTTTTATTGAAAAACCCATCTTTGCCGAAGACGGGCCCGCCTAATTCCATATACCAGTGCACGAAGTGGTGGGCGTTGATGCCGGCACGTCCCCTACCGCCACGGTTTCCGGCGCCACGACGGTTCTTGTGGGTGCCTCCTCCGCAGGTCCGGGAACCCCGGTATTTTGAGCGTTTGTTGGTTGGCATCGTCGTCACCTCATTTTATAGAGGAGAGTATTGATCTCCTGACCATAATAGCCAAGCGCTCCGCCCTGAACGAACGTCCGCTTCGTTGTCCTGTACCCCTTGCGCGGGGGATGGAGACGCAATACCGGCTTGAGACCGGGAAGGTCCCTGAGCCGGCTCTCTCCGCTCGCGAGCGCTGTTGCGAACTCGGCAATGCCCTTGAAGGTCGAATTTGCTTTGATATATTCATCCGTAAGCGCTGAATCGCCTATGACCCGCCCGCGTGTGCGCAGCAGCGTCTCAATTGTCGCTGCATCCACCTCGCCGTACGCTACGTAATCCTTCACTTTCCGGATCATGCCGAGGTTCTCTGGGGTATCAGGAACGAGCACGCAGTGGTTGATATGGTGCAGGCGAAGCATCTTGAGTGTATCTTTGATGTCGCGACGGGTGTTTACGACACCGCGCACCTCTACTACCGCGTACATTACGGTGACCCCCCGATCCTGACCATATTTGTCTGCCTGAGCGCGTTGAACGTCGCTTTGGCAAAGTTGATAGTCGTGCGTGTCTGACCGCGTGCAAACGTCCAGACATCCTTGATGCCGGCAAGCTCGAGCACTTTCTTGCTGATGTCGCCGGTGACCAGCCCGATACCCTGCGGGGCAGGCTTGAGGGTGACCCGGACACTGCCCGCAGTCCCCTTAACCTGCATGGGGATCGAGTGGGTGACATCACAGCCGCATTCCCAGCTGCCGCATCCACGTCGCACTTTGATGATATTCATCTTGGCTTTGATAATTGCCTTCTTGATCGCATAGCCGACCTGAACATCTTTACCCTGACCGAACCCGATATAGCCGTTCCGGTTGCCGACAATGACGACAGCCCTGAATTGTACGCGGCGGCCCGAGTCGGTCATCCGCTGCGTCATGGCGATGTCGAGCACCTCATCCTCAAGATCGGGAAGGAACATTTCGACAATCTGAGGCTCTTTAATCGGCCTGCCACTTTCCAGTACCTGGTCGATGCTTTTTATCTCTCCCGAGGCGACGCGTTTGCCAAGACCGGTGACCGGGCGCCACTCTTCCTTTTCATATGCCATTTACACCAGCTCCTTTTTTATGGCGTCTGCCACCTGTTCGACATTCTTTACGATGTCGCCTGCGTTCTTGTTGAAAGCGGCGATATGCGCCCCTTTGACCCGCTCGTCGTCGGGAAGAATCTCCTCGCCGTGCGGAACATCAAGCCCTGCCTCTACCGCCCCTTTTAGTGCCGCAAAGACACGGGCTCCTGGAGTTGCACGGTTGAGCCCGATATCCAATACCGCCCGTTTATGCTGTGCTTTGCGTGCTTTGGCTGCAAAGAGCAGTCCTGTCAGGTAGGCAGCAGGTGTGCTGGACATGGAGCCCTTGTAGCCGTACTCAGCAAGCTCAGACGAGTTTGCTGCCACAAGCGTACGGTCCCCATCCATTTCTGCAGTAACAAGCTGGACGATGATATGCCGGTTGGTCTTTCTGACCACCATGCGCGGGGCATCTGCGACGACCAGCCGTGTCCGCCGGTAGTAATTGGTCTTACCCTCCCGACGCCTGCGGAAGGGAACGAAGTATCGTGACCCTGTTGCCATATTACTTCATCCTCCCGGAAAGGATCTCCAGCTGTGCTTTCATATGGGCAACACTCCTGAACTGTCCACCGGCAGCTTTCCGGTAGAGAATCCGGTACATATGCGGGTCAATGGTCCCTGCATCACGCAGCGCAACAAGCGCCTTCCTGATCGCGCGGATTTTCTGTATCCATGACCGTTTACTCGGCCTACGGGCACCCGCTGCACCCTTCCGGCGCCCGGGTCCCTTGCAATGCCCGTATGCCCGCTTTGCGATCTTTGCACGCGCCCTGCCACGGCTGATACCCTTCTTCTGACGGGCCTTTATTGCACCATCGGCGACAAGCCCCCTTAGATCTTCGCGTGAAATTGCATTTTCGATATCCGTGAGCCGTGCGGGATCGAACCAGACACGGTTCACTCCGCACTTGAGGACGGATGATACGATCCTTTTCTGGCTGGCAAGGTCACTCATTGTCCTTCACCTCTTTGCCGGTCTTTTTCTTTGGTTTGGTAGCCGGTTTTAATGCGGTCTTCTGTCTGGGTTTTGTCTCTTCTGCCGGCTTGGCTTTTGGTTTTGGTGACCGCTTGGGTTTTTCTTCTGCCTTGGAGTCTGCCTTTGCCTTCGGCACTTTTGGCTTTGTCTCCTTCTTTGGCTTTGCTTTTAAGGGAGGCTCGGCTTTCACCTTTTTTGGAATCTTTGGCTTTGCCGTCTCCTTCTTTTCTTTTCCTGCCACGGGCGTTTCTTTTTTCACCTTTTTTTCAGGTTTTGCCTTTTTCTTTACTTTCTTCTCCGGCTTCTCTGCCTTTACCTTGGCAGGCTCCGGTTCCGGCATGCGGGCAGATCGTGATTCCCGCACATTCAGCACTTTAAGACCAGAAGAAAGCGCCTGCTCCTGAATCAGAGCCCGCTTGCGTCTGCCGATCTTTGCAGCAATCCGGATCGCCTGCGTCTTCGGGTTCAGCCCCTCAAGGTCTTTAACGGTAAAGACCAGCACATCATAAAAACCGCTAGGGTGCATGCCACGTACGGCAACAGGGCTTCCAAACCCGGGTTTCGGGAGTGCTCCCTTTGCCTTCTTCTGCTCTCTTTGTTTATTGTGCTGACCCCGCGGCTTTCTCCATGAATCGGAGAGCTGGGATTTCTTGCCAAATCCGTCGCGCTTGAAGACAGCACCTTTTTGGGTGCGCACACGGATAAGACGCCTGATTTCATCTGCCATCTGCATCAACCCCTCTGCACAATAAAGATACCATCCTGAAACACCCGTGGATCGCGGTCCCGGATGTGCGTGGCATGTTCGATATTTGCCGCAGACGTGCCGACCAGTTCGCGGTTGATGCCGGTCAGGATGACTTCATCGCTTGCGACTTTTGCCGAAACTCCTGTCTCGATACGTGCATAGCGTGCCTTCTTCTCGCCAAGGAAGTTGTTGATCTCGAGCCGGTTGCCCTGCAATTTGAGCTGGATCGGGAAATGGCTGTAGACCACCTTCATGCGGTATTCGAAACCATTGAGAACGCCTTTACACATATTCTTGGCGTGCGCTTCGAAGGTGCCGATCATCGCCATCTTTTCCTTTCTCTTGGATTCCGTGGAAATGACAATCTCCTTGCTGTCACAGGTAATAGATACCTGAGGGAACCTGACATTGCGTTCAAGCTGCCCTTTTGGTCCCGTCACTTTGAGTATGGTGCCATCCAGGTTGACTTTGACCCCCTGGGGGATCTTGACCTTGCGTACTGTTACCATGACTGCACCTCAATAGACGTACCCCAGCAGTTCCCCGCCGATGCCCTTCTCTCGTGCCTGCTCATGCGACATGACACCACGGGAAGTTGAGATCATAAGAACCCCGAAATTTTTGCCCGGCAGGTACTGTTTCTCCCAGTACTCCATCTCTTCCAGCTGGACCGAAAACCTCGGGGTGATAGCACCACAGTTATTGATCTTTCCGATGAGATGCACAACCAGTTGACCTCCCCTGCCATCATCGACGAACTCGAAACTTTTAAGATAGCCTGCCTCCTGCATGATGCCCAGCATGGCACCAAGGAGTTTACTTGCGGGCTCGATGATGCATTCAGATTTTCCGGTATCGCTGGCATTCTTGAGGGTGCACATCCCATCTGCTGTTGGATTTAAACGTGTCATTGGACTTCCCCCTCAGCTCATCTTTTTAAAACCCATTTTCGGGGCCCATTCACGGAAGCACTGCCTGCAGAACATGATGTGGTACCTGCGCACCAGACCCTGTTTCCTGCCGCACATTTTGCACTCATTCGCACCGCGACCGTACTTCTTCTTCCTCTCTCCTGCCATCAGCGCACCTCAACTTGGTAGTCCTTCTTGAGGAACTGGATTGCATCCTCCTTATTCACGCGCTGCTTTGCCGGGAGCCGTTTCTGCTCCATCCGACGGCGCGTGATCCGGATACCCCTGCGCTCGAGCACGACGTTGATATCCATACCGTAGATGCCGATCTGCGGGTCGTAGGACATTCCCGGGTAATCGGTGTGCTCTTCGATACCGAACGAGAAATTCCCGGTTTTATCAAACTGGTTATCAAACAGGACTTTTTCAATGATACCAAGCGAGGTCTTAAAGAAATCCGCTGCAGGCTTTCCGCGAAGCGTCACTTTGCACCCGATCGGTGCTCCCTTGCGAACGCCGAATGCCGGTTGTGTTTTCTTGGCAATGGTCCGGACCGGTGTCTGACCGGTGATCGTCTTCATGATCTCTTCGGCTTTGACAAGCTTTTCACCACTTTCGCCGACACCCATGTGAACGACCACCTTATCGATATAGAGATCGCGCATCGATGTCACTGCTCAATCCCCCATTTAGCCAGTGCAGGTGTCTGCCTTCCAACCATGTAGATATACGGTGTGATCGTATCGAACCGGGTCTTTGTGGCTTCATCCTCGAGAGTGATCCTGTTTGGCACACTCCCGGGCACTTTCACGATGTCAACAATGCGTGCGACTTTGCCTGAGTGCCTGCCCCCGATGACCATCGCCATATTACCGACAGCAAGCGGGAAGTGATCGACAATCTTGAACCGGGTTTCCGGTTCAAGGGATACAACGACAGAATCTCCGGCTTTGTAGGTGTTATCTGCGAGGATATTGGCGCCATCCCGCATATTCAGCTGGACTTTGCCCTCTTTTATCACGGTCTTGTTCTTGATCTTGCATAACCGGGTCTTTGCTGCCTCTGCATCGATCTCGATAGAGACATGGCGACCATCCTTGTCACGCAGGATTCGGTACTGTTTCCCGATCTTGGGAAGCACGATAATGTCAAAAATCCCGATTCCCATCTTCGGGTCCCTGCAAGGCCTCCCGTTGACGATCACATCTTTTTGGGAAAGAATCTGCTTGACTTCCTTCATGTTACCGGCAAATCCCATCCGGTCACGCAACCAGACGGCAATCGGAAGTGCGTTCGCATTGTGGGGACCTGCTGAGGTCTTGGTGATGAATTTATTGGTCTTCTTTGCGATGTGCCAGGAGTCTGGGGCATTGAGGCGCTTTAAATGGTCTGACATCTATTTGCCTCCCCCAAGTTTTTCCTCACGGCGGTTGTCTTTGAGGTTCAGTTTGGTGATCTGCACCTTGGACGCATCGACCATTCTCGGTACCTCGGTGCCGTCTGCCTTTGTCGAGGAAACTCCGTGTACAACGAGTTTTGCACGACCGGTGTTTACGGCATCGACAATACCTTCCTGACCAGTATTATCCCCGCGGGTTAGTTTGACCGTGTCACCCTTGACAACACGCAGGGTCTTTTTACCGTACTTCTCTTTCAGGTCGGAAGAGAGCGGGGCGTTCAGGAATTTGCTCTTTTCGTGTGAAGACGCAATATACCGTGCTTTTCTCTGCTTTCTTGGCTGGTGACTCTCAATTCGTACCATGGTTCCCACCTCACACGATGATCGTTGCCATTGAACCGAGTTTTGGGAACCGCTCAGCCACTTCTCGGGCAATTGGTCCTTTTATCTCCGTTCCCTTCGGCTCGTTCTTTTCATCAACGACAACAACCGCGTTGTCCTCGAACGAGACCCGCAATCCGTTGGGCCTGCGAATTTCCTTCTTCTGCCTGATGACAACAGCCCGCACGAGCTTGCGACGCATATCGGGCGTGCCTTTCTGCACACTCACCGTGGCGAGATCCCCCAGCCCCAGCTTGGGCTGACGGCGCCTGACACCATGGTAGCCAAAGACAGAAATGATCTGCACTGTCCTGGCACCGGTATTATCGGCACATGCAAGCCTCGTCCCTGTGGCAAGTGCACGGGGCGTCTTTGACTGCTTTGCCTTCATTGCTGTTCGACCTCCACTACAACAAAGGTCGTGCTTTTCGAGAGCGGCCGGCACTCAGCGATCTTCACCATGTCCCCCACCTTTGCGTGAATGCACGGGGGGTTGTGTGCATGGATTTTTGAACTGCGTTTCTCGTACCGCTTATATTTCCGAACGTAGTGCAGGTAGTTGCGTGCAACCACGACCGTTCCCATCATGCGATCGCTCACGACTTTACCGGTGATCACCTGGCCGCGCACCGGTAAAGTGCCGTGAAACGGACAATTAACATCCGTGCACTCCTGTTGCGGAGCCCGGATGTCCAATCCTATGTTATGTGCCATTATGGTATCCTCTTTTTTTTATGCAGGTTGGTTCTCTTCTCAGGAGCCAGTGCAATCACCGATCCATCGATCTCAACAATCCGGCTGTCTTGAAGGCTCATCCGGAATATGCTGCGCCATTTGGGGATCTGTTTTACCCCCTGTGCTGTCTGGATAGCAAGCATATTTTTTGTTTCATCGACGATAGAACCGGAAACCCCCATGTGGGTGGGGTTGCTGGCGGAAACCACCAGAACATCAAGTCCGATCAATTCGTGGGACAGGATGTTCTGGGAAGAGATCATGCGGTTCTCCTGCGGTTCTGCTCGGTCTTCATCCTGGCAATCGTCCTGCGCAGTTCATGGATGTGTCCCGGGTTCTCCGTTGCACCGCCCGCACTTACTTTACCGTAGTGCTGGACAAGATCCATGCGGAGCTTTTCCATCTGCTCCTGAAGTTCGACATCAGAAAGCTGCCGGACATCCTGGGCCCTGAGTATTGCCATTACGTTACCTCCGCCTGATCGATATCATCCGGGAGCGCAGGTTCACTTTCCACATCTTCTCCGACAGCCATAACCGTGACATTGGGTACCGGCTTTTTCTTTTCCTGCTCGATAACCTCGAAGTGGTCGGGCAGTTTTGCACCTGCGGGCACGATCTTAACCTGGACTCCGATGACCCCCAGTTTCTTGATTGCAACAGCATAGCCTTTTTCAACGAGGGTTATACTCGGTTCTCCGCAATGCTTGATGTAACCCTCGGTGAACTTCTGGGTGCGGGCGCGGGCACCGGTCAATTTGCCTGCAATGATCACTTGACAGCCGAGGGCGCCGGAATCCATCACCCTGCGCAGGATGCTGGTGCCTGCCTTCCGGAAGTACCAGCCGCGCTCAAGTGCGTTTGCCAGACGCTCCGCCATGATCTGGGCGTTAAAGCTTGGATTTGCCACCTGCTGAACCTCGATCTGCGGGGACTCGACGCCATATTTCTGGGCAAGGTCTTGGGTTAACTGGTGAACCAGCTTACCTCCCTTGCCGATCACAATGCCCGGTTTTTCCGCAAAGATAGTCACCTGCGTCCCGAGCGGCGTCCGTGCAATATCCATACCTCCATATCCCGCACGCTTCAGTTCCTTTGTCAGGTATTTCTCGACCCGTGCCTTTCGAACACCCTCCGATATAAATTTCTTTTCTACAGCCATCATGCCACCTCGCGTGCCACGATCTCGATATTTACTGTCTCGCGCACCTTGGGTGTTGCACGCCCCATTGCACGGGGAAAGAAGGACTTTTGCGCCCGTCCACGGTTTGCAGAAACATGGATAATTTCAAGGTTTTCCATGTCAAGACCAAGGTATTCTGCATTCTTCTTGACGGACTCGAGAAGCTTGATATAAACTTTCGATGCCTTTACGGGATACCTCCCGGCATCCCACGTGTCAGGGAGACCGCGTTTATGAGCCACGTTCCTGTTAAAGCGCTTGAATGGGATTGCTTTCTTGAGCGCGATGACATCGGTGAGATACGCGATCGCCTCGTTGATGCGCTTATGCCTTATGTACCCGGCAATCTCTATCGAGTGCTTTGGCGAGATCGAGACCTCGTTCACCTTGCCTCGGGCAAAATTATCGCCTTCGAATTTTTTTGAATAATCAACTCGTGCCATATCCATCACTTCAGCGGAACGTATTTGCTCGACCGTGTTGCACCGATACCGGCGGATCCATGGGCGACCCTCTTTCTGGTTATCGCGAATTCTCCGAGATAGTGGAAGACCGATTCCGGCTGGAACTCTACCTTAACGAACTCCTTCCCGTTGTATATTTCGATCACTCTTCCCACCATTTCCGGCATCACAATCATATCCCGCAGATGGGTCCGGATCTTCTGGTTTCCATCGCGGATCTTTTCAAGCAGGGTCTCTTCGCCGCGGGAAAGGCCGCGTACCACTTTTCGGCGTGCACGCGCCGGCATAATGGGGAGAAGTTGGGTCAACCCCAGCGCTTTCAGTTCATCGATCTTATACCCTCGATAGGTAAACTCTTCACGCCGCCGGGGCATTCTTTTCTGTGTCTTTCTTTGTGCTGCCATACCCGATCACTTCCTGCTCTTACCTGTTCTGCGTGCAGCCACATGTCCGACAGTCCTGCCCGGCGATGTACCGCGTGCAATCGTTTTGGGACGACCTGCATGCTGGTGACCTCCGCCACCAAACGGGTGGTCGATTACGTTCATGGCGACGCCACGTACACGGGGCCAGTTCGACGCGGTATTCCTCATCTTGTGATACTTGTTGCCGGCTTTCACGAACGGCTTTTCAACCCGTCCCCCGCCTGCAACGATACCGATCGTCGCCCGGCACTTTGCATTGAACCATTTTGTTTTGCCACTGGGCATCCTGACACCGACGCGATCCTGCGTCTTATCGACAACGACTGCCTGAACGCCCGTCGAGCGGACGAACTTGCCGCCATCGTTGGGGCGGGATTCAATGTTGCAGATGTATGAACCTGCCGGGATATTCCCAAGAGGGAGGGTGTTGCCGTTCTTAACTTCAACATCCGCACCCCATGCCACGGCAGCGCCGATACCGATGCCTTCCGTAACGAGCATGTATGTTTTTGAACCATCTTCGAGTCTGACGAGAGCAATCGGCGCATTGCGTGCCGGATCGTGCTCGATATCGATGATCGCGCCATTGATTGTCTTCGTGCTATCCCCGATATGCCGAAGCTCGGCTTTATACCGGTGGGATGGCGCTCTGTATGTCGGGCCTCCCCTGCCCCTGTTCTGTGTAGTAATACGATGTCCCATATTCCCCACCTACATAATTCCGAGCCTGCTGAGGATCTCCTCGGCAGCTTTTTGGTTCTCGAAGCTCACAATCGCCTTTTTCTCCCCGTGCGTATTCATCAGGGTACGGACGTTTGTTACCTTCTGGTCGAACGCTTTCTCAATCTCGCGCTTGATCTGGTGTTTTGTTGCTTCCCTTCTGACAATGAACTGAAGTTTGTTCTGGTTCTCCAGAAGGACCATCGCCTTTTCCGTAACAAACGGGTATTTTAGGGTCATTTATTTTCCCTCCAGTCGCGTTACTGCACCCTCAGTCCAGATCGTAAGCCTTCCTGCCTGCATACCAGGGGCGAGGTGCTCGACATTCAGCTGGTCAACAGTGACCACATCGACACCGGCAAGGTTACGTGCAGAGCGCAGCGGCTCTTCGGTTGTGACGATAAGCAGACTTTTACGCTGTTTGTACCGTCGGCCACGCATCTTTCCTCTTCCGGCACGTACCTTGCGACTCTCCTTTGCACGTTCGATATCCTGATAGACTCCTGCAGCGGTGAGTGCGGATATGATATCCTTGGTACGGTTCAGAGACTCAAACTTGTCCTCAAATATTACCGGAACAGCACCATCATAGAGATGCCCACGCCCGCGAACAAGGTCTTCCCGGACGCTCGCAGCAACCGCTGACCGGAATGCTTTCTGCTTCTCTTTCTGATTGATCTGTTTTACCAGTACCTTGGCAACAACGGGCGGGTGTGCCTCACGTCCGCCACGCGCCTGCGGTACTTTTGCGGCACGTGAACCATTTTTAATTCTCGGCACATGGGATGCACCCCTTCCGCTCCCCCAGCCGACTGCAGACGAACAGATGCCTGCATACGGGTATGTTCCGTGAGGTTGTCTCCTGGTACTCTGGAGTGCCAGAACCGCTTTTCTGATCAGATCAGGACGGTATTCTTCCTTAAACATGGAGGGGAGCTCGATGTCCTTTGCGACCCCGCCTTCAATGGTTTTAACCTGTGCTTTCATCTCTGATCATCCCTGCTTGCTCTGCACGCTTACGTGCTGGATCGTGGGCTTCCTCACGACATGTTCACCCTGCCTGATTGCGGGGCGGATGCGAATCAGTCTCTTGGTCGGCCCTGGAATGGACCCCTTGACCAGCACATACGGGCTGTTGAGTATACCGTAGTGAAGAAATCCGCCCGCAGGAGTAATCTCCTTGCCGTTCTCACCGATTTTTAAAATCCGCTTGTTAACCTCGGTGCGCTGCTGGAAACCCATCTGGCCTATCTGCGGCACTTGCCAGCGGACGTGATGGGGGTTCCACGGGCCAAGTGTCCCGATGTGCCGCTCTTTCCCGCCACGGGAATGTTTGCGCTTGCGCAACATGATACCCCAGCGCTTTACCGCGCCCTGTGTGCCCTTGCCGGTGGTAATCGCGGTGATATCGGCATAGGCTCCGTTATGGATCACGTTCCCAAGGTTGACCTCTTTACCCAGCAACTCCATAATAAAAGCAAATTGTTTGTCAATAGCTCCACCCGCTACCTTGATCTCCATAATATCCGGGATCTTCTTCGGAACTCCTGTGAGGGTTACCGGTTGAGTATACATTAGTGCATGGAGTTCGGCAACTTTGCCAGCGGAGATTGCATCAGCGATTGCTTTTTTCGCTGCTTCCGGATTATAGTCCTTGGGCATGGTGATGCGACGCCCGAGAACAGTATCAAGCTGGTCAGTCCAGAGTTCAGTCAGCGCGTGCCTGCCGTAGGTGTCCCTTGTATAGGCACGAATGGCTGCGACCTTCATCGCCGGTACCTCAATAACCGTCACCGGCACCATGATCTCCTTGCCCTCGGTCGGGCTATCCTTGTGGTCGTCCACCATGATGACGTGGGTCATACCTACCTTGTAGCCAGCAAATCCCTGCAGTACGGGCGACCCCTCATACACGGGCCACGACTGGTACTTGGGGATTGGACTCTTTGCACGCGTTCTTGGGCTGAATGCAAGCGAACCCCTGCGTGGTCTTTTTGTTTTTGCCATGTGATCATCAATCCTTTTTTATGCGCGTAGGTTAGTCTCAATTCGACACGAATTGTGATTTTTCCGAGAATGAGTGTCCTTGTACGCTCATTACCGAAGCCAACACGCGAATACCGCGGCCACCGTGTTCATATCAGTGCACCTGATGTCACCACGACTCTTGAGGTGCTTCTCGATGCCTGACTATGTTGTTCGGTCAGATTTTGGAACTGCTGCGGGACTTACTTCACACCGCGTCGCCAGTGTCCAGCGGTATTCCTGTTTCGCGAAAGAAGATCCTGACACTTGCGCATCCTCATGAGGGAATTTTCCCCCAAAGGAACAGGCTCGTCAACAGACGTCCACCTTTGCGCTGACGTCAGATCCTACTATGTCAGCCCGTTGTGACGAATCACAACTCCTTCTCGGCATCCCCCTAACCCGATTTTTTGGCGTGGCGGGGGGCACCAATCAAGGATCTCCCACGGCAGACCTGTGTCCTGTGTCCGGAGTCTGGATCCGCCGTCCGAATGGACTGCAGGGACCTCGGTTTGTCCCGCGTCACATTCCGGGATACCCTCATATCGGCTTCCATAACAATTGTATAAAAAAGGATATAAACATATGCTCATTCGGGCTTGGATTTGATAATTGAAGTATTCGAAATTCCTCGCGAAACCATTCAGATATAGTTCCTTTGAACCGCTGCGGCTCAACCGAAGTAAATTTCCCCTTCATTTGTAATGTAGGCTTCGACATTTTCAAAAAGGGATCGTGCCGTATAGCTTTTCGGTTTTGATTCCCGCAGATGGTTGATCAAGGAGATGGTATCGTATTTGACCTTGATGTTGAGCTTTTCGGCTTCCGAAAAGACCATCGCCGGAACGTCAAAGAGATCGGTTCCGGCCGGGATCGTGCAGAGATGCGTCGAATCGAGTGTGTACAGGAAGTCCAGCGTCTCTTTTGCCCGGCGGATATTTTCCATTGCAGATTTCTCGATCGTGCACACATTTGCCTTCGACGTGGCAATGATATCAGCAATCTGCTGCTGGGTCAGCCCCTGTTTGCGATACCTCAACACCTCCATCTGCCTTTCAGTAAGTAACCCGTCTTTCATACTATCCAATCAACTGCCAAAATTTAAACACTTTTCGTTAACTTTGTTGGAATACGTCCCCCGATCAGCAGAAAATCCGCACGGACTCCATGCTTTCATGCTCATGATTCCAAGAACATGTTCGATTAAAAAAACCAAAAAAACCTTTTATTTTTCTCCAGACGGCATCAGGAAATGTGATTTCAAAATGTTTATATGAGTACTCGGTCATAATATCGTGTTACAAAACGAGGTGAAAACGATGGTTGTTAAAGTCGGAGTTGCCAAATTGGGCAACATTGCAAGTGGCGTGATGGCTGAGCTCCTCCTTGATGAGCGCGCAGACCGTGAGGATATGCAGACCTTCATGGCAACAAGCGGAACAAAACTCCAGCCTGAGGACATTGACCGGGTTGTCTCCAATATGAAGGCATGGAAACCGGACTTCTGTATCGTAGTATCCCCCAATGGTGTCCTGCCCGGCCCCACCGGTGCCCGCGAGGCGCTTGCTGCTGCAGGCATCCCCTGCATTGTCATCACTGATGATGTGACCACCAAGAAAGAGTGGGAAGGGATCAAGGCGAGCAAGTTTGGCTACATCATCATGAAAGCTGACTCGATGATCGGCGCCCGCCGCGAATTCCTCGACCCAATTGAGATGGCAGACTACAACGGGAACCTTGTGAAAGTCCTCGCCCTTACCGGCGCATTCCGCAAGCTCCAGCAGGGAATTGACAAAGTCATCGACCAGGTCAAGGCAGGCAAGAAGGGCGATGCCCTTGAGCTCCCCAAGATCATTATGAGCGCAGACAAGGCAGTCGAGGGAGAGTTCACAAACCCCTATGCTCTCGCAAAAGCACGCGCTGCCTATGAGATTGCATCAGCAGTCGCCATGGTCAACGTCAAGGGTTGCTTCATGACCAAGGAGTGGGAGAAGTACATCCCGATCGTTGCAAGCGCACACGAGATGATGAAGGTCGCAGCTGCTCTTTGTAATGAGGCACGCGAGATCGAGAAGGGATGCGATGGTGTCATCCGCAAACCACACAAGAAGGATGGCATGATTGTATCCAAGACCAAGCTGGTCGCAAAATTTGAGTGAATCACTCAGCTTCTTTTTTTTCTTCGCTCCGGTAGTACTTTCCAAGATCCTCCGGTAACGTGAGGATCACAGGTTCCAGATGAAGGCGTTCCATGAATGCCGAATCGCTTGTTGATGCGGGATTGGGGTTGATTCGCGATATGAGAGAACAGAATGCATAAAACCCGTGATCCTCACCAGCCTTGTCGAAAAAGATTGACATATTGAATGCATGGGTACTGAGTTTACGGTACAGGGAAATAACGGTGAGCAGATCCACTGCCAGCCGATCCACATAGCTCTCAAGTTCCCGGATGCCCGATACCGGGAGAATTCCACGGACCTCCTTTTCGCCTATTGGGACAGCCTGGGCATACCAGAGAATTTCGTCGCCAAAAAGGAACCGTTCTGAATCACGTTCCTGCCTCCTGACTGCGTCCCAGTAGGTTTCTTTGTTTGTAGTGCGGTACTGGTCGCTTGCCCTGATATAACGTTCTGCAAGCGTTGAAGGGCGCCGGTCAGAAAGTCCCTGGAGGTGAGGGTGAAGGAGGCTTGCACCGGCAGAGGGTAAAAAGTTCCAGTTGATACTCGGGTACCCGTCGAAACGCTGGAGGGTTTCGATCTGTGCCGAGAGGGCGTCTGCTATCTGCCGGTGCGAGAATTCCCTGACCGTGTGCTCCCGGGTGATGACGGTGACGGTGTGCCATTCAGCGAACGGGAAGAGGTTGGGGAAGGTGACGCTCTCTCCCTTAATGACACGGCGTTTATCGGAAAACGTGGGGGTGACCGTGGTGACATTATCAGGGCAGAACGGGCATCCGGCAGGATCACTCTGGACTGTTATTGCCTGGTCAATGTGCCGTTTGACACGCTCCGGACTGATCTTGCACCGGAAACCTGTATAGTGTTCCTCGCGGTATTGCAGAATTCCCCCTCCGACTGCGATCTCGGTAACGGTGAACATGTCGTCTCCTGTTCTGATATCGACAGATGGCAAGATATCATTTTTCATGGATTGATGCAGGGACTACGGGAGAATTAAAAAGTGAAAAAAGTTGTTGGGTACTGCCTTGATTGGCAGTAGTGCTCTGCATCCGATACGATAGCTTTTGTGCAACCGATTACACGACGTACTTGCCGAGCAGGCGGATGGAGTTGGTCATGTCGGGACCGAGCGGTGAGCCGAAGACGATCTGGGTAACACCGGATTTGGTCAGGGCCTCACACTTTGCCTTCACCATTTCAGGAGTGCCTGCGATGGTGAATGCATCAATCTCCTTGTCGCTGACAAGTTCTCCAACGGTCTTGAAGTCGAACTTTGCGAGTGCTGCCTTGATCTTTGCAACATTATCAAGATTGAGGCCGTGGCGGGTGAGGAGGTCGGGGGGTGAGCCGGCTGCGATGAATGCGGCAACGATCTTTGCTGCGTTGCGTGCCTTCTTCTCGCTCTGGTCGATGGACATTGCGGTATATGCACCGACATCGAAATTCTTCTTTCCTACTTTATCGCAAGCTGCCTTGATGATCGGGATTGCGATTGCGAAATCCTTGGGGTTGGACGCGTTGATCAGCGCGCCGTCACCGACTCTTCCAGCGAGTTCGAGGACCTTGGGTCCCTGAGCGCCGATATAGATCGGGACTCCCTTCTTCTTGTCCGGGAGGTTGACCCCGGTCAGCTTTGCTCCATCGTAGTCAAAGAACACCTTCCCTGACTTGTTCACCTGTTCACCGGCACAGAGCTTCCGGATCTGGGTGACCGCTTCTTCCAGACGGGCGACCGGCTTTTCGGCCTTTATCGCGAGTTTTGGGAGTGTTGAGAGGTCGCCGGGTCCGATACCGAGGACGGCGCGGCCGTCGGAGATCTCATTTAATGTGCAGAAGAATGATGCCATCGCTGCAGGGGTGTCAGTGAATGAGTTCATGATACCCGGGCCCATCTTGAGGGTCGTGGTCGCCTGCGCGATCGCAGCGAGGGTTGGGTAGCAGTGGCGGTTGTTGTAGTGGTTCGTGAT
>JAPKXX010000087.1 GCA_026394595.1 Methanoregula sp. | reverse complement strand
GGTAATGCTCAAGGTTGTTCTACCGGGGGCGGCACCCACCATCTGGACCGGGCTCCGGGTGGGTTTTGGCATTGCCTGGATGTGTGTTGTTGCAGCGGAGATGATGCCGGGCACCAACTCCGGTCTCGGGTACCTGATCATATCCTCATACAACTGGGGGCAGGTACAGGTGATCATCGCAGGAATGATCGTGATCGGTCTTATCGGGATCGGGTTTGACTACCTGTTCAAAGTTATCGACCGGCGCTCGTTTTCATGGAGGGAGCTTGAGAGATGACACTGACCCTCGAACATCTCTCGAAGCAGTTTGTCAAGAACGGTGACGAGCCGGTGGAAGCTCTTGTCGATATCACTATGGAAGTCAGGGACGAGGAGTTCATCTGCATTCTCGGGCCCAGCGGGTGCGGGAAGACAACGCTTCTCCGCATTATTGCCGGACTTGATCACCCGACATCCGGCAGTGTGCGGATCGACGGTTCCGTGATTGACCGCCCCAACAGGAAGATCGGGATGATCTTCCAGGACTATTCGCTCTATCCCTGGCGCACGGTAAACGAGAACATCGCGTTCGGTCTCGAGCTGCAGGGCGTAGTGGAAGAAGAGCGGGATGCCATCGTCCGGAAATACCTTGCCCTGACCGGGCTCTCTGAATTCGGGACCAGTTATCCCTTCGAGCTCTCGGGAGGCATGCGGCAACGTATCGCCGTGGTGCGGGCGCTCGCCGTTGATCCGAAAGTTCTCCTGATGGACGAGCCGTTCGGTGCACTTGACGCCCAGACACGAAACAAGCTCCAGTACGACCTCCTCGACATCTGGGGCAAGACAAAAAAGACGATCCTGTTTGTCACCCATAGTGTGGACGAAGCGGTCTTTCTTGCTGACCGGATCCTGGTGCTCACCCCACGGCCCGGTCATATTTGCGATGTAATACCGGTTAATCACCCCCACCCCCGGGATCGCACCAGCGTAGAATTTGCACAGATCCGGCGTCATGTGCTTGACCTGATCAACCAGCCGAAGTGTACACTCCAGTAAGGTTTAATACGCCCCGTTTCCATTTTATACAAGCAGTTTGTGCAGCAGAACGGCATGATGATCTGATCGTTTTTTGGATTTTTTATGCCTGCTCACACATACCCTTTAAAGGAGTAGGACGCGATGGTCAGAAAACCGGCAAGGATGTACAGGAACATTTCAAAGAAACCCTATACGCGGCGTGAATACATGGGCGGAGTTCCCGGCAGTAAGATTGTGCAGTTTGAGATGGGAAACCTGGCGCAGGAGTTCCCGACTCAGGTTGATCTCATCGTGGAAGAGGCATGCCAGATCCGTCATTCCGCTCTTGAAGCGGGACGCATCAGCATCAACCGCAGGCTGATGAAGAACGTCGGCAGGGCAAACTTCCATTTCAAGGTCCGCGTCTTCCCTCACCATGTCCTCCGGGAGAACAAGCAGGCAACCGGCGCCGGTGCTGACCGTGTCTCGGAGGGGATGCGCCTCTCGTTCGGGAAAGCCGTTGGGACCGCTGCACGCGTGTCAGAAAACCAGAGGATTTTTTCCGTCTTTTCGACCCCAACATACCTTGAAAAGGTCAAGGACGCACTCCGCCATGGCGGGCACAAACTTCCCTCCCCTTCCCATCTTAAGGTGAGCACCATCAAGGTGAGCGGAAGGATCGTCACTCCGAAATTCGCAGAAGAGAAGGTCGTTGCCGCACCGGTAGTAATTGAAGAGGAGCCCAAGGAGAAGGAGGCGGCGGCAAAGGGCGCTGATGAGCACAAGGGCGGCAAGCCGGCAAAGGGCAGGGAACCGGCAAAGGGTGCCGAAGATAAGAAGGGAGCAGCTCCTGCCGCAAAGGCTCCTGAAGAGCCCACAAAGGGCGGCAAGCCGGCAAAAGGCGGAAAGGATAAGAAATAATTTTTTTCCAGATATCTTTTACATTTTTTTCACCGCATGTTGACGGTTTTTTTTATAAACTCTGGTATTACCAGGTACATTTATCCGTTAAAAAACGAGTTTTGAAAAATTTGGTACGTGCCGAGCATCCAAATTATTATGTCTGCTCTTTTCTCACTACTGTTGATGGTAACATCCAAACGATCCGCTCTACTCAGGGCACTTGCTCTGGCAACCGCAGATGCCCTGCGTGAGGCGGTCATCTACCTCCCCCCGGATGTGAAGCGTGCTATCGGGCTCGCAGCTGCACGGGAGACAAACCCGGCGGCAAAGGGTGAGTTTGAGAATCTCATAAAAAACATCGCGGTGGCAGAGGAGCTCGGGGTCCCGCTCTGTCAGGATACCGGTGTGCCGGTAGTGTACCTCACGCTCCCTCCAAACGTGCCCTTGACCCGAGACCTGTATGATGCGGTGGCTGATGGTGTGCGCCGCGCTTCTGAGGCTGTACCGCTGCGCCCGAATGTCGTGGACCCCCTCACCCGCCATAACTCAAACGATAACACCGGTACCGGCATGCCCGCCATCCATACCAGATCGGGCGAAAAATTTTTGGTTACCGTGCTGCCCAAGGGAGCTGGAGCGGAAAATGTCTCGCGGATTACGATGCTCCTGCCTTCACAGAAGGACGAGATCGAAAAGTTCGTTGTCGAAACCATGCTGCTCGCAGAGGGGAAACCCTGCCCGCCGGTCGTGCTCGGTATCGGGATTGGCGGGACGTTTGATGGCGCTGCAGCTCTTGCCAAGGAAGCCCTCCTGCTCCCAATCGACGAAATGACGACATTCGAACAGCAGCTCTGCGATGCGGTGAACCGGCTCGGCATCGGTCCTATGGGGCTGGGCGGCGATACCACAGCACTTGCCGTCAAAGTGAAGGCTGCCGCCTGCCATACTGCATCGCTTCCGGTGGCAGTGAATGTCCAGTGCTGGGCGTGCCGGAGGGCAACCGTGGCGGTGAAGCAGGAATGAAAAAGCCGGTGCAGCTGAAAACCCCGCTCGGTATTGAGGTGCTGGCACTTTCAGCCGGAGATCACGTGCGGCTTTCCGGTATAGTCTACACCGCACGTGACGAGGCGCACCTGCGCATGATGAAAGACGGTATTCCCTTTGACCCGTCTGGTGCAGCGGTCTACCACTGCGGACCCGTTATCCAGAATAACCGGATCATAGCTGCGGGACCCACGACCTCGGCACGTATGAACACGCTGTCCGGGTTCCTTCTTGACCGGGGGGTGGCAGCGCTCATCGGCAAAGGCGGCATGGGGAGCGCCGTGCGTGAGCAGCTCAAAGGAAGGGGGGTCTACCTGGCATTCACCGGCGGATGTGCCGCACTCGCTGCTTCCCACATGACGCTGAAAGGAGTATATTATGAGGACCTCGGCATGGCCGAAGCGGTCTGGGTGATAGACCTGGATTGTCTCCCGCTCATTGTCGGCATCGATGCAAAGGGCAACGATATCTTTGATGCAGTACGGGCCCGCGCAACAAAAGAATTTGCCCGCTACCAGAAACCAAAGGGCTGATTACGGGCACTCCTTTGATAAATAGGTTTTATTCATCCGGGCTTTCACATTATACGATAGGATACTTTTTCCATGAAGCTCGCCATTGACGAGACCCGGTGCAAGGGCTGCAATCTCTGTACGAAAGTATGCCCGTATAAGATATTCAAGGAGGGTAATAAGCCCAACCGCAAGGGGATTGTGGTGCCGGAACTTGACCGCCCCGAACGCTGCGCAAACTGCCGGCTCCAGCACCTCTATGGCAGGACGCTCTGCGGTGTCTGCCAGCTCACCTGCCCTGACCAGGCGATCCACTGGGTAGAGGAACAGCCGTATGAACCTAAGAAGGTGGCGATTGAATATTGACGAAACTTGAGTTCTGGCAGGGAAATACTGCCTGTGCCGAAGGGGCGCTTGCCGCAGGGTGCCGGTTTTTCGGGTGCTACCCGATCACGCCGTCGACCGAAGTTGCGGAACACATGGCAGTGAAGCTGCCGAAAAAAAACGGGATCTTTATCCAGATGGAGGACGAGATCGCGAGCATGGCAGCGATCATCGGTGCCTCGTGGACCGGTATGCGGGCCATGACCGCCACAAGTGGCCCGGGCTTCTCGCTCATGATGGAGAACATCGGGTTTGCCGCGATGACGGAGACTCCCTGTGTGATTGTGAACATCCAGAGGGGGGGTCCCTCAACCGGCCAGCCCACCATGGCAGCGCAGGGCGACATGATGCAGTGCCGGTTCGGTTCGCATGGGGATTATTCCGTGATCGCGCTCTGCCCGGCAAGCGTGCAGGAAATGTACGAACTCACGGCACGGGCATTTGACCTTGCCGACCAGTACCGTGTGCCGGTATTCCTGATGGCAGATGAGATTATCGGGCACATGCGGGAGAGGATCACGATTCCGGATAAAGTCGCACAGACTCCTCGGCGCGAGCTCGAAAAGGGGGTGCTGCCCTTTCAGCCGGATGCACAGCTTATCCCCGGGTTTGCTACCTTTGGTAAGGGATACGGGGTGCATGTGACCGGGCTGACCCATGATGAGCAGGGGTATCCCTGTACAACGAACCCGAAAGTGCATGCGGCGCTCGTTCAAAGGTTGGTGGACAAAATCGAGAATGCCCGCACTGCGATTGCAGATTATGATGTGGTCAATCCTGACGCAGAGCAGGTCTTTGTTGCATACGGTGCACCGGTGCGCACGGTGCGGCAGGTGCTCCATGACAATCCCCGTGCCAATATCGGTTTATTACAGCTGCGCACGGTCTGGCCGTTCCCGGAGCACGCGCTTACCATATTCAAACATGCGAAAGTCTTCCTCGTTCCGGAACTGAACCTGGGGCAGATTGCCCGCGAGATCGACCGGCACGTGAAGGTTCCGGTAGTCAGCCTGCCGAAACTCGGCGGGGATCTCCACACACCTTCAGACCTTGTGGCAGCGCTGGAGGCGCATAAATGACATTTGAGGACTGGTTCCGTACCGACCGGCTCCCCCATATCTATTGCGCCGGCTGCGGGAACGGAACTATCATCAACTGCACCCTGGCAGCGATCGATCAGATGAGCTGGAAGAAAGAGGAGACCGTGTTTATCTCCGGCATCGGCTGTTCATCGCGTGCACCGGGTTATATTGTTACCGACTCGCTCCACACAACCCATGGGAGGGCTCTCGCGTTTGCAACCGGGGTCAAGATGGCAAACCCCGCACTCAATGTAGTCATATTTACCGGTGACGGCGACCTCGCAGCGATCGGGGGCAACCATTTCATCCATGCCTGCCGGCGGAATATTGACCTTACCGTGGTCTGCATGAATAACCAGATCTATGGCATGACCGGCGGGCAGGGGAGCCCGACAACGCCGAAAGGATGCCTGTCTACGACGACACCGTACGGTTGCAGCGAGCCCCCGTTCGACCTCTGCGAGCTTGCGATTGCAGCGGGTGCCAACTATGTCGCACGCTGGACCTCGTATCATGTGAAGGAGCTGGAAAAGGCAGTCAGAGCCGGACTCGAGACGCCGGGGTTCTCGTTCATTGAAGCGATGACCCAGTGCCCGACAAACTTCGGGCGCCGCAACAAGTTCAAACAGGTCGCCGACCAGGTGGATTACCTCAAGACCCATGGAGTCCTGCGGGCAAAGCGTGAGCGGATGATCGAGCAGGGTGAAAAGATCCCTGAAGATCTCTTTGTCATCGGCGAACTCATGCGGCGCAACCGCCCCGCGATGGGGGTGAAGCCATGAGGCACGAGATACGGTTCTCGGGTTTCGGCGGGCAGGGGATCATCCTGTCCGCGGTGATCCTTGGCAGGGCAGCGGTGATGTATGACAACAAGCACGCGGTGCAGACGCAGGTATATGGTCCGGAAGCCCGCGGCGGAGCATCGATGAGTGCAGTGATCATCGATGAAGAACCGATCTTCTTCCCCAAGGTGACCATGCCGGACATCTACGTGATCATGTCGCAGGAAGGGTTCGAAAAGTATGGGGCAGGTGCACCGGAGGACGCGGTGATGGTCCTAGATTCAAGTCTTGTCCACTCCCGCCCGAAATGCACATGCTATGAGATCCCGGCAACACGTGAGGCGAAGCAGGTGCTGGGGCGCGACATTGTTGCGAACATCGTGATGCTCGGTGCGCTTGTCAGGGTAACCGGGATCGTGAGCGAGGCAGCTCTTGAAAAAGCGATCCTCGATTCTGTCCCGAAAGGGACCGAAGCGCTCAACATAAAGGCGATGAAGAAAGGGATAGAACTGGCGGCAACAGCGGGCAGCAAACCATGAAACTACGCGAATATGAGGCAAAGAAGGTTTTAAAAGATTCCGGCATACCGGTGCCGGCTGGTGTGCTGATACGATCTGCCGATGAACTTGCAGCCCACCTGGATGAGATTGGCGAAACGATTGTACTGAAGGCGCAGGTGGATGTTGGCGGCAGGGGAAAAGCCGGAGGTATTTTAATGGCGGACAAGGGCAACGCGGTGACCGTGGCGCGGGATCTCTTCGGAAAGCAGATCAAGGGATTACCCGTGCGTGAGATCCTTGCCGAGCAGAAACTCGATATCCGGCACGAATACTATCTCTCGATTACCGTTGATCGTGCCAGGAAAGCCCCGCTCATCCTTTTTTCGGATATTGGCGGTGTGGAAATAGAGACTACGGCACAAGAGCGTCCGGATGCAATCCGCAGGGCGGTCGCCATGCCGCTTATGCGTGACCTCCCGCCGTTCATGCTCCGGGAACTGGCAGGCAACGCTTCCGGAGATGTCGCTCCGATCATCAACAAACTCTACCGCATTTTTTGCGAAAAGGATGCGTTGCTCGCCGAGATAAACCCGCTCGTAGTCACCCCACAAGGTGTGTTCGCAGCGGATGCAAAGATCATCGTGGACGACAACGCGCTCGCCCGGCAGGGGATTAAGGTAAACCGCGACCTTTCAGAGCGCGAGCGGGAAGCAGAGAAGCACGGGTTCTCTTATGTTGAGCTCGATGGTTCGATCGGCGTCATCGGGAATGGCGCCGGGCTCACGATGTCCACGCTGGACTTAATCGAGTACTATGGCGGCAGGGCGGCAAACTTCCTCGATGTTGGCGGAGGCGCCGAGAGCGAACGAGTAATGAATGCGGTGCGGCTTGTTGCAAGCGTCCCCTCGGTAAAGGTTATTGTGGTGAACCTGCTGGGCGGGATCACCCGGTGCGACGATGTAGCGCGGGGGATCATCGCTGCTGGTATCTCCCAGAAGGTGATCGTCCGTCTTGCGGGCACCAACGAAGCCGAGGGCAGAAAGCTTCTTTTTGAGAAAGGATACGAGATGCTCGATACCATGGACCTCGTGGTGAAAAAGGCCGTGGAGGTGGTGGCATGATCTACGGGGACAAAAAGACCGGCATCCTCGTGCAGGGTGCCACGGGAAAGCAGGGCGAGTTCCACATCGGGCTGATGAACGCGTACGCAAAACAGGTCGGCGGCCGGGGAGTTGTCGCCGGAGTGACCCCGGGAAAAGGCGGCCGGCAGGTGCATGGAGTCCCCGTCTTCAATACCGTAAAAGAAGCGGTGCAGGAGTACGACATCGGGGCAGCCGTTATTTTCGTTCCCGCAGGGGCGGCAGCCGACTCGATCATGGAGGAGGCAAACGCCGGGATCAGCACCATTGTCTGCATCACCGAGCATATCCCGGTACATGACACCATGAAGGCGGTCGCCTACGCACAGATGCAGGGTTGCAGTGTGATCGGCCCGAACTGCCCCGGGCTGCTCTCACCGGGAGAGGTGAAGATGGGGATCATGCCGGCAGGACTTTTCCAGAGGGGAAATGTCGGTGTAATCTCACGGAGCGGCACACTCACGTACGAAGTGGTCGATGAGCTGACCCGGGCCGGCATCGGGCAGAGCACGGTTGTCGGTATCGGCGGGGATCCGGTAATCGGGCAGACCTTTACTGATGTTCTCGGGCGGTTCGCGCATGACCCGCAGACAAAAGCC
>JAPKXX010000081.1 GCA_026394595.1 Methanoregula sp. | reverse complement strand
CAGGGCACTGATGAAGAATAACCATGTGGTCGGCTTCCTTGGGGACGGGATCAACGACGCCCCCTCGATCCGGGCCGCTGACATCGGGATCACAGTGGACAACGCGGTCGACATCGCCAAGGAATCTGCCGATATCGTCCTGTTAAAAAAGGATCTTCGCGTGCTCAGGGACGGCATCCTCGAGGGGAGAAAGACGTTTGGAAACACGATGAAGTACATCATGATGGGGACGAGCTCGAACTTCGGGAATATGGTCAGCGTCGCGGCTGCGTCACTCTTTCTCCCGTTCCTTCCGCTCCTTCCCGTCCAGATCCTTCTCAATAACCTTCTCTACGACATCTCCCAGTCGACCATTCCCACGGATGCGGTCGATGAGGAGTATGTGCAGGCACCAAAACGGTGGGATATCGGGTTCATCAAAAAGTTTCTTTTCGTGTTCGGGCCGGTCAGTTCCCTGTTTGATATCCTCACGTTCATCAGCCTTCTTGTGATATTTCACGCACCGGTTGAGATGTTCCGAACCGTATGGTTCCTCGAATCGCTCTGCACGCAAACCCTCATCATTTTTGCCATCCGGACATCGAAGGTGCCGTTCTTCAAAAGCCTTCCCAGCAGGTTTCTTGTCATCAGCAGCGTATCTGTCATCCTCGCCGGGATCGCGATCACGCTCACGCCATTTGGCGGTCTCTTCGGGTTTGTTCCGCCCACGCTCCCGTTTTTCCTCCTAATCGCCGGACTCGTTCTTGGGTATATCGTGCTTGTTGAGATGGTCAAAAAATGGTTCTACAGTACCAGCACCGTTCAGGTAATCACTCATTGAATTTCCGGTACAGGTGGTTTGCCGCCACTTGGAACAGGAGGATGAAAACACAGATCGCGAGGACATCCATCAGCGGGTTGAAATGCGTAGTGCCTTCGAATCCAGCGCGGATCAGGTCGTTGCCGTACGTGAGGGGGGAAAACAGGACTGCGATCTGACCAATCTGAGGAAGGGCATTGACGGGGATGAACACCCCTGAGACAAAGATGAGAGGAAGCCTGACCAGGTTGAGCATAGACATGATATCCCCCGGGCTTTCTGTCGGGTATGCCGCAAACAGGGTGCCCATTGTTGCAAAACAGAACGAGGTCAGGAGGACCCCGCCGATAAGTGCCAAGGGCTGCACAATTGGTGTGCTAAAGAGGATAATTCCTGCTGAAAGTGGGACGAGTGCGATGCCGGTGCTGTACAAAAACCCGCTCATACTCTCACCGAGCACTACGGAATGGAGCGAGACAGGTGCCGACAGGAGACGGTCAAAGGTCTTGGTACGCCGTTCAATGGGTATAGAGACCGGTTCGATCGATGAGGCGGAGAACAGAATCGTGATCGCGATGAGACCGGGGACCAGCATAGTCGGCGGTGCGTCGCGCCCGATAGCAAATGCGAGGAACATGAAGAGCGGAAAGAGCATCCCCGAGACAATGATGTTAGGTTTTAAGTAGTAGATCCGAATGTCTTTTTTTGCGATCGCCCATGCTGCTTTCAGCTCCCGGCACAGCTGCCCGCAGCTTTCGTTCAGATCAGTCAATCGCCTTCACCCCCTTCACCCGGATCATAAGCCCGGTCAGCCTGATGAAGACGTCCTCTAGGCTGGGGCCGATGGTGGTCATGCTGATGATCCGGGTGTGGTGCTCCCGTGCGTAGGTCGTGACGTTCTCGATCACACCTGACGGATCTTCGGTGATCAGCCGGAACTTGTCACCTTCCTTGCGGACCTCGCTGACAAGCGGAAGTTCCCGCAGGTGTTCGAGGAGTTTCGGCGAGGAGGGATCGAATGCGACCTCCACGGACTGGACACTCTGGATGGTTTTTTTCAACCGTTCCGGCGAATCAATCGCTGCTATCTGCCCTCGGTTGATGATTGCGACCCGGTCGCAGATCAGGTTTGCCTCCTCGATATTATGCGTGGTAAGAAAGACTGTTACACCCTGCCCGGTGAGCTCACGGATCACGTCCCGTATGATCAGGTTGCTCTGGACATCAAGTCCGGAGGTCGGCTCGTCAAGAAACAGGAGCCGTGGGTCATTGACAAGCCCCATCGCGAGTGTGAGCCGCCGCTTCATGCCCTTGGAGAAAACTTTCACCCGATCATCTTTGCGTTCCCAGAGCCCAAAAAGTTCGAGCAGTTCCTTTCCGCGACGCTCCCCCGCAGATCGCGGGACATTGTAGAGTTCGGAAGCAAATAAAATGTTGTGCCATGCGGAAAGGTCGTCGTAGACGTTCGAGATCTCGTGCACGATGCCCATCTGCCTGCGGGCGGCAATCGTCTCGCGGACAATGTCATGACCAAAGATCGTTGCGGTCCCAGCGGTCGGTGCGGTGATCCCGGTGAGGATTCGGATTGTCGTCGTCTTGCCGGCACCATTGGGGCCTAAAAACCCGAATGTCTCCCCATCTGCGACGGAAAAGTTCACATCCGAGAGTGCTAAAAGGTTGCCAAACTTTTTTGAGATCGCGGTCGCTTCAATGGCATGCACGGTCAATCACTGTTCCTCTTTATGGGCTGTCCGAGATAAAACCGCCACTTGCAGAACATATCTTTCGGGTGCGGGTCCGGGGGGGCAAAAATGCATTCAACGCGGATCCGGTCGTCAATCACCTTCGCAAAACTCATAAATTCCGCCCGGTGCATCTCTTTGCAGTTGTATTCCCCCTCACCCCGCCGCAACCGAGCTACCTGTGTCGGACAGGAGGGCACGGTGATGATCACCTCATCTGTCAGCTCCTCAATCTGGTAATCCACGAGCAGGGTCCACGGATAATGCCGGAGTGCTTTTACAAACCCGGAAAGTCCCTTCTCCGTCATGTTGAACCGTGCAATGATGTCTTTTGCCGCCATCGCTGCCACGCGCCCCCAGACCTGCTCATTGAACGCATCAGCGGTGGCGCTGCCATACTTTTCTGATACGTAGATGTACCAGAACGCATCTACCACACGATAATGCCAGAGGAGGAATTCCAGGAACTTCCGTTTGTCTCTGCCGGTCATCTCATCGAAGATCTCAAGGTTCATGCCACTCATACTGCACCTCTCTTTTAATTCAGCACCCAGACCATTGCATTCAATGCCGTGGCAAAACAGCCCCAACACAGGTATGGGACAAGCAGCCAGGCAGCAGGGCGGGAGACGCGATAAAAGGCAAATATGGTTGCCGTAACAAGAGCGATAAGGGCGAGAATGGTGACGAGCCCGAGAAAGGGCGACCGCATGCCGAAAAAAGCGATCGACCAGAGCGTGTTGAGGACCAGCTGGGCGGCAAAGAGGAAAACACCCTGCCGGACAGGAGCCGCATCCAGTCCGCCTCTCACGACGAGGTAGAGCGAAATCCCCATCATGATATAGAGCGTAGTCCAGACCGGGCCAAACACCCAGTTCGGGGGCGTGAACGCGGGCTTGTTGAGCGTGGCATACCAGGTAGGGATCGAGGACATCGTATACAACGACCCAATTGCTCCTGCGAGGAGAGGGAGGGCGATGCAGAGGAGGAGGAGTCCAACGGAGCGGACGGGGGGCTTGTTCATAGCATTTCAAGAAAGAAACGGATGAGAACGAGATGAACCTTTCGATTACGGACGTAGGCAACAAGGAACGGGGGGACAAAACCCCAACCCGGTTTCATTACGGTCCCACAATCGTATATCTGCTCCCTCATACAAACGTGCGACTGATACTCCGGTTGCCTTTAAGAATGGAGGACCTTTTTAAAAAAGATGCGGATTTTCAGTCTGTCATATTTTTTTTTGGAAATACGCTTTGTACTGGGGAGGAGGGCTTCGTGTTTCCGGGGTAAAATGATTATCGGGCAGATGATTACAGACACCAGACTTTACAAAGACCATTTCGAACAACTCGAGCGTGAAATTCATTCTGCATTCGTGGCTCAAGGCTGTATGGTGCCGGGCTGGCAGGGGTGAATTAAATTGCAGCCCGCTGGAGTGCCAAGCGACCACTTGACGTGAGCCTCAGGCGTATCTCATTGTTGGACTTGCCCGCATCGAGATGTCTTTTAGAAAGTAAAATACGAACACCGGAGCGAACACTACTCTCGCTGTGGTCGGGAAGTAACTGCTGAACAACATCACTGATATGACAACTCGGCTTATCTGCAACTGCCTGCAGGATATGGATATGAGTAGTATCAGGCACAAATACCTGCGTGATTTCGAAATGTATGGTTTCCATGTCTCATCCTGGTGAGAGCGAATACAGCGTATGAGAACCTTGGCAATCTACAAAGAACGGTTTTGGGATCCGCCCTTACAATCCCTTCAATCAGTTATAGAGTGCACATGAGTCCCGTTCTGCTCAATTACGTTTGGTAAAAAACAGTACCGGGAACCGATTCTGTGAACGAGTCACCGTAATATTATTGGTCTTCTGAGATGAAGTAATCAGCTCCCTATGCTTCTGAGTTGTTTTTTCATCGTTTCCCTGTGGAAAAAGAGCCCTTACTCGAAAAACACTGATCAAATCTTTTCGTGACACTCTTTCCGGGAGTCAGAGTAATCCACTCGAAGAACTCTGATGAGTTCTTCTCAAGTCAGGCCCTGCCCTGAATGCCAGAGCCCGCCACCATCCATACCTTCATCGTGCCAAACACCATTGGTATATGGCAACGGAGTTGTTTGAATTAGGAATCCCAACAATAACAACAACGAAGAAGTTGATGTTAACGCAGTAAATCCAGATGGTACTCCGACCATCCGTGTGCGGTTACCCAAGAAATGGAACAAAGAGCAATTCGCCTGTGCCGAACTGATGATGGGGGCAAATCATATACGCGTGAGGTGTTATGACGGCGTCACGCGCATGGGTAGGATCAAGGGGAAGATCAAAAAACGGGTCTGGATACGGGAAGGGGATATCCTCATTGTCACTCCCTGGAGCTTTCAGGATGAAAAGTGCGATATTTCGTACCGGTACCTGCCCCCGCAGGTAGACTGGTTACGAAAAAACCGCTATATATAACACCCTTTTTTAACCGGTCACTGATGCAGGTAGATCGATAATACGTGCATGGGTGGAGTTATCGTACGAATCATCCTGCACCAATGCAGAGCTTCTTAACCTCAGCCGTTCTCTTACATATACAGTTTTCTAAAAAAAGGCTGTTTGAGAAACATTATGTATGGATCAAGTAATTTTGGCAGCCGTGGTCCAAGAACCTTCGGCCCCCGTGAAATGACAAAAGTAGTCTGTTCAGACTGCGGTAAAGATTGCGAAGTACCATTTAAGCCAACCGAGGGAAGACCTGTCTATTGCCAGGACTGCCTTCCAAAGCACCGGAAACCCCGGTTTTAAATCTTTAACCTTTTTCCTTAATTTTAACAAAGTTCTTTCTTTCCGTAGTGTATCCGTTCTTTCTATCCCGAGGTTGGATGGTGGCAGGAAGCTACATGAAGTGCAGTATAAAAGCCGGATCCGTCGCTTATGTCCGATATCTCACTTCAAATATGTCCTGTATAATAGTGCGGAGTTCCTTTTTTGGGGGGGCACTCCATTACAAAACCACGTACCGTGTGCTCTGCCAGATGGCAAGGCCAAACTCAAGGGCAATCAGGATGATGATTACCCACTCTAAAAAGTTAGAATGCTGGATCCGTACCTCGTCCGAGAGCATGGAATAGTTCTCCCGGATCACCTCGATCTTCCGGCTCACGCTCTCGCTCCACTGGCCGCTCCGGAACACCTTTAAGGCTGTTGCATAGACACGGGCATAATAGACGTCCTCGGTGACTTTGATCAGGTTGTCAACTTTTTCAAAGATCTCGGAAACCTCTGCGTAGATCTCCATCTGTTTTGCCATGATCGTGTGATACTGGTGCATCCGGAGAAACCGCCACATGCGTTCAGCCTGCTCGATATCATCATACATCTTCTCCATCTGCCTGGTCAGCTCCCGGTCATAGTACCGGAGCTCGAGGACCTGCACGTTGGCAAATTCGATCAGGTCGATTAAATCAGTCGAGGTTTCAGGGTCACAGAGAAGGGCAGAATCCCAGGAGAGTATCACAAGATCGTCGGTCGTATAACTGAGTGAATTTTTCATGATCTCCTCCCGCATCTGGGGAGAGATGCTTGCCCACTCCCCGATGAGGAGGGGCACCGGATCAACCGAGTCATTTCTTTTGTCTGTAATATAAACTGAGTAATCCTCAAAGAATTCGGGATTGATCGCGAAATGTTTAATGTGCGGTCTGATGATCTCCCCGAGGATTTTGAGATACTGGGAAAAGAAGTCCGAAAGCCCTTCCTGTCCGGCAAAAAGAAATGCGGTCGCCTCAAGCGCAGGGAAATCTGCATCCGGGTTTTCATACACAAAACAGAAGCTGATCGCACCAATATCATATACCCGGGCAACCACTGAAAAATCAAAAGACCGGCCGGCCCGCTCCACCCGGAGAGGGTGCATCCGGATCGTCAGGGGCGGGTCCTCGATCATGACGGACTTTTGCTTGAGCCGGAGAAAACTCATCCTTGCAGTAACGTAACTCTGGGATAACTCCCGTTCCAGCCAGTCAAGATCAATTTCCCTGCCGATATCATAAATCCGGTAATAACGGAGTGCGATCAAGATTCTCTCCCGCCTTTTTGTGGCTGCGTGCCAGGTACCTGCTACAATGAACAACGACGAAGAAGATAAAACCTTGCGGTTCAGGGCATTCCTTGCAGGTTTTGTGATTTTTTTAGTCGATATTCTCATTACCGGGATCGTCCTGAGAAGTATCCAAGATTTCCTCTTGGTTGTTTTTGTCATCTTTATTGCCTGTGTTGGGGTTACCAGTCTTGTGGTGTCGTTTGCGTCGCGTTTCTCTGCCCAGCAGGAATACGCCTCGGTAATAGCATTCCTCAACCTTATCCTGTTCATGACATCCGGGGCATTTTATCCGGTGATGGGGATGCCCGACTGGCTGCGCTGGATCACGATAATTAACCCGGAGTACTATGGGATGCATGCACTGAGGGCAATTATTCTCAGGGGACAGGGGCTCAATGTTATCGGGACTGACCTGATCGCGTTATGTATTTTTTCCGGTGCGATGATTATTCTCGGTATTGTCACGTACCGGCGGACCCTTGAGTGACCCGGACTGCCGGTTGGCGGGGGCGGCGCATGCAGGAATATCCCCAATTATGCACACGATACTGACTCTCAAGGGGCAGCATACTCTATACTCGTGCGCAACGGCTGCCCAACGATCGTATAAAGAGGTAAGCGTCCCCATCATAATACAATGGAAACCTCTTTTTCATTCAAGCAGTTTAATATATCCCCAAAGATTCTTCGGGCGATAGAAGATATGGGCTTTGAAGAGCCCACACCCATCCAGATAAGTGCAATACCCATTATTCTTGCAGGAAGCGATGTGACCGGTCAGGCAAAGACCGGCACCGGAAAAACCGCGGCGTTTGGCATCCCCGCGCTCGAACGACTCGATCTCCGTGACCGGCAGACACAGGTTATCGTCCTCTCTCCCACCCGCGAACTTGCGATCCAGACCGCCGAGGAGATCGCACGCCTCGCCACCCACCTTGGGCACATAACAATTCTCCCCATCTATGGCGGGCAACCGATTGAGCGTCAGTTGCGGGCATTAAAAACCGGCGTCCAGATCGTTGTCGGGACCCCGGGGAGGGTGCTCGACCACCTGCGGCGCAGGACGCTCACGCTCTCAGGGGTCAGAACGGTCGTCCTTGATGAGGCTGACCAGATGCTGGACATGGGATTTTTACCTGATATTGAAACCATCCTTTCAAAGACTCCCCGCAACCGCCAGACCGTTCTCTTCTCGGCAACCCTGCCAAAACCGATCCTTGCGATCTCAAAACGGTTCCAGAACAACCCGCAGTTCGTTGAGATCCCACATAAGGAACTGACCGTCCCGGAGGTGGAACAGCGGTATATCGAGGTGCACAGCAGGGATAAATTCGATGTCCTCTGCCGGCTCTTCGACCAGATGGATCCCAGACTCGCGCTGGTCTTCTGCAACACCAAACGGCGTGTCGACCAGGTGACAAAACGGCTCAAGACCCTCGGGTATAGCGTTGGCGCAATCCACGGGGACTTAAAACAGTCGCAGCGGGACAGGGTTATGGGACAGTTCCGCAGGGGCGAGATCGACCTGCTCGTCGCAACCGACGTCGCTGCACGGGGGATTGATGTGGAGGATATCGATCTTGTTGTCAATCTGGACGTCCCGCAGGTCGCCGAGTATTACGTCCACCGGATCGGCAGGACAGCCCGGGCAGGGAGGAGCGGGCGTGCCATCACCTTCGTCAGTCCCGAGGATGTCTATAAGATGAAGGAGATCCAGCACATGGCAAATATCACGATCGCCCGCATCCCGCTCCCCACGGCGCGTGATGCCACGGAGTCCCGGATAAAAGCCCTTGCTGACAAAATCAAGCAGACCGTTGATGCCGGCAATCTGGATAAACAAGTCGAGGCGATCGAGCGGATCATGGTGGACGATTACACCTCGCTGGAGATCGCTGCAGCCCTCTTAAAGATGCATCCTGATACAGGTGCATCGTAGAGAGAGATAATTTTTTTACTGTTTTATTCCTAAAAAAAGAACAAACGGGAAAAAACCCTTTTTTATTTCCCTACACCTTTGCGGTAACCGCGACCTTGCCAAAGGGGGTGTATGTTGTTGTGCCGTTGAGCACCACACCGTCTTTGTAGATCTTGACGGTCAACGCATGCCGTGACGTATTGTCGTCTTTCTGAAACGAGGCATATACGGTAGTCCCGGTCGCGTTCACAATCTCATACATCCGGTTCTGGGAACTCTGCACCTTGTGCAGATCCGCGCTGGCGCCATACGTCCCTGAAAATCCTCCGAGATACTCGACCGTTACGTAAACGCCCTTTGCAGGAACGGGAAGGGGTGTAGTCTCTATGATCACTTTCGGTGTATTCTGGGCGCTGAATGTCGTGGAAGTTCCCGTCGATCCGCTCCCCGGCTTCCCGGCTTTGGACTCCTGTGTTGCCGATGAGGGGGGCGCTCCACCGCCCAGCCATGATGACACCAGAACCACGATGATGATTACAATGACAATGCCTGCAACGATGCCGAGCCAAGGTATGGAGTCCAGGTTTTTATGCGGGTGTTTTCTCATATTTTTTCTTTCCCTGCCATTTCTGGCTTATTTCTCAATAGGGTTCAATATCCTATGATTAAATTGTTTATGGAAGTATTTCGTATCTCATCCTGATAGAAAGCATTTAATCCCGAAAACAGAACAAAACACCCTTCATAACGAGACCGCATTTGCGATCCAGCGCAGGTTGCAGTACAGCGGAATCACGCCAGTCATCCTGCCGATCCCAGGGGAAAAATAGAACCTGCGGACCGCGTTCGTATTGAGCCGGGAATGCTTAACCAAAAGAACTGCCAACCATTATCATGACCATGCCAGCCAACAGTTCCGGGACAGGCGAGAGATTCTCTCCTGAACAACGGATGATGTACTATCTCTTTTTGATCGGCTTTTTTGCGATCTTTTCCACGACGATCTCAAAAAACCCTGTCCTCCCCCTCTTTACCCGGGCACTGGGGGCAAACGACGCGGTCATCGGTCTTATTGCCGCTGTATCACCACTTGCCGGCATCCTGTTCTCATTTCCGGTCGGGGTGCTCTCCGATCACTTCGGGCGAAGGCGCCTCCTTGTCCTGTCCGGTGCGGTGTTCCTGCTCGCACCGCTGCTCTACCTCGCCATTGTTGACCCTCTCTGGCTAATCCCGGTCCGGTTCTTCCACGGCACGGCAACGGCAATCCTCGGTCCTGTCATCTCCTCGGTCATTGCCGAGCGTTTCCCGGCACATAAAGGCGAGATGCTGGGGCAGTACTCATCGGCGACGCTCATCGGCCGGTCGCTTGCACCGCTTTTAGGCGGGATTATCCTCTCCTCCTTTGCCATGTACCCGGGGCTCGTACCATACCGTATAGTGTACATCACCGCTGCGATTGCTGCCGTGCCGGTATGTGTGATGACCATCATGTACCGCGAAGAACAAACCGGGTCGCTGAACATACCCGGATTTCCCGTGTTTAAGGAGAGTTTTGTCACCTTTATTTCCAACCGCCGCCTGAGAGCGACAGCGATGGCAGATATGGCGACCTACTTTGCATTCGGTGCGTTCGAGACCTTCCTGCCGGTCTACCTGTTCGCGCTCCACTTGGAAGCCTATCAGATCGGGATCATCTTTGCGATCCAGGTGCTGATCATCGCCGTAACAAAACCATTCTTCGGCAGGATCGCGGACCTAATCGACAAGCGCTTCCAGATCATTACAGGACTGCTCGTCACGGGTGCTTCGGTCGCCGTAGTCCCGTTCGCTGTGACCTTTTTCGGTTTTCTCGCTGCGAGTGCCGTCTTCGGGCTGGGTATGTCGCTTTCCACGGTCGCGACCAGCGCGTATGTCGCTGACGTGGCAAAAAAAGAGCAGATCGGCGCCTCTATGGGAGCCCTCTCCTCCATCATGGATATCGGACAATCAACCGGACCGCTCGTCACCGGCATCATCATCACGGTGGCGGGGTTCGGTACAGGGTTTTTTGCGAATTTCCTGCTTGCCGTCGCGGTCACGGCAGTGTTTGCGGTGTCAGTGCAGGATCGGCGAGCCTAAAAAGGGTGCGGTGTATGATCACCGCTTGAATGTCGTAATGACCGTTGCCTTTCCAAGCATATGACCGCTGATGGCCCGATCGATGCTGTCCCTTCCTGCAGTCGGCATCGAGACCTCATAATCAAGGGCATATAGGGAAAAAATATAACGGTGAGCCGGCCCGATTGGCGGGCAAGGGGGATAGTAACCGCGGCTGCCGGCGCTGGAATCCCCCTGTTGTGCACCGTTTGCAAGTACCTTTGCGTTGGGCTGTGCACGGTCAATCCGGCGGACATTTGCCGGGATGTTGTACAGAATCCAGTGCGTGAATGTGCCTTGCGGTGCGTCAGGGTCGTCAAGGATCAATATGAGGCTTTTTGTTTTCTGAGGCACATTTTCCCACGAGAGTTCCGGTGATTCACTCGCTCCCTTGCAGGTGTATATATCCGGGAGGGTGGAGCCGGGAGCAAGCGCGTCAACGCGGAGCGCGAAGCCGCCCGGCACGGTCGCAGGTGCCTGTGCAGGAGCAAAGGTCGTCGCTGCGGGGGATAGTGAGGGGACAGCGGGAGATTGTTGAGATGTACAGCCGCATACCCATACCGCGGTTATGAGACAGAGCGTTACGAGCAGACTGGTCCGGTTTTTCATGACCGGCAATGAGGGCATATGGGAAGATAAGGGTGACGGCAGGGGACTAAAAAATGGGAAAAAAAAGATAGGGGGGGGTTATTTTTGGACGAGATTGACCTGTATGCCCCCGCACTTGTCGGCAAAAAATTGTACAGGAGCGCCGTAATCGCCCCGCCAATAAGCCCACATATGGCTAAGATGATTGGGAACATGACGATCGAAAGAATGCTGAATACTTCAACACCAGGCAGACCTTTCGCAAATCCGATTCCCCCACCTATGATCGCGAACACTATACCACAGATAAGTCCAACAACAATACCGAAAATGGCTTTGATTTTTGCCAAAGATATAACATCAACGCTTTTAATTTCCTGCATCTTCTCACCTCTAGTCTCATTTCAGTAATAGAAATAAAAAAAGCCTTTCGAATTTGCTTATGCGGCTCAAAAATTTGAGGAATTAAAAAAATGGTTACGGAACGGTCTTTGTTTCCACAACAACCTTTTCCCTTCCCATCGACAGTCCCAGAAAAATGCTGATAAACCCGAAGACGAGTGCGTAGATTCCCAGCACGATGACAAGGGCATATGCACCAAGGATCGGTGTAAGGACAAGGATGATGGCAAACAGGATGCCGATGATTCCCGAAAGTGCAAGCAGGGCACGGTGGGGTGCTGTTTTGTTTGAGAGAGCAAGCCCGAGATCTGAGACCCCGGTCATCAGCGCCCATGCCGCGATAAACATGGTGATCGTCATTGCGATGATGAGCGGCGTGAGCAGCGCAAAGATCCCAAGCAGGATACCAAGCACGCCTGTTGTCACAAGGAGCCATTTGGGGAGTTCACTCCTTTCCGAGGATATCCCGACACCTGCGTTGAGGATACCGGAGATTATCGCAAAAAAGCCGAACATGTACACGAGAAAATCAAGCGTAAACTGAGTTGCCGCGATCGCAAGGATTCCAAAGATGACGGCAACAATACCCCTCAATGCAAGGGATTTTCTATCCAAGATACAACACATGCATTCCATCTATTTCACGTACAGGGAATTGGCACAGGGCATAATAGTTATTTGGATAGATCCCGACGAAAAAGGGGTTGGATTATTGCTTTCTGCAGATGGCTGCCGCACAACAGGCAAGTGCAAAACCCGCGATAGCGGCACATGGCGGAAGCGGGGTTTTTGCGGTAGTCGGGGCAGCGGTCGCCGGCGGGACGGATGGTGATGCCGTGCAGGGCTCCTCCCACTCACGCAGGCACTTCTGTTTTGCCTCGCACCAGGTATAGCCTGCTGACCCTATACAGCCGTGGCTGTCCCGGTCGGAACCGGGCATCATGGCAGTGGTAGTTGCCGGTGAGGTAGCTCCCGAAGTGGTGATAGCAAACTGGACCTTGGTGTAGATATCATCGATACCCGGCGTGTTGAGTGCATTTGAAAGAGCGGTCGCTGCCGCATTGTCTTGGACACTGCCGGTTCCCGTGAAGTTGAAGATAACTGCACCAGTATTCGCGTTGATTACCTGGCCCGAATACCCACTCGTGGTGATCTGCATCTTGTTGTCGCCACCCGGGTGCTGAACAAAAACATAATACGTTGCCTTTGGGAGTCCCGTGGTGTCAAAGGTCTTTGAGTACGAACCGCCAGCACGTACGGGGACGGTACTCACGTTCACGTAATTACCGGCAAAGACCCAGATCTGGACGCCGGAAGTAACATTCCCTGTTGCAGTGCCGCTGACCGTAATCGGCTGACCGGTTGTGACGCTCGCGGCAGAGACTGTTGCGGAGATGGTGGGTTTTGCCTGCGTTTCTGCGGCTGTTGCCGCCGTAGTCGTCGGTGCGACAACCCCTGCTGCCGGAAGCACAACCAGCGCAGTGGTTAAAATCATTGCCAGAATAATAGATAAGGATCGGACAAATCGTTTCATACTCTTGTGGATGGCCGCGGGATATATTATGGTTAATGGTTTGTGTTACACAGAATCCATGGTAACCTGTTCTACCCTATGAATCCGCTGTTGCTATCCAATTTGCATAAGATACAGTAATCCCGTCAGCTATCATCCTGTATGTGCACCCGCCCGGCTTTACATTCCCTGATGCGATTTTTCAATGCACGGGCTGCTCCTGTAATGTCCTGCTGACCTACGACGGCAGAAATTACTGCAACGCCATCTGCTCCTGCTCCAATCACCCCGCAGACATTGTCCATCCCGATACCCCCTATGGCAATAACCGGGAGGCTTGTCGCTGCCCTTATCCGGCGTATCCCTTCTAGGCCGCAGTGAATTTTCACATCTGTCTTTTGTGCTGTAAAAAAGACGGGGCTTGCCGCGAGGTAATCTGCCCCATCCTCCACCGCCTTTCGTGCCTCATCGGCAGAACCAACCGATACCCCGATGATAAATCCGGGGGGGGCGATCGCCCTCGCAGTTGCAACAGGCAGATCGTCCTGCCCGAGATGCACCCCGTCAGCGCCGCAGGCAAGTGCTGCATCCAGGTGGTCATTGACGATGAACAGGGTACCTGTCCTTTTTGTTACTTCCCTGACCCGCTTCCCTGCAGCGACCAGCTCGCGTGCACTGCATTCCTTATCCCGGATCTGGACCACATCGGCTCCCCCTTCGATGGCAAGGCGTGCGATCTCCTCGTGTGAGCGACCTTGTGAAAGCGTGGTGTCCGTAATCACGTACAGGTCCATGTTCATGGGTTCAGGCCTGCCGCACCCGTGCACCACGGATAATATCATCAGGACCCAGCGCCGCAAGCTCATCAAACAGGGCTGTCCTGAAGGAGTAAGGGCCCTGTGCACGGGCAGCTGCCCTCTCACCGGCAATCCCGAACGCTACAAGTGCCGCTGCCGATGAAACAACGTAATCTGATGAGACTGCAGCAAATGCAGCTATAAGCGAAGCTGCCATGCAGCCGGTACCCGAGAGCCTGCCCATCATCTCATGCCCGTTGTCCACCAGCAGGACGCGGGTGCCATCGGTCACGATATCGGTCGCACCGCTGACAACCACCGTGATACCAGATTTCTCTGCAAACTCCCGTGCCATGGAGGGGGCATCCCCAACGGCACCCAGGGAATCAACACCACGGACCTTCCCTCCCACCCCGGCAAGTACGCCAATCTCCCCTGCATTTCCTTTCAGGACCGAAATCTCGAGCCGGTCAAGCAGCGTACGGGCGGCATCAGTCCGCATACGGGTCGCTCCCGCACCAACAGGGTCGAGGATGACCGGCACACCGCACTCGTTTGCCCCGCGCCCGGCTGCAAGCATGGCATCGACCTGCTGCCTGTCGAGCGTCCCGATATTGAGCACGAGTGCGTCTGCCATCGCTACCATCTCGCCGACTTCTTCCAATGCTTCTGCCATCACCGGCGCCGCACCGATGCAGAGGGTCACATTCGCGCAGTCATTGACGGTCACGCGGTTGGTGATGTGGTGGACGAGGGGGCGTTTTGTCCGGACAGTAAAGAGCAGATCTGCAAAGGACGCGGACTTCATCGGTCAATCACTCCATTCTACCATATGGTAGTCCCGCAGGCAATATCAAAGGTGACGGCACCCGCACCGCCACGCCCGGATACACTGTTTCGTGTTCAGATAATGCCCAGTTTTATCAGGAGAAAACCTGTGCCCCCGTAAACAAGCGCGATGAGCACGATGATCAGGAACGACTGGAGAACCATCGCATACCGTGCTGCCATCAGGGCAACGGTTATGATATAGGATCCATAGAGGACACCAGCTGCAATACCGGCGATGACAAGGAAGAACAGGGCAACCGCGAGAACTCCCCCTCTTATCAAGTTGTCCATCCTCACCAACTCCCGGAACGATACCGGTGACCGCAATCCCCCGCTCCAGTGACACGATCATTCGACATAGGCGGCAAGCACCTCCTCATACAGGGTACTGACGTTCTTCGCTGTGGAGGGCATGACGGGAAATCCTGCAAACGGCAGTGCAGCCGCAACATCGCGGGCAAGGCTGATGCGGTACTGGCTCTGTGAAAGGAACCAGCCTTTGCGCTGGTAATATGATGAGAGGTATTCCTGCTCGGTCTGCCCCGGGGTCGGAACAAAGAGCCCGTGCCGTTTCTGCACCTCGGCAAGCTCCATCATGGTGGTATAACCGGACCGGCAGATGACGAACCGTGCCCGGTTCAGAAGGGCAATCTTCTCCTCAGTATCGACGTAACTCCTGATCGTGGTGTCAGGATCAGGGCATGTCACTGTATGATGATTGGGGCTCCCCAGCAGCACCATCTTGCTCCCTGACAGGTCATGGAGCTGGGGGAGGAGCGTCTGCTCAAAGATCGTACGCTGGGGTTCCGGTCCCGAGATGATAATAAGGTAATCAAGGTCTTCTGCCACATCCATTCGGCGGGCAGTTGCGAGGATACCGGCATAATAGATATGGCGAAGGGAGGAGGAGAGGAGCGGACGGGAGAGCTTGCCGGCAAGAGAACCGGGACCCGGCGGGTTGTCCGGGACGATCACATGGTCAAATTTGGTATGCAGCACCCGGTTCAGGAGTAGGGCAAATAGCTCTACCGGCCAGATAAGGGCGGGGAAGTGAAAGTGGATCTGGTGGGTGATAAAAAGCGACGGGACCCGGTCGGAATAAACGCCCAGCCGGGTATCACTGATGATGAGATTATACCGGTCCCGTGCAAGGATATGCTGGAGGGTCCGGCGCTCTTGTGCAAGTGCACGGAGCATTACCGGGAGATAGGCACAGAATTTCGGCAGGAAAAGGCTGCCGGAGCTGTATGGTGCCGGATAATCTGGAAAGTCGATGAACCGGCAGTCTGGAAACTCCCTCTGCAGGGCAGCCAGTGCATTGCCGCATGCAGCGATTGTAACATCATGCCCCTTTTTTTTAAGTTCGTGAATGATGGGGATGTCCCGCGTGGCATGTCCCAGCCCCCAGTTCAGCGATGATACCAGCACGCTTCCCATCGGATGTGCACTACTCCTTTTCGTGATTGGTTGGGGTTTTGTCTCAATAAAGGCGCTGATACCGGACAGGGAATTATAATCTGCTGACTATTCCTTCCGCCATACATTCAAGAGCTCTCCGACAGAAATGCTGAGAAATGGATGCCACAACCGCCGGACCGGCACGGAATTGTTCTGCAATCGTGCGACTGGTCAGGTTTACGGCATACGAACCGCTCTTTCTTCTCACGGGCCTGTTCGGTGCCCTGCTGACCTTTGCACCGCTTGACAGCATGCTCGCCGTGCTGATGATTTTTATTGCATCATCCGCCGCATTCGGCTTTGTGATCAACGACATCTCTGACCGGGATCTCGATGCGCATGAATCCCATCCACGAAACCCTCTCGCTGACGGCACATGCCCGCTTTCGGTCGCATATGCGACCGGCTTTATCCTTCTTTTAACCTCGCTGATCTGCTGTGCCCTGCTCCCGGTGCCGCTTATTCTGCTCGGGGGGCTCGAACTATTCATCTTTGTCACGTACTCGTTTGCGATCGAAGTGAAAAATATCGCAGGGCTCGACCTTGTCTTTCACGGGCTGTTTCCTGCGCTGTACGGTGCGATGGGGTTTGTCCTGTACCGATCACCCGATCGTACGGCGGTTGTCTATGTGTTGCTTGTTTTTACATTCGGGGCTGTTGCGGAGATCTTCAATGAGATCCGCGATTATGAAAAGGACCGTCTGGTACGCAAAAACTTCGTCATGGTCGTGGGACGGAAGACGGCGTATGGGATCACGCTCGTACTGTTGACATTGGCTTTGACAGGAACAGCCCTCTTTGCCATCATTAATCCGGCGTTTCACTGGCTGCTGGTGTGTGTTCCCTTTGGATTGCTTCTCATCCAGCCGGTGTGGCAGGCAATGCGGGACGAACGGTATGAAAAGAACTTTGTGCAGACAGTCAATGCCCGGGGGATCGTGCTCGCTCTCGCAATGATCGGGATATTTTCCGTCTTACGGTATTCCGGTGCCGTACTTTCGTATTAAAGAAGCGTAAATCCGGGTGCATGAGTCTTGCTGAAGTTATTTATTTTTAATAACGGTAAAGCACCAGCCCCTAATGTAAACGTGAGAATTCGTTCACTTATGCGTTGAGTTCAACAAGAATTTTACCAATAACATACTGTCCGCTCCAAGGGGCTTTGCCCCCGCCGCAAGGGTATGCT
>JAPKXX010000059.1 GCA_026394595.1 Methanoregula sp. | reverse complement strand
GTAGCGGAGACGGCTGGAGCTGGGGATAATACATCGCAGTCTGCCCGGGATACACGGTAACGATCTGCGAGTCTGAGGAGTACCCGCTCAGGGTGGCTTTCATGGAGTAAGAATTTGGTTGCAGGTTCGGGATCGTGAGCTGGGCATACCCGTAGAACACTCCGTTCAGATATATTGCTGCGCCACCCGGGGAGGACTGGGCATAGATTGCACCGTTCTGGGGCGGTACCGGTGGAGAGGGTGGAGTCGGGAGGGGATTTATGGTCGCATAGACCGCGACATGTTCTTGGTCGGCCGGCATGTGCGAAAGGGAACCGGACCAGCTGGTGTACCCGCCCTTTGAGACCGTGATCGTGAGTACCGGTGTACCGGACGGCGAGACCCCGACGGAAAGCACGCCACCGGCAATGGTGCCTTGTGTACTGCCGTCAAAGGAAACGGTTGCACCGTCGACATTACAGTATGTGTCAATCCAACCTTTCCCACCGCCAATCGGTTTCGGTGTTATGGTGATGGTGGATTCTGTTGTCGGAGCGGTAACCGGAATAGTAGTCGGCACCGTTGTTGGTATCGGAGTCTGTATTGTAGTCGGCTCGTTGGTTGGTTCTTGTGTTGATTCTGTTGTCGGCACATTTATTGGCCCCGGTATTTCGGAAGCAGCATGTACAACAGGGATGCAGTAGAGAAAGATCGCAACCACAAGCCATAGCATGAGCAGGTTTTGGATCATGTATCCCATACAGGACAATCTAGCAATATGATATATAGTAGTTTCATTAAGTAGGTTCATTACTCTTCTAATTTTGAAACGTTCTGAATCCCGCACACGTCCATGCGTACAGCGGAACGTTCACCGTTAGTTGGAATGCAACCAACGCTGGCGGATCGAATGTCTCAGTCCGGACGAACTACATTACGGTTAACATCTCGGCACCGGTTGCGAACTTCACCGGTGTACCGACATCCGGCACGGGGACTTTCACTGGCGTAATTTTTTAAAAAAATCCATTAAAAAATGTTATTTAGACCTGCCGTCACCACACCTTCCTGATCCGCCCGCCCGCCGCCCGGTGCTACTCTCCCAGCCACTTCAGGAAATTGTCAAAGCTGGGCACCAGCAGATCTCCTCCTGTATCAGGTGCTTGCTGGGTCTCTTTGATGTAATTGAGTTCGTTTCCGGGAGTCGTGTAGACCGTCTGGTTGGTATACCTGAGATTTTGGACCTGCTGGAGTCCCTTATAATCATAGACCCGTGGGCCATACTGGTATCTGTTTTCGTTGAGCCACCAGTCCGGGTAACCGGGATTCCTGCTTGTTCCAGTTGCCACATCGTTTACCATCTGGTTGCTGTGCTTAACCACAAGGCTGTCTGAGAACTGCCACCACGCGTTCACGGTGCCGATTGAGTTTGTGGTACTGTAGTCGGTCAGGTACTTCCGGGCGGCGGCATCGCCATCCGTTGTGAGGATCGCAAGTGCTTTGCTCTCAACTGCCGGCTGGCTACCCAGTTCCTTCTGTTCGATCTGCTGCTGCTGTGCTCGGATATCCTTGCTTATCAGGTTATAGTTGAGCGTCGCCCAGTTGGTGACAAAGTTAAACGCCCAAAATGCCGAATTATGGTTAAACTCCGACCGGTTGGTGTTGGAAAACTGTGCCGGCACCGAGGTCACTCCCGCATAGAACGGTATATAGACGGTCTCTGATGGTTGTGCAAACCCGAACCATGCAATACCGCCAACCGGGTCCGGTAGCCAATTGCGACCTTGCAGGATGTAGCTGTACCCGCAGAACATCTCCGAGACCGCCCGTGGCCATGCACCGGGTTTTATCTCACCGGGAGTAAGGAGGTCGTGCTTGTCGGCCTCTCCTCTCCAGCGGTACGGGTTGCCGAACGGTCCTGCAGCCGGGCCGGTCGTCAGGTCATAGACCGTTCCCTCGTAGTGGTCGCGGAAGAGGGCAAATGTGTCTGCCGTGCCGAGTTTTTGATCGGGTCTGACCGAGAACGGGTAGTCCCGCGAGTAGGTGTCATTGACAAACGGGCTGAAGTTTTTTGACGGGGCAATCCGGTGGTACAGGCTCCAGACCCGGGCCAGCGAATAGTACGGGTGCGAGTATTCGCCACCGCTGACAGTCTTTAACCAGTCAAGTTTTCCCTGCGAGGGATCCCACCAGCCGTTTGCCTGTGCGGCAGCAAAGAGGTTCTTTGAGTAGAGGATGTTGGGGTTGTTGGGGTCGATCTCCCGGATCCGGAACATGTTGCCCGCGACAAAGACCTCCCCATCGGGCACTCTCTGCGCGACCCAGAGCCCGCCCGAGCCATCGGGCGTGCCTCCGGCCATCTCGATCACCCATGATTCGTTCGGGTCGGACACGGGAAGAGTCTCGCCCGTCCCATAAAAGCCGTACTGGTCGATGAGGTTCCCGATCAGCTCGACTGCTTCCCGCGAAGTTTTGGTCCGCTCAAGGGCGATGTTGGAGAGTTCCGAGCTGTAGAATATGCGTTTTCTGGCATCGAATGACGGCTGGACTTTGGTATAATCCGTGCATTCGCCAAACATCAGCTGGTGTTCGTTAATGATGCCGTATGCACCCGTCAGGTACCCGTAGGTATGGTTTACCTGGGGGATGTATGCGATTTCAGCGTCAGCATTGGTCTTTGCGTCAGCGGGTTCATCCGATCCGGAGTTCGGGTCGAAACGGACCGCACGCATCGCGCCGGGCGGGTAGTCCGCAGGCGGCACGTAGATGAGCTGGCTCATCTCGCTCCGCACTGAGGGTCCGACGACCCCCGCGCCAAAACCGTCGTTGGTGTGCCCCACGTATGCCGAACCGTCCGCCGATGCTCCTTTTGTCACAATAAACGTAGTGCATGCAAAGACCGGAGGGCAGATCATCAGCAGCACGAAGAGGACCGCTGCACCGGTCCATATCTTTTTCTGCATCATACACGGGGAATTGGAGGGAACTATAATAACTGTTTTGATTTTCAATCGCTGCCGAGGGCACGGCACGCTCCTGCGAAAACGGGAGGTTATGGCGGCTTGCTGATTTTTTTTAAAAGGAGCGTAATTTGAGGAGATTAGGTGAGCGCAATGGACATGAATAATAACGATTCTATTACGCTCTCTACAAGCCGATGGGCAGAAGAATTCATCGGTGGGTTAAACAGGTACTATCATATCAGAAAAGGTTCTGTTGCATCTGCGAAACGTTTATATACTCAACATTGAAGTTTTCCGACGATATCATTTTCGTTAAGTCCCGTTAAAGCAACAGTACCGGTTAAATGACTTCTGGATAGGACAATATGCAAAATTTGGTGATAATATCGAATCCGCTGAATCAAATACATCAATGCTTTTTTCAAATTAGAAACTGATACAATAAGATGACCACAAGCGAAAAAAGTTGGAGTAGTGGTCTTCAGGACCCCCGTAGTGTAGCGGTCAATCATGCAGGACTTTGGATCCGGCGACACCAGTTCGAATCTGGTCGGGGGTATCCCTCCCTGTTTCGCAGTACTTTTATAGAAGTGCGTATGAGAAGTGTGCATGCAGGAACGGGTCAGGTTCCGGCTCCGGATTTACCTTGTATTGCTCGCCGCCGTCATCATCTGCGGCACGATCGGCCTGATGATCACCGAGGGACTGCACCCGTTTGATGCCTTCTATTTCGTGATCGTGACCGTTGCAACTGTGGGGTTTGGCGATATTTCGCCCCACACGATGCAGGGAAAGGCACTAACCCTTGTAATAATCCTGACCGGTGTCGGGTGTTTTATTGCCCTTGCCGCAAATGCCATCGAATACTTCATCGCTGAACGCGAGCGTGAAGAACGCCTGCGCAAGATGAATATGCTGGTCGGTGTCTTTTTCTCTGAAACCGGCACTGCCCTCATCAGGAAATTTTCCGCAGTCGACCCTGCGATCGGAACGATTAATAACGCACTGGTCGTTTCCAACAACTGGTCAGAAGCAGATTTTACAAAGGCCGGATCCGTACTTGCCGCCCATCACGTCCGGCTTGACAGCCGGCACCTTGATCTTCCGGCACTCAATGAGTTCCTGTCTGCACATAAGCCCCTGATGCTCGCGATGCTGGAGAACCCGTACCTGATCGAGCATGACACGTTTACCGAGCTGATGCAGGCGCTCTTTCATGTCACCGAGGAGCTGCGGGTCCGCGACCGGCTCGTCGGCCTCCCGGATACTGATTACGCCCATCTCTCTGGTGACATCAACCGGGTGTACGGGCTGTTGATACGGGAATGGTTACTGTATATGCAGCATTTAAAGAAGAACTACCCTTATCTCTTCTCGCTCGCGATGCGCACCAACCCGTTTGACGCGGACGCATCACCGGTTGTGCAGTAATGTGCCAGGACCCTGATTTTTTTAAACCGAAAGAATGGCTGCTGGTTGCGCACATCAGACCATGAAAAATTCCAGCCCGGCTGCGATTACGAAAAGGACAATCCCGAACAAAGCGAGCGGGATTGTGTAGTTCCTGACAACCGTTCCAACATCATCACCTGTCGCCCGCTGGACGAGCCAGAAGTACGGGTCGGTCATATATGAGACAATGCACGCGCCGCCGCTGATAAGCAGGATGAGAGGAACGGGATGGATCGATGCAGCGATGCCCGTCCCTGCGATGATCTGTCCGGTGATTACCGCAGTCACGACACGGGAGCCCTGCGCCGTCTGGATCAGTGCTGAGAGCAGGAAGGGTACGACAAGTGCCGGCAGGGCGAGCGTGAGAATACTGTAGGCTTGTGCGCCGAGACTGCTCGCCCCGATCACTGCACCAAGGGCACCGGCGCCGCATAGATCGAAGATGATCACCCCGGCATGTTTTGCGCCGGATGTGAAGGCAATCTTCCTGACATCGCCTGGTGCGAGTGCGAGGGCGGTTACGAGACCAGCGAGCATTACAACCTGGATCAGGGTTCCGGGGGACAATCCAAGGATGGCAAGCCCAAGCCCCATCGCGATCCCCATCATGAGAAACGGGTACCAGGCACGGGCGTGCGATTGTGTTGAGGGAACGTGCTGCTTGGGCGCTGGGATCTTTTGGTCCAGGGCAACGGTTTTCCCATAACGCTGGCGCATCAGGATAATCGTGCCGGTGAGCAGCACGAGTGCGATCGGCAGCATAAACAGGTCGAACAAAAGCGGGGAAATTGCTGTCCCTGGTATGATGGAAAAGAGTGCGATGATCACCGGTGTCGGGTAGATGAGGGCAAATGAGATGAGGCTTCCCAGCGCCGCAGTGTAGAGCAGACCTTTTGTTTTTTGTGAATCCGTATCGAGAGCGTTGATGACAGGGGTCAGGATCACAAATGCGGTGATGCAGCACATGAGCGGGATTGCAAGGAGAAAGCCCGCGACGCCTGAGAGTTCGAAGGGTTTTTTCACCACCGCCTGGATGTCCTCAACCAGCTGTTCGATCTGGTGCTGCTCCTGCATCACCTTTGCAATCACTGCCCCGGCAAGGATCACGAGGCCAAGGAGTGCAAACACCCTGCCCATGCCGGCAGTTGCTTCCTTGACGAGAGTGTCAACAGGCATTCCTGAAAGCAGACCAAAAAAGAGCGCCCCTCCGATAAGCGTGAGGAATGGCGGGGTTTTGTACCGTGTCGCAACTACCGTGATGAGCGCGATGGTCAAAAGAAAGATCAGGATGGAATACATTGCACCTGCAAATGCTGGTATTCCAATGTATAAAGAAGATTCTCAGGGGGTGCCCGTGCCGGTGTATCACTGCACAAGAGAGCGTCTGGTAATGTGGCTTTTGAAAGTTTTCTCAGATGCTTTTTTGAACGTTTCGCCTGTTCCTTCTCAATGTCAGCGTACTCATCATGAGGTTCAAAGCAAAACGATGCGGACGCAATATTGAATGCCGCATTGACGTCAGCATGCACGATATAGCCGCAGTGCGGGCACTCGAACCGTTTGCGGTACCTCCTGCCAAATCCCCCGCACCGGCTGCACCGTTTTGAGGTATATGCGGGGTTCACGTAGATTACCGGAATCCCGAGGCGGGTCGCTTTCTTCTCCACCATCTTCTGGAGGAAAAAGAATGAGCCGTTGTCAAAGGAAAATTCACTGTAATTTTTGGCTTCCTGCCGCTGGTAATACTGGCTGTTGAAAAGTTTTTCGAATTTTATACCGGATCCAAGGGATTCTGCAAATATAACAATCTGTTTGCTCATTTTGTGAATAGCATTTTTGAAAAGAGTGCGTTCCCGGCTTTTGAATTTTTTAATTTTCCAGAATTTTCCTGATTTGTAGAGTTTTGTGCAGTTTTTTGAACAATTGCTGTGAACATAGTGGGCATTCGTTCCGAGTCTCATTACTTTTCCGCTGAAAAGGTCGGCTGCCACCGCAACATGCCCTGTTGTGTTGAGGTCAATGCCAATCCAGCGTGTTGTCACGAATGTTTCAAAATGAAATTCGATCATCTTTCACATCATGGACATTCGACCGCGATACAAAACGATGAAAACAGGCGCCGTTTCCAGCAATCTCCTCCTTATCCTTGTTAATGGATAATGTTCGCGATTATATTAAATATTTTTTGATATGCGCGGGTTTTTTTGCGATTCCGAGTAAGATTCCCCCTCACTGCCCATGGATTTTTTCAGGTCTAAAAAAAATGGTTCTGGAGAATTCCTTGTTTGTAACGTGATTATATAAAATCATAATCAGGAGGAGGGAGGGCAGATTTTTATGAAACCGTCAAATACCACATCCCGACCTGCCATGTTTTTCATGGGACCGCTGGTGGTACTCCTCCACCCGCCAGAACTCCTGCGCCAGAACGATCTCCGTTACAACCGGGCGCCGGAACCTGCCTGACCTGTTGACCCGTTCCTTTGCTGCATCAGCCGCTGCCCTCTGTTCCGGGCTGTGGCAGAAGATAACCGAGCGGTACTGGGTGCCGATATCCACCCCCTGCCGGTCCGGTGTTGTGGGATCGTGGATGCCAAAGAAGATATCGAGCAGGTTTTCATAGGACACGTTCGCAGGGTCGAAGACCACTTCAACAACCTCCGCGTGCCCGGTCGTACCCGAACAGACATCACGGTACGTCGGATGCTTTAATGTTCCTCCCATATAACCCACTGCGGTGTCGAGGACTCCCGGCACCCCGCGGAACGCGGCCTCAACGCCCCAGAAACAACCGGCGCCAAAGGTCGCCTTCTGGATCTGCGGTGGATCAGCCGGCATGTGCATGTGTGACATCATGCAAACCCTGTATCATCATGGAAGGCACAGTATCGTAAAGCTCACGATACTGACAGGGAAATGCCATTTTTTTCCGGTGTCACTATCTATTTGACAGGGCAGCGCCAAGATCATACCCGATGGCAGACGAGCCAACCTTCCGGTACAAACAGTGCCTTATCATACGAAATGATGTCAGGATGAGCTGTGGCAAGAAATGCGCACAGGTAGCCCATGCGTCCATCGGTGCGTACGAGCATGCCGACAAGAACCTGAAAAAGGCGTGGTATTCCGAGGGACAGAAGAAGGTGGTCCTCAAAGCAGACAATGAGCGCACGCTCCATGAACTCAGGGTGATCGCGGATCATGCCGGTATTTCCGCATCCCTGATCCAGGACGCCGGGATGACCGAGATCCCGCCGGGGACCATCACCGCACTCGGGCTCGGCCCGGCAAAAAGTGAAGACCTCGACCGGATTACCGGAAACCTCACGCTCTTATGAAAAGGAGCCCGCACCCCCTTGAACAGGACCTCGGTATGCGCTGGTACGCAAGCGATGCCCCCGGGATCGGGGGACGGCTGAGATCAGCAGCAGAGGACTTCCTTGTCGACGAGATCCCACTGCCCCAGGGCAGCGGGACAGGCCCCTATCTTATCTGCCGGCTCACCAAGAAAAACTGGGAGCATCAGCATGCCATAAAAGAAATCGCAAAGCAGCTCGGGATAAGCCACCGCCGGATCAGCTGGGCTGGCACCAAGGACCGGCGGGCGGTTACAATACAGCTGATCTCGCTTTACAGGGTGGAACCCGAAGCGGCCGGACACGTCCGGCTCAAGGATATCACGCTTGAAGTCATCCGTCAGCAGAATACCCAGCTCTCGCTAGGGGATCTGGCCGGGAACCGGTTTGATATTATAGTCCGGGAGTGCACAGCCCCGGACATCGCAAAAACGGTCGGGGATATTACTCAGGAAGTGGCAAATGGTGTCCCGAACTACTATGGTCTCCAGCGGTTTGGCGGCGTCCGCCCCGTCACCCACCGGGTGGGGGAGCGCATCCTTGCCGGGGATTATGAAGGGGCGGCGGTCACGTATATTGGACAAGCCTTTCCGCTAGAACAGGAGAACCATCGGCACGTCCGCATCTCATTTTTCAATACCCGCGACCCGCAGGCAGCACTCCGGGATTTCCCGGTTACAATGGCGTACGAGCGTGCGATGCTCCAGCACCTCCACAACCAACCAGGGGATTATGCCGGTGCCTTACAGCAACTTCCCCCTAAGCTCCTCTCGATGTTTATCTCGGCATTCCAGTCATACCTGTTTAACGAGGGACTGAGCAGGCGCCTTGAACAGGGGATTTCGTTCCTTACACCTCATCCGGGTGATCGTCTCCTTTTTCCAGACGGCAGGGAAGACCGGGTTACTGCCGGAAATACCGGGACCGCTGCACAGCATATCAGGCGCGGCAGATGCAGCATCGCACTCTTTATGCCGGGCAGGGAGCCGTTTTTCCCCGCATCAGAGAGCGAACAGTACATGGCAAGGCTTATGGAAGAGCGGGGGATTGGTGCAGACCAGTTCCGGCAGGCATCCGTATTTGTCAGGACAAAATTTTCAGGGGCGCTGCGCCCTGTCGCGCTCAAGACCAACATCGATGCCACGGTACAGGACAGCAGTGTCCGGTTGCAGTTCACCCTGCCTCCCGGGCACTATGCAACCACTGTTGCACGCGAGTTTATGAAAGCCGATCCCCTTCAGATGACCTAACGCACCGGTTCACGGCCGGCAAGTGCTTTTGCCCCGTCAATCGCATCATTCAGGTTGCCGATCTCGTCCACGATATTCAGTTTCACGGCATCAGCGCCGCGGATTACTCTCCCGTCTTCAATATCGGAACGGGCGATCTGCCGCTGCCCAAGGACATCGGTAATGAAGTGTTCAAAACTTGCATTCACGATCCCCTGTGCATAGGTACGCTCTTCATTGGTGATCGGCCGGGACGTTGTGCCCATGTCCTTCTTGGTCCCCGATTTGATGATACTCACGTTGTAGCCTTCGTTGTTCATCCAGCGGGAGATATCCGGGAACGTCCACATTACCCCGATCCCCGCGGTGAACGTATCAGGGTCGGCATAGATTTTGTCGGAATGGGCGCTCACGTAATACGCGGCGGATGTCGCCATATCCCCCATCGAAACGATCACCGGTTTTTTTGATTTTGCATACTCAAGGTCGCGGATGATCTCCTGCGCCGCAGCGGGAGTTCCTCCAGGGCTGTTCACCCGAAGCACGATCGCCTCCACCATCGGGTCGTTTGCTGCATCCCGCAGTTGCCTCCCTACTTCTTCACTCGCGGAGAATCCGTCCCCGGAGACATCCCCGGTGACGAGAGTGCCTTCCATCCTGACAACTTTCACTCCCATCTCATTGGAGTACGCGAGGAAGAATATGGCAATGAAAAACCCGATCACAAGGATAAGCCCGAAAATGACAACAAGGAGCCACGTCGGTGCAGACGAACGGAGTGGGGGAGCAGTTCCATGATACGGGGACTGTTCCATGCTTATCCCTCGCGGTACAGCACATCGTATTCAGATACGAGGTTGCTGCCGCACATATAGTGGTTTTTGAGTTGTAACCGGATCATCTCATCCTCGGTATTGATATGCATCCCGCCCACGAGCGATGGGGTATCCGATCCCCCGACAATAAAGGGCAGGTGAATGAGCCGGATCTCATCGACAAGCTGGTGGTGGAGCATATGCCAGTTCAGCGTAGGCCCCCCCTCGATCATGAGCCTCTTCACATGGAACTTTTCCTTAAGAATCGTCATGAGGAGAGGGAGTTCGACATGCTGTTTCCCGGCAACAACAACATGCACACCCTTCTTTTTTATTGCGGCAACCCGGTCTGCGGGTGCCTGTTCGCAGACGGCAATAACGGTGGGAGCATCAGCGCCCAGCACGTTGGCATCGGGTGGGATGTCCGCCATGCTGCAGGGAATCACGCGCAGGGGGCTTTTTCCGGGGACGAGACGGACAGTCAGGAAAGAATTGTCGATCCGGATCGTGTTCGCGCCGACCATGATGGCATCGTATGCTGCCCGGGTCTCATGGAGGAGGATCTCGGTCTCGTGCGCCATGTATTTCATCAGGATCTTGGACGACGCACCTTTCTTGAGGGTCAGTTTGCCGTCCGCGGTGATCTCGGACATCATCAGCACATGCGGACGGTTGGTTCTGTCTGGCATTGCCACTCAACTCTTGTGTATCATTGGTCAGGGCATATTAAGAAGATGACGATGGGGAAAAACCATGAGTATCCTGCAGCTTCACAAAAAAACCCTACAGCAACTTTTAATGACAAAAGAACCCATGAACTGAGCTATGAATATAACGGCACTACGGCCAAGGTTTATTCAGTATCTTGAGCCGGTGGCTGACCTGTTTGTGAGGATCGGGATTACGCCCAACCAGATCTCGCTTCTCGCACTGGCTGCGGGTGTCCTGTGTGCCGTCCTTTTTTACCAGGGTGCATTCGCGTGGGGAAGCCTCGCGCTTTTACTGTCGGCGATCTTTGACCTTATTGACGGGAGTGTTGCAAGGAAGACCGGTGCCCACACGGATTTTGGCGCTGTCTTTGACTGGATAGTCGACAAGTACGTGGATGCACTGGTGCTGCTGGGGGTGGGGCTTTCGGGAACCGCGATCGTGAGCCGGATCTATCCACTCCCGCCCATTGCGGACTATGCGGTTGTCGGGTTTGCCATTATCGGCTCAATCATGAATACCTTCATCAAACCTGTTGTCTACGCGGAGATCGGGTACCGCGAAAAGGTCGGCGGCAAGATCGATGATCCCCTCGAGGGGGTCGGGTTTTTTGGCAGACCCGAAACCCTACTCTTCCTGATCCTTGGCGGTGTTGCCGGTTACATCTGGGTTTCCGTTATCATCATTGCGGTCTGCACGAACCTGTCAGCAGTCCAGCGGATCATCTACCTTTATAAAAAACTGCCCTGATCTCGCCGTAATAAAGCTGGTACAGGTCATCAGCGAAGTTCCCCAGTTCCGGTATGATCATGAACAGGCCATATGCGATCGCGACAAGCAGGACAAGCCATTGCCCGCTATTTCGGGGTAGTACGGGAACCACTGCTCGGTATATGCCATAATCACAAAGACATTCCTTAACAGGTTCAGGACATAAATCGTCGGGGCGACGAGGAGGAATGCAAATGCCTTCTGCAGTTTTGTGGTTGTAACTGCCGCGGCCACACCCAGCATAATCGCGATGCTCTGGATACCCGTGCAGGCAAGGATGATCTCCACGCGCAGGTTGTTGCGGGCGATGATGTTCCAGTCAGTAAGGGTAACGAGGTATCCGAGTGTATCGAGAATAAAGACTATCTGGTCGACAACAATTGCGATCAGCCAGTTTCCGATCGCCGGAATATATTCGAAGGGGGCGTAGATCAGGAACGCAACCGCTGCTGCCCTTGACAGGCTGATGACGCGGTGGTCATCGCGCAGCAGGTATTTTACGGTGATGTACAGGAACGGTATTGAGAGCACCGCCATGAGGGGGTACATGAAATTATTTTCAGAAATGTATTCGGGAAGGTTCGCAAACAGGGATAAAATAATAAAAATCCAGCCGATGATCGCAGGATATTTCCTGTACCGACCAGGTATCAGAAATGCTAAAAAACCGATGCAGGAGATCAGCACCAGATACTCGATCATTAAAGACATATTCTCGTCATACCAAAAAAAGGATTCTCACGCAGCAGTCAAATATCAGAAAAAATGTGCCGATGCGGACGCGTAAATGAATTATCCAAGGCTTAATCTTATATGCCTGCGCATAATTAAAGCAATGTTCTGCCCCGAATGTAAATCAATGATGATCTCGTCAGGGGGTCAGCTCAAGTGCCGGAAATGCGGATATATCAGGAAGATCGACGGCACTGACCAGATGGTAAAGAAGAAGAAACGGAGCGAGAACGAGATCGTCATTGTCGAGGAAGAGGGACAGATAAAAACCATGCCCACCATCCAGATCCGGTGCCCGAAATGTGATAACAACCTCGCCATCTGGTGGCTGCGCCAGCTTCGGGCAGCTGACGAGAGCGAGGTCAGGTTCTTCCGGTGCACCGAATGCCAGCACACCTGGCGCCAGTATGATTAATATTCAGTCATACTTATAAAATTCTATATCGCTTATTTTTTAAAAATAACACTCAATTAACTGTAATTTAATCAAATAGGTAAAATTCTGGTTGGCACATACTGCTTTGAATGTATGAGAGGATTATCTTTAAAAACATGGGCATAATTTTATAAGATAATACAATATTTTTATTTACATGGATTGGCTCGATCTAATAATTGGAGCAATCTTAGGCACAATTATTACAATTTTTTTTGGTTATTTCTTTTTAATTAAAGGTAGTGTTCCAAGGTTGGATGATTCCTCAATTGGGAGAGAGATGAAACAGTTTTCATCTCAATATTCCCCCCTTCCAATTGGGGTATCAATTAGTCTATATGAGCAAAATCAAGAAATGATAATCTTACAGTTAATGTGAATAAATTTTTCAAGAACAGTAAGAGAGTGGGCCACTACTTCACTAGTAGCGGCGGTACCTCTTGTGTGCTTGTTCGATCGTCATCAGATCAAGCACAAGTACTGTGTCAGATTCCTTCAGAATCCTGAAAATGACAGTGTAACTTCGCCCGATGTGCATGCGATAAATCTGTCTGGCTGCAAATAGACATTCTACATCGGGTGCGCTATACGGATCATCCAACCTACGGATATGGTTGAAGATCTGTTCCCGAATCCTTTCAGGATGCTTCGAGAGGGTCTTAATGACACCTCTTGCGATTTGAACATTCAATTTACATCACATCCTAGGCTCATCCCAGCATTAGACATGCTGAAAATCATCGCCACCGATTTCAAATACTATGCCTCCTTGATGTTAAGTTCCCGTGCAGCTTCGGACAAGCTGACGAAATCACCGGTCTTTTCAATCTCTTCAAGATGGATCAAGAAATCATGCTCTTCTTTTAAAGCGATCATTTCCTCCAAGAGACTGTCATATGTTTGACCTGGGCGCTTCAACTTCGACAGAGATTCCCAAATTTTCTCAGTCACAGGGATTCTCTTATTTGCAACCTCAGACAATGCCACACCTCAAATTCAGATTCCCTATCAGAACACGGACACTTTGCCGCTTCATTTTTTGACACTTTTAGGGATTTTTTATGGTTTGATGTTCTCATCTCGCTTACAGGACTTTAAAGCCTTAAAAAACTGTAAGCACTTACAGTATTGTAAGTAACTTAAAATAAATGTTGCGGTTAGGTAAACTTTCTCAAAAAGGAAATTCAGATTAGGCAGGTTGTTTTTTCAAAGTATTCAGTATCTGTAAGAATACCGTTTGTGCCTGCGGATTCTGAATGAACAACTGCCGGATCTGTCCTTCGGTATCCTGAACGACCTGCTGGGCTTCTTCGGTCAGAGGCTGCCCGCAGATATTACAATACCGTGCGGTTGGTGCATTCACTTCCCCGCATTGGGAACATTGACGGGGTTTGATCTGCGTATCAGAAGGTTTTTGGGCAACCTTCAACCCGGCATGACTGAGTAGTTCTCCGACAGTAATTAAAAGGTTTTAAAATTCCCTCTCAAGCATTATTTTCCGTAATATTTACATGAGTTTATAGCCAAGAATCAACAGCTTATATGCAGTGAGACAACTGGATAGGTCTGGGCTGTCCGGCTCTGGAAAGGAACCGCATGCAAAATAAAATTCCGTCCCGCTTTCTTTCCTGCCGGGACAACCGGAAGAGGACGTCGCTCCTATCCGGTTATGGAGATGCTGTCCAGGACTGACGCATGGGAAATGGAGTATGAACAAAAAAGACCTGCTTATTGCATTTTATGCGTTCAGTCTCTTTTTTATCACATCCTTTCTCGTCGCTCCGGTTATCTTTTATCACCTTTCTGAAAATCCCTTGACTTCACTATTCTTCCTTGGATAATAATGTATTTTTTCAAGGCATTTCTCCGCACCAATCATGGCATTCTCGCGGCAGGAGCGGCAATGTGCGTTCTGGCGATGACAGGGTTAGGGTACTGGGTTGCGCGAGGGAGACAGACCTGACATGTAGTGAACAACGTTTTTTTATGGGCTCGTCATCATTCTGGATAAAATCGTTCAATATAATACTCATCAGCCGAGACTTTTTCGCCGGGTTTTAGTGACATGAGGATGCTGTGCGCATGGTCAGTGCACACGTACGCCGAACAGCACCCGAATCCCTGGTACCCGATGGCGTCCTTCTCGCAGTAATCGCATTTCCTTCTTTCCACCATTCGCATCCTGCTGAATCAATGGTTGTTCACAAGATAATGTTAATAAGGTGTTGTTGTTGTGATGCCCATTAATATCCAAATATTCTTAACCCGCAACAACAGGCAGAGGTAAAAACAATGTGATTATATAGAGAATCTGTAAATAGTTAATACAAAAGGAGTGGATGAAACCATGAATGCAGAGGAGTTTAAAAAGATCATTTCGATGGCGATCACCCGGGAAGTGGAATCCTATACCTTTTACAAGGGTGTTTCCGACAAGGTCAAGGACCCGGCATTAAAAAAGATGTTCACTGAACTCGCCGGTGATGAGACAAAACACCGCGAGTTCCTGCAGAACCTGCTCACCAAGGACATCAAGGCAGTGCACATTGATGCAAAGAAGGACTTCAAGGTCGGGGACTCGTTAAAGACACCAGCCCTTACGCCCGACATGAAACCTCTTGACGGACTCGTTGTTGCCATCAAGAAAGAACTGGAAGCGATGTCGATGTACACCCAGCTCGCAAATGCCAGCACGGACGCGGCCCAGAAGAAACTCTTCACCGACCTTGCCTCGATGGAGCGTGGACACAAGGCACGGCTGGAAGATATCTACACCAACATGGCATTCCCCGAAGTGTGGTAACGTCCTACCCAATTTTTTAAATACTGTTCTGTGGCATTTATAAACATGAAGGTCAGACCAGAAGATTCCCTCAAGATTGAAAACATCGTTGCCTCTGCCAAGGTGACCGATTATCTGGATCTACCAGCGATT
>JAPKXX010000065.1 GCA_026394595.1 Methanoregula sp. | reverse complement strand
ACGAGGCGGCTGCGCTTGGCAAACGAAGGGATGAGGAGATACAAAAGACCGGGGCGGATATCGTAATATCATCGTGCCCGTTCTGCGAGTTCCACATTGCCGGTCACACCGATAAACCGGTCAAAAATGTGGCAAGTGTGCTACTCGAGGGGTATAAGGAAAAGGATAAAAAATCCACAAAAAAATGATTTTTTTCTGATTAGGTATTCCGCAAAATGAACTCGTGGGCTTCCAGCGCTGCTTTTGCTCCGTCTCCGGCAGCGATGATGATCTGTTTACTTTTTACCGAAGTGACATCCCCCGCCGCAAAAATACCAAGCTTGCTGGTGTGGCAGTTCTGATCGGTGACGACCTCCTTTAACTCGTTGAGCTCAACAAATCCTTTGAGGAAGTCGGTGTTGGGGATCCACCCGATCTCTACAAAGACGCCGTCAAGATCGATCATCTGTTCAGTACCTTTTTCATCTGTGATTGTAATGCCGGTGAGGAACTGGTCTCCCCTGAGTCCGGTCACCCTGCTCTGGAGATGCACGGTTATGTTGGATTTTTTCGCAAGTGCCTTTGTGTACGCTTCATCCGCCCGGATGGTTCGGCGTACGATTAGGCTGACTGACGATGCGATCCCACTCATCTCGATCGCTGTTTGAAGGGCTGAGTTGCCCCCGCCGACAACCGCGACCTTTTTTCCCTTGAAGAGCGGGCCATCACATGTCGAACAGATCGAGATCCCGCGCCCGATAAACCGATCCTCCCCAAGAACATCAAGCTTTCTCGGGCGCTTTCCCTGTGCAAGGATTACGCATGCAGCATGATAGGAATTATCAGACATGGTCGTGACGGTGTAAAGGGCTCCCTCCTGCACAATTGACGCCACCCTGTCGAGCTCAAGCCGGATATTATGAGATCGCGCCTGTTCTTCGAATTTCTTCATCAGGTCTTCGCCTGTGACCATCCGATATCCCATGTAATTTTCAATGGCCCATGACTCCAGTGCCTGCCCGCCGATGTTTTCAGTGATGATTGCGGTCGTGAGCATCTTTCGTGCACAATATGCCGCAGCAGTGAGCCCGGCGGGCCCCGCACCAATGATCAGGACATCATACTGTTTTCCTTCAACCGATTCCCCAAACAGCTCGTTAAGTCTCTGGAAATCGAACCCGATGATCACCTCATCATCGACAGTGATTAGGGGGACGCCGCGCTGTCCGGACAGCGCCACCATACGTTTTGCCGCCTCCACATCCTCCCCGACATCGACGGTGGTATACTTAACACCGGTCCGATCGAGAAACGCCTTAGCCATCCGGCAATACGGACAGTTTTTTGTAGAATAGACGGTGACCTGTTGCATCAACCGTCATTCACTTTCAAAATAAAAAAACGTGCCGTTTTCGGAGCCTTCGGCATTCCGTGCAGATCTACCGTGGTATCGCAACGTTCTTTTTACCCCATACCCAATACTGCACATAAACAGAGGGTTATGGCTGTTTCCACCATGCGGTGTGTGGGGCGCGGGATACTCTTCTGCGTGGTCCTTGTTGCTCTTGTTGCAAGTGTACATGCCGCCATGGACACCCGGAGTGCTTCACCGGAACCGGTTGTCTACCTCAGTATGAATGAAGGGAGCGGGCAGAACCTGTTTGACCTTTCTGGCAACGGAAACAGCGGGACCATCTTTGGCGCCACCCGTACACAGAACGGTGCTTGTGGCGGAGCCCTGCAACTCAGCGGTGTCAACGAGTACGTAGCAATCCCATACAGTTCCAGAAACCACCCTGAGAAAGAGATCTCAGTCGATCTCTGGTTTACAATTTACTCGTTCGAACGCCAGGTACTGATCTCATCTTATGACAAGGGAGGATACCGGATTGCTTTTGATGACGGGGGAGACCTGTGGTGGACGGTTAATACCGCTGGTGCAGGGGACATTTCGGTCCAGGTCCAACATGAGAGCATCCGCCCCAGCCAGTGGCATCATGTCGCCGGCACCTATGATGGTCACACCGCAAAGATCTACCTTGACGGTATCCTGCGCAATGCGGTGAATGCATCGGGCACGATCCATTATGCCAACAACAATTATGTGATGCTGGGGGTCGATGCGGGCACCGCAGATACGCCAGACCCGCAGTGCAATGGGTTCATGAAAGGTGGAATCGATGAAGTCCGGATTTATAACCGGGCACTTACATACGGGCAGGTGATGGATGACCGGTTCAGCTGCAACCAGGAGCCGCAGCCCCTCATCTATGAGAAGACGAACCGCATGTTGCCTGCTGAATGCTCGAACCTCTCAGGCTCTATTGCACTGCACGGTGGAGAAGAAACGGTGCGAAAGGTCATCGTTACCGGTCCAGAGGACCATGCTGTCTGGAGGGTGCAGGTGCCGCAGGGATCGACACTTACTGTGAACGTCAGGGATACTTATTCAATAGTATACCCTGATACGTGGTATGTCGAGATAGGCGAAAATGGCAGCCGTCTTACCCGTTCGGTTGCATTTCCCAATACCATCAACGCCCCCACTGAGGCAGTGATCCCTTCGGGGAACGCATCCATTACCCTCCGATACTTTGATGGTGTGAACCGGTTCCCCGCATCTGCATATGTCAACGTCCGGTGCTCAGCACTTCCGCCAGTGATCCAAGAACCACTGCATCCCCTCTTTTCCAACCCCATTATTGTCATTTACACCGCGTCATGGGCAACCCTGGTTGCCCTGATCCTCGTGATATTCTGGCTCCGCAGGCGCAACAAAGGAAAAGCAGCCTGATGTGACGTGCCGGTTAAAACCTGAAAAAAGATTAAAGGGTAATTTCACGGAACTGCTTGCCAAAGACGCCGCAGATAGGGCATTTCTCCGGGGCTTTTCCCAGTTCAATATTTCCGCAGACCGGACAGAGGAATATCTTTTCCCTCCCCATATCGTTACCTGACTGTACAAGTGCAAGTGCCTTCTCGTACAGTTTTGCATGCACCTGCTCTGCCTTCATCGCATGGGTGAATGCAAGGACGGCATCTGTTTTTTTCTCACCCTCGGCAATGCTGACGAACCCGGGATACATTTCCGTGAATTCGTGGGTCTCACCTGCAATGCTCTCCTGCAAGTTTTTCTGCGTAGGACCGATTGCTCCGAGCACTTTTAACAGCTTCTTTGCATGGATTGCTTCCGCCTCTGATGCAGCCTTGAAGAGTGTTGCGATATTTTTGAATCCCTCTTCAGCAGCCTTTTCAGAAAACACCAGATATTTCCGGTTTGCCTGCGATTCTCCGGAATACGCAGCTTTTACATTCTCAACTGTTGCCATGAGGATATACTAGGGATAAAAAATACTTAAAGATTCTTCATGGGGCATCCGGCAGAAGGAGACCGGGATAAATTAAAAATAAGGGTATAGTCCCAATTAAACGACTAAAATAAAAATTGATTTAAGACGTGAAAAAATGAAAAATATAATTTACTCAATACAAGACAAAAAAAGTGCTTCATTTTTTGAAGAATGGATTTTCGGATTTTATTACGATTAATCGGTTCTATCGCATCTTGGGGGTTGCCACAGCGGCGGGGGCGGAGGCAAATGCCGAAGCCCCCAGGAGCGTCATCAACTGGTATTTTTGATAAATCGTACAGAAAAGTTGGTGGCTGGAATGGGACTATACCCTCAAGAATATTTACGAGCAGTATGACCGTTTTGGTGAGATACTCCGTGACCTGCCGTCCCGGCTGCGGATCGTCCTTTCGCCCGGAAATCACGATGTCGTGCGCGGTGCGGAACCCCAGCCGGCGATCCCTGAACAATTTACCGGTAAGTGTCCTAAAAACTGCACGTTTATTGAGAATCCGGCACTTATAAACCTGCAGGGAGCACGGGTGCTGATGTACCATAGGAGGTCAATCGATGATATGATCGGACTGATCCCCGGGGCATCCTACGACAAGAGCGGGCAGATGATGGAGGAGATGCTCCAGCGCCGCCATCTTGCACCGGCGTACGGGCGGAAAACGCCAATTGCCCCCGGAAGACATGACCCGCTGATCATCGACCCCCTGCCCGAGATCCTGCACACGGGTCATGTGCATGTGAAAGGGATCACCAGCTACCGCGGTGTGCTCGGGATAAATGCCGGTGCATGGCAGTCTCAGACTTCGTATCAAAAGCAGATATACGTGAACCCGACACCGGCGCTGGCGGTTGTTGTGGACCTCCAGACACTTACACCACAGGTAATTGACTTCAATATCAGGAACCCGGTGGCAACAGATTGATCAGCCGGAGCGGGAGGGCGTGAACCATCCACATTAACAGATTCTTTCAGGCACCATGAACATCCTGCCTGCTCTTGGAGACATGATGAGAGGTAATCCCTGAATTCAGATTTTTACGAATCCCTCCATTTTATTGAGAATTTAGCTGTCGCACATATTCCTTTATCAGACGTGACCTTCACCTCATATTCCTGAGGCTTGGTTAACACACTGGCAACATTTGTAGACCATGAATTTTCACCCATCTCACCTTTTCTAACACTTGCCAACATTTTTAACCCTTCTATCGGAAAAAACCTCTTTTTGGCAGATGCAACCGGCGTTATTTCGACATATAATTCATTTTCTTCACTCAGATTGGTTATTCCAGAAATGCTGAAGGGCTCTCCAACATTCTTATCGCCTACAGGATCAATTCTGATGACCGGATCCTGAATTACAAATGATAATTTACTATAGATATCGTCGATATTTGCGTTATTGATCATACTTACTAATGCTTCAGCAGCGTTGATGCCTCTCAGTGCACCTTTACCGTTAAGTATGAAAAACCGGTCATTTGCAGTATTTTTAACAAGAGTCTGTTCTCCCGATGTAATCTGGAACACATCAAACCTGCCATTTTCCATGGGATGTTGAATAACAACATAGTACTGCCCTGTCTCCATTCTTTCAGAGAGGTGTACGGGCAGAGCATATTGAAAGCTACCACCGGAGTCAACCAAGACAGTAGTACGATAATGAAAATTATCTCCTAGGATCCATACTGCCATTTCTTTTTTGGGGGCTCCAGTAACAGTTCCTGATATGATGAGTGTGTCGCCTCTGGCAAGTGTTGGATGGTTGATGGTGGCGCTCACAAATTTCTTAGATGCTTGGACAACCAACCCCTTGTCGCGAATTAATCGCCGTACATCATCCTTGATTTGTTTTGCCAGATCCTGCTCATTTTTATAAAAACTACACGCATGGATGTGCTTTAGCTGATCCTTGAAGGCATTTTGTTTATCGACATTTTCATATTCACCCTGAACGGGTGTTGCAACCCCTTCTTCTTCATGAATCAGGTATATTCGAATTTCCAGCTTGTTCTCCAACGCTTTTTCATATTCAAGTTGAACAACTGACTTTCCGGTTTTTTCATCAATGGAGCCATAGCGCGTACCTATGATCCCGATATACACCTTACAATCAGCCAGTTCCTGAAGTGAAACATCAAGTGGTGTTTTTGACCTTGCACCAAAAAATTCCATTCCTCTGATATCCATATTGAGATCCTGCAATTCACGCCAGACCGCTTCTCTGTGTTTATTCAGATCCTCAAATGTGGAACTTATGAAAACAGGGATTTTATTTTGACCATCTGTCATTATCTGACTCTCTGCAGCCCGTATCTCTGCAGCCTTTATCTCCTCAAGTGCAATCTTTAGAATCTTCTCACCGTATTTATCCTCAGCAACACCTCGCTTTATGCTCTTTTTCGCAAGACCCAGCGTCAAACGGAGTTTCCTGCCATCAAAAACATCTCTGAGAATCTTGAGGTTCTTCTTATCATCTTCTGACAGGGGACCAAGCGACGTTATCTTCCCGACGAATTCCCTTGTTATCTGCGAGAACTTCTCCCCCTCGGATGCGGAAACCCACTCGAGCCTGATTCTGTCCTGCATTCCGTATCTCTTCAAGACTTCGCGCAGCAGGTTGTACCTCCGCAAAGTCTCAAGGTTCCCATCGATATAATGGCAGTCCTGCAGGTGGCATCCTGTTACAAGCACGCCATCGGCACCCTCCACGAATGCATCAAAAACAAAGACCGGATCGACCCTTGCCGAGCACATAACCCTGACTATCCTCGTGTTGGGAGGATATTGGAACCTTGCAACCCCGGCAAAGTCTGCCCCTGCATAGGAACACCAGTTGCAGCAGAATGCTATTATCTTTGTCTCACCTTCCCGGTGCTCCGTGAATGCCGCTTTCACCTGCGCTCTTATCTGCTCATCGGTAAAGTGCGACATTGTGATCGCATGCGTAGGACATGCTGCACCGCAGTTACCGCATCCCTTGCACAATGCCTTTATGGATTTTGCCTTCTTCTCCTCGATCACTATGGCGCCGTACGGACACAGGCTCTCGCATATCCCGCAGCCTATGCAAAGCTCCGGCTCGATTATGCTGTTTATCGCCTCTGTTTTGAAAACCCTGTTCCACATCGGGATTCCTGCTCTGGACGCAGCCGCAAGAGACTGCTCAACGCTTTCAGTCACATCAGCAGGTCCCCTCGCAGTTCCGCAGAGATAAATTCCATCCGTCGCAAAATCCACAGGGCGAAGCTTGACGTGTGCCTCGAAAAAGAATTTGTCCTGACCGAGCGGAATCTTCATAAGTTTTGAGAGCTCCTGAGCTCCTTCCGTTTGTACAAGAGGTGTTGAAAGAACAACCAGATCTGCCGGAATTTCCATCTCCCTTTTCAGCATCTCATCGTAGACGATGCACAACGTTTCCTTAACTACCGGGCGCCTCTCCGGCGAATATTTAATGAATCGTACGCCCATTTCCCTTGCCCTTCTGTACTGCGCCTCATATTCCGCTCCGTAAACCTGTATGTCGTTGTGGAGGATGCAAAACCCGGCATCTGGAAATTTCTCTTTGAGCAGAATTGCATTTTTTATTGCAACCATGCAGCATATTCTCGAGCAGTAGGATACAACCTGCCCACGAGAGCCGGCGCACTGTATCATGACAACGTTTCTTACGCGTTGGAGTTGTCCCGATCCCAGCATACTCTCAAGCTGCATCTGCGTAACTACATTCTTGTATTCACCATATCCGTAGAGGCCCTTTGGCTCAAGCACGGTCGCGCCCGTAGCCACGATTATGGTACCCACCTTCAGACCGGACTCCTCTTTGCTATTCTCGATGGTTACCTCAAAGTTGCCTACGTACCCCTTGACGTCTTTGACTTTGGATGAAGTCAGTACCGTGATCCTCGTGCTGGCGTTAACGTCCCTTATGACAGATTCGATGGAGCTTGCGGAATCCTGGTATGTTGGATATAACTTGTGCAGGTTTTTTAACATTCCTCCGAGTTCTTTTTCCTTTTCAACGAGGTAAACATCAAAACCCTGATCAGCAAGACTGAGCGCTGCACTCATACCTGCTACTCCGCCACCTATAACAAGTGCCGCCGGCTCGACATCTACCGATATGTCCTCATCCGGTTCGAGCAGAACTGCTTTTGCGATCCCCATCCTTATCAAATCTTTGGTTTTTTCTGTTGCCTTCTCCTTCTCGTACATATGAACCCAGGAGCACTGGTCCCTGATGTTCACGAACTCGAAGAGGTAAGGGTTCAGCCCTGCTTCCTTGCAGGCAGACTTGAAAAGAGGCGCATGGGTTCTTGGTGTGCAGGAGGCGACAACAACTCTGTTTAAATTGTGGTTCTTGATCGCATTCTTAATCGCTCTCAACCCGTCATCGGCACAGGTGTAGAGGTTGTGCTCTGCATACACAACATTTGGGAGTTCCTTCACATACGCGATAACCGATGGAACATCAACAAATCCGCCTATGTTCGTTCCACAGTGGCAAACGAATACGCCTATGCGAGCTTCTTTCATTGTTATAAGAAACTATATGCAGCCTATATAATAATCTCTCAAAAATGGCTGACTGCCCAAAGGGCGGGATGGGCTTGTCACCTGCACCTCGCTGCTGCCACGAACTCTGCTGCTCTCGCAGAAGCCGCGCTCGCATCGATGACTGCATCTGTTATATCCATCGGTCGCTTGCTGTAGCCGCACACAAATATCCCGGAAACGTTTGTATCCACCGGCGAATACAGTTTATCTTTTAATTTGAAGAAGCCATCCTCATCAAGTTCTATGCCGAGTATCTCTGCAAGACCGACCGCTCCCCTGCTCGGCAGAAGAGAGACCGCCAGAACAACGAGGTCAACCTCCAGACTTTTCACGCTCTCACTCTCGCGGTCATAATACCATATCACGAGGTCTTTTTCCTCATTCTCACGTATCTCTCCAGGTTTGGCCCGTATGTAGTGTATTCCATACTCGGTCTTCCCTCTATCTATATACTCCTGAAACCGCTTTCCAGACGCCCGCATTTCTGTGTAGAATATATAATTCTCAATATCAGGGTCGTGCTCTCTTGCCAGCGTTGCACTCTTCGTCGAAAACATGCAGCATACTGTAGAGCAGTACGGACTATTTTTTACATCTCTTGAACCGACGCACTGGATGAATGCGAGCCTTTTTACTCTACGCTTATCAGAAATTCTCTCGAGGTGTCCCCCTGTCGGGCCGCCCGCGTTTATGAGCCGCTCATACTGTATCGATGTGATCACGTTTCTGTATTTTCCATAGCCGTATTCGCTCATTGCAGAGGGGTCAAAGACGTCCAGACCTGTGGCAACCACGATTGCACTTACATCCAATTCAAACTCCTTTGATTTTTGATACAGGTCAACCGCTCCAGCATCGCATACTATCTTGCAGTTACCGCACTTTGTACACGTTTTCTCGTCTATTATCGCCACTTTGGGAACAGCTTGCTGGAAGTAGAGGTACGCGCTGCGCTTCGTTCCGAGACCAACATTGAATTCATCAGGCGCTTCGTATGGGCATGCATCTATGCAGTCACCACAGCCCGTGCACTTTTCTTCATCAATGTATCTCGGTCTCTTGAGGACTTTAACTTTGAAGTTCCCGGCAGAGCCGTTCACGCTCTTTACGTCTGAGCATGTGTAAACTGTGATATTTGGATGATTGAAGCAGTCTATCATCTTTGGCGCCAGTATACATATAGAGCAGTCATTCGTCGGAAACGTCTTATCAAGTTGAGCCATTCGACCGCCTATGCTCGGACTCTTCTCGACCAGGTAGACATTCAGCCCTTTATCAGCAAGATCAAGGGAGGCCTGTATCCCTGCAATTCCTCCACCGATGACCAGTATATTTTCTGTCATCTTTTAACCCAACAGACTAGAGAACTCCTGTTTTAATTTTTCAAAACCTTTTCTCTCTTTCCATGAAGCCAACCTGTCTATTTCATCCCTGTCAGCAGATGTCTCTTTTAGGTCTTTCAATAATCTGAATAACTCTTCCCCCTTCCTCGACCTTGTGATCACTGTAGAATATCCATCCGGGCTTCCAACAGAGCCCACAGAGATGTCTGCCAACCTGGATGTAAAATCTGTGCAGAAAGAACAGCCTATCCTGACAGCCTCCTGCAGCTCGGACACTTTGCATGAAACCTGCTTCCCTTCATTTGTAACAATGAAGTTCCCCTTGGTTATATTTGCTTTCTCTGCCAAATCCAGATCAACTTTTAACAGTTCACCCACACTCTGCCTGAGTAAGCGGTATACAAAGTTCTCCATACAGAAAAGCCCAATTACAAAAATCTCAACCTCAGGCATTGCTTTCTGGATTTCCCTGATACCTAAGACCTGACAGGGCAGTCCAACCACTGCAATCTTTTTCTTTCCTTTTTCTTTTACCGCTTCGACGAGTTTTCCTGCGACTGATACGAGTTGGTATTTTGATCCTTTTGCCATTCTAATATCACTGACATTTTCTGCTATAACAGCCTCAGCTTGAAAGCCATTTTGCCTATATACAACTATCGCACTGTCAAAAAGTCCTTTTTTCATGCCTTCGACCAGCAGAGAGGTAACCACACCACCGTCTTGTCCTTTAATCGCTGTTTTTACTGCTTTTATGTCTCTGTAAATACCGTACTCTTTATCTGTTACCCCCTCCAGAAACAACTGCTCAAGTTCAGACAGGTGTCTTTTCTCTATCCCTGATTTAAGTGCTTGGGCTCTAAGACCCAAGATAAACCTTGGATAATCTACATTGGAAGGACATGCACTGCTACATATGTCGCAAACCATGCAAGCCCAAATTCCCCCATCTCTTTTAATCTCCCAATCAAATCCTCTTAAAGCCCTTGCGACATTTAAAACAGGAGAGAATGTACTGTCCACCCTGGATATTGGGCATCTAGCAGTACACTTTCCACATTCCAGGCAATAATATGCACGTGTCTCAATGATGAGTTTTTTCGCCAGTGCGGACTCTTTTGATGCCGGCATTTCTCTATCTTATCTTTCCTTGAAATCCATCAGTTCCACAGGTTGAACTATTTTTCGTTTGTTACAAAAACGGTCGTCCAACACCCTGAGCGTTAGCACGGCTCTTTCTTTTTTCGCAAATCCTGACTCAGGATACCCCTCATCGTCGTATATTTTTCCTTCGCATCGAGAAGGTGTCATATCTTGATATTTTCCGGAAAGATAAGGTGATACAGGCATGAATGAATATTTAGATAGGGTATAGTGCTATTCCAACCCCAAAATTAATCAGCGTTTTCGAAGTAAATTTAAGCAATTATCTGGTGTCTAATATTTTAAGGAAAAAAGTGATAATTCTTAATCCAAAAACAGTGGATTCCCCTAAATAATAATAGAACAAACCAGTCGCAACAGAACGCTCTTGGGGGCTTTGCCCCCGCCACGGGGTATTCCCCTCATTGTGATAATCAGCCAATCGATTTCTGAAAAAAATATGGATTCTCCCTATAAAATTCCTTAAAATTAATTGACAAAACTCAGGATTTCAACAGAGCCGAAAAATTACTATTGAGTGAAGAAGTAGCAGCTGGAATGATGCCGTACGCTGATTTTCAGGATCCGTTCCAGCGGACGAAAAAGTGCCTCAGGAGAAGGATATCTCCTGCTATTCCACAATCTGGCTTTCCGCGAACCTGTCCTCGCATGCCAGCAGGAACTCCGGGGTCATCTTCAGGCAATCCTTCGGGCAGATGTCATTGCACTGGGAGCAGAAGACGCACTGGGCGACATAGATGCGGACACGCTTTGTTGTTGGGAGAAATTCGATGGCATGGGCGGGGCAGACCTTCAGGCAGAGCTGACATCCGATGCACGACTCCCGGTCATATGCAATCTTTCCCCGGAATCCCGGGGGCACCGGCACAGGGGGGTTGATGGCAACCTCACCCTGTGCAACCGTGTGCAGGAATGTTGTCACCGAGGGCGGGAGATAGCGGGCCGGAAACGCGTTGGTGGCCGGTTTTTTGAAGAGCTGCATTAACAGTTCCGGCACCATGGGAAGGCGGACCATGGTTATACCACCCCCATCATATGATCAGCCATGATCAGCAGCAGGCCGGCAATGCCGATAAGGCTGATATATATCCAGTACACCGAGACCACCTGGTTGATGCGGAACCTGGCCATGGAAACCCTGATCAGGCTAACTGCTACAAAAGCTACCAGCACCACCAGGACGAGGTAGAATAGCAGGTCAAGAACCGGTTGCAGGATGGCCGGTGCCGGGATTAATGCGGAGAGCCGGTAAGGGATAAAGAGCGCCACAACAAGCGAGGCCATGACTACGGTCTTCACACCCTGAGTGAGAGTAAAGAGGGCAAGGTTCTTTCCTGAATACTCCACCAGAATCCCTCCGGCAAGTTCCGTTTCCGCTTCGGGCGTATCGAACGGGATGCGGGAGAGTTCTGCCGGGGTTACAATCAGGAGAACAACAAACAGGAGAAGGGCGCCGATAATCCCGAGCGGCCCCACAAGTCCCCAGACGGGGTTGGCCTGTACGCTTGCCAGCATGAAGGGGAGCGGGATGCCGGAAACGGC
>JAPKXX010000001.1 GCA_026394595.1 Methanoregula sp. | reverse complement strand
TATGCCGGCGATGCCCTCGCTGACGCACGGGCAGTAAAAGCACCAATTATCCAGTGGCTTCCGGTGCAGGAGAATGTCGCATGTACGCTACGGATGCAAGGAGGCGATGTGCAGGGTGTGTGCGAGCCGCTGGTGAAACATGAGTTGGGGAATGTCGTACAGTTTGAGCGTGTCGGGTTTGCAAAGATCGATGCGGTTTCGGATGACGGTGTGATGGCGTATTTCACGCATAAATAATTAAAAGATTTTTCTGGCTCTGTTGAAATCGAGATCTTTTTAATTTCACAATCATTCTGGGGTATCTTTTGACGCTCCAGAGAGTTCCGCTATCGCTTCACCCCCGCCCGCTCCTTCAATCGTGCCTCCAACGTGTCGCACAGCGTTATCAGCACATCGACACGGGAAACGATGCGTTGCTGCGAGGCGAGGAGGGGGGCGCGACAATTATCGTTCAAGATTTTGGTTTTGTTGGGACGTTTTATACACGAAATCTGCCATTGGTCTCATGGCTCCTATACTCGGGCTGAATATATTGGGGGTCCCTTAAGGCTTAGCCTTGACTTAACCAAAAAAATGATGTTAATCGAAGTGATTGAAATGCTGGATATATTTGAATAACCTGAATAATGGAAGGGATGAATAGTTCCTACATTTTTAACAATCGTTCATTATTTTTAAGCCAATTCTTACGCTTTTCATAATCTGGTAAAATGCTCCTCACTTTAATCCAGAAAATCTTTGAATGATTTGGCTCTTCCAGATGAATGAGCTCATGAACAATGACATAATCAATGACTTCCAAAGGAGCGAGAATCAGATGCCAACTGAAATTCACTGTGCCTTTGGCGCTGCAAGAACCCCACCTTTTCTGAGCATCAGTAATTTTTATTGAAATGGGGTGGTATCCGGTAAGTTTTGAATACCAAAAACACCGTTCAGTGATTTTCTCTATTGCCTGGTTCCTGTACCATTGTGTCAACTTTTTCTCTATATTGGGTAATGCATTCTGGGCAATATACAATCTGTCTTTCAGTTCAATATCCAAGGGATGGTTTTCAACAATCTGCAACTGATAAGGTTTACCCAAAAATAAAAACCCTTCGCCGTTAACAAATTCTTTTTTCTGTGCTTTTGGCTGCTTTGAGATCTCTGCAATTTTTTGTTTTATCCATACGCTTTTTTTGCTGACTATTTTTTCAATATAATCCAACGGTGTGTAAAACGGAGCTCTAATTATCAGTTGCGACTCTTTTGTCACCACGAGCGCAATCGTCTTCCGTTTTGATCGGATTATTTTGTCAATCTTAATGTTCGCCATAGATGTGGAATGCCAACTCAAGTATTTTTTGGCTGATAGCCGCTCTTTTCACGAAAAATTCCGGTTTGTCTTTGAATACGGTGAGCAAATGCGAGGCAATATAACTCTTTAATCTTTTCTGGGCTGTGATATTATTCCAGAAATCAACCATCTGAGTATCTGTTTTTAGCCGTTCTGACAGATCTTTTGTTGTTTCTATCAATAGTTCAAGTTCTTTTTTTTCCAGTTCTGAAAGATTTTTCACTCCGAAAACTTCTTTTTTCAATAACCCGAGGAATGGCATTTCGGTTTTTCTATCAAACCCGAAATTTTCCTCAGCTTCACGACCTCGGCGAATCTCATCAAGTAATGCCTCCAGTTCTTTTGCGAGCAATTCCCAGTTATGCTGGTATTCCTGCAATAATTTCTCCAGCATTTCGCCGAATTTCTCATAGAGTTCGGGGTCTTCGTGAGCGTGCCTTGAGATATGCTCACCTATGGCATGCATCATTTCTTCTGACTGAGCTCTTGGCGATTGCTGCTGTCGCAAGCGCATCTTGAATTTTTCAGAAAATATTGGGACAGGAGGGATTTTAGGATCGACACCATGTGAAATTAAATATTCATCGACGATATCCCGGATTTTTTTGCTTGCATCTTTGATACTAAATTTTTCGTCACGGTACCGATTTCGTGCAACTTGTGAAATAAATGTGACCTGCTTCAATGCTTGGGCAAATTTCAAGGCTTCCGGCTTAGGTAAAGCCCGATCCATTGCTGTAGTAAATTCTTTGTAGAGTGCAAGGAAGTCATTCCTTGCTTCTTCATCAGCAAGCACATCGACACAGGCATCGGTATCATTTATATCTCTAATATCGAACTTTTTGAAAAATTCCTCGATTTTTGCTTTGGAATATGCAAGTTCATCAAGATCCCTCGCGTCATCCTTGAATACCTGTAGTACTTCAGCAACATCTTTTTCTTCAAATTCCGAGAGTGCTTTACGGAGGTGGTTTGTAACACCTGCATAATCGATTATAAAACCTGCAGACTTGTTTCTCTCTATTCGGTTTACCCTTGCAATTGCCTGAAGAAGACTGTGGTCACGGATAATGTCATCCAGATACATGACCTGCTCAAGTGGAGCGTCAAAGCCGGTAAGTAACATGCTCTGGACAATAATGATTCCAATGTCCCCGCTTTCTCCATTCTCCCCGGTTTTTCCGAAGGGTAGTTTAAAGCCTCTGATAATTTTTTCATGGTTCGTTTCTTCAGTAAACCGGTGCATTTCTGGAGGATCATTTGCAGTACCGGAGATGACCACTTCTGCACGTAATTTTTTAAGATTTTCACGTGAAATTTTGATTTGTGTATCATTTTTTAGAGTTTGGATATATGCCTCAATCCAGTTTTCATCAGCAAGAAGGGCATCAAACGATTGTTTGTATCTGATTGCTGCTACTCTTGATACTGCGACAACTTGTGCCTTGAAACCATTAGGATAGATGTGTGCAAGATAGTGTTTGAGCATATCTTCGGCTTTTTCCCTGATGGTCTCTTCTGCTTCAAGATACGCTTTCCATGCATATTTCTTCAAAATTTTATGTTGGTCTTCCTCATTAGCAGCGGCAAATACATCCCTGAAACGTTGGTTCATGGCATCGCGATCAGCAATTTCAGCAGTGTGAGTTCGCCCTTCATAGATAATTTCGACAGTTACACCATCTTTGACTGCTTGACGGATGGAATATTTGTCAATATAATTACCAAATGTTTTCTCAGTTTTATCAATTGGTGTTCCCGTAAATGCAATCCTCACTGCATTTGGGAGTGATTTGAGGAGGTTAGCTCCAAGATACTTATACTGCGTGCGATGGGCTTCATCAATCATAATCAGGATTTTTTCACCCATATTCAATACGGGGAATTCCTGCATGATTTCATGCTCTTGGAATTTGTGAATCATGCCCATGACAATATCCGGAGTATTGGTGCGAAGGAGATCTTTGAGTTTTGATATCGTGTTGGCGACATTTATTGTGTAACCAATACTTCTCGCCGTATCTTTGAGCTGCCGTTCCAAGTCGGTACGATCTGTGACAAAGACGGTTTTGTAGCCAGACAGATTCCGGTCGCGGTACATCCTTCGGACTGCCATCATCATTGTAAGTGATTTGCCAGAGCCTTGCGTATGCCAGACAATGCCGCCTTTTTCTTTGGGATTTTTCTGAGTTTTGAGCCGTTCAATGATCTTGCATACTGTACGGTACTGCTGGTAGCGTGGCAGCAATTTGATCATTTTTCCTTTTGCATCTTCCTGAAACACAATATATGACTGGATGATATCGAGCAATGTTTTTTTGTCAAGAATACCCTGAATCAGGACATGCTGGCTTGTTACTGATTCGCTACCCTCGGTATCAATATCATGCAGACTGTAGGGGTAGGGATCTTTCCATTCATTGAAATGCTCAAATTCCCCCGTGATTGATGTGTATTTACACACCTGCTTACTCGTGGCAATGACAAGTTGGTTGTACCAAAATAGTTTTTCATTGCCTTCTTTCTCATCACCCCGACGATTTTGGTAGCGTGTGAGCTGGGTGACTGCCTCACCGATAGGATCAGCGAGATATGCCGACTTGCATTCTACGACACCAATTGGTATCCCATTAATGAAAAGAATGATATCAGGAATAATGTGCTTCTCAGTACCCGGGATGGTAACTTTATACTGCGATATTGCAAGGAATTCATTTTTTTCAGGATTCGAGAAATCAATAAAGCGTACCGTTTCTGGTTGCCGAGTTATTTTGTTTTCAGCGGAAGTATTTTCCAGAAGTTTTTCGAGGATGAACCGGTTTTTCTCTACAAGACCGCCTGTGATTGAGAGATTCGTTAGTTCGCGGATAATCGGAGCGATTTGATCTTCTGCTAACCACGGGTTGATCCGTTTGAGAGCCTGTTGAAGTGCCTTTTCGATAAGTACTTCATGGAATCCTTCACGGAATGTAACCGCCGGATCACCCTTTCCCTCATCTCCAGCGCGGAGAATTTTCCAACCAAGCCGTTCTAGCTGGCGAAGGAACGGTTCCTCGACATACTCTTTTTCGTTGAGTGCGATCCGTGTTATCATTTTTTTATCCTATACTTACATTCCAGATTTTTTTACAAATTTCCTTATACAGCTGTTGCCGTTCTTCAATACTATCTTTCGTAAAATTGGGGAATGGTCTAAAGTCCAACATTTCTTCCTGTTTGAATTTCAAAAATTGGGGATTATTTTTATAACAATTTTCATGTAATGACTTGGCGAGAAGGTTTTCACCAAAATACATCGATAATTTTTCAATATACTCTTTATCATTAAAACTCCGGTTTTTATCCTGCGGTAGAAGCAATAAATCCCCGAATTTATTTCTTACTGCTTTGAATTCATCTTCAGTAGCAAATTCATTTTTAAACCGTTCATAATGATCTGCCCAGATGTGTTCGATGTCGTAGGGATTCCGGATTTGTCTATTTACATAGTCTTCAAATTTTGTTGTTAGTCCACTGCCTTTTTCCACGTAATGGGTAATTCTTGCTAGAATATGCCGCATATATCGTACAGTATAGAGGTTGAGGAAAAAACAGTCAATGCCATCTAATGCAAATTCCATCATCTTCAATTCGTTCTGAAGAATTGTTAGTAATTCAGGAACAGATTTTTGACGAATTTTTTTGCTCAGCTTAAACATCGGATTCTTCATTGATGAATAATCAAGGGTTTTAAAATTGAATGCCCTGCGTGCGATATATTGGTCTAAATAGCGACTGACAATCTGTATTTTTTGTTTGATTGTTGCATTGTTATCTTCTGGAGATATAGCTGAAAGGATTACTTGATATTGGAGTGTAAAATTGTTATTAGCGTTGTAAAAGACACATTCATAATCTGGGTCAAACTGGACTGAATATTTTTTGAGTTGTTTATAGATATCTGCAAATTTGGGGAAATATTCGGTAACAAATTTGGTATAGTCAGGAGATTTTTCGAGTCCGATTACCTTTGCTTTGTCCCGTACCCATTTATGGAACTGAGTTCCGATGTTGTCCCAGTCTTCTTTTTCTGCCTTCTTTTTTGTTTCACGGATTGTTTCGGCATACTGTGCACGCAGCCAGTTCTTAAGGAAATTTGCGTCCTCATCTTTGTCGATCTTATTCAGTTCGAGGATCTCCTTTTTCCAGATCTCATTGGCATTATTTCGGATGGCATCTGATTTAATCTCTGAGAGCAGGAAGCCCTTTAGCATTTCAGTAGGGGTAAGACTTAGTCCCCTGTCATTCATTGAAACAAAGATCTTATGGGCGTCCTGTTCTGTATAGGCAAGAATCTCCACCAGATCGACATTATAAATAAGCCAATCAATAAAAAACGGAAGAGCATTCTCCTTTAGTGATTCGGGAAATAGATCGACGATATCTTGATATCGTCCGTATATATTTTTTACACTCTCTCGCGCTCCGTTCGTGTTGAATTCTTTGTTTGTATATAATGCATTTAAGCACGATTCCCGGTCTTTTTCTTCTCTAACATGGATATTAAATGACTTTTCTCCATGTTTCTCAGAAAAAATCAGATGATTGATAGATATCATGTCTGAACGAGATACCTGGAGATTATTCAGGTAAATGAGCAGGAGCGTGAGCGATGTAAGTCGCTGCTGTCCGTCAATAATGGCATTTTCGCTGTCGTTACTGCTAACAACAATTGAACCTAGAAAGTAGTGCCCATAAGAACTTACCATGTCTCTGGTATGCCCGGGTTCATAATAATCCAAAAATTCCCCGGTTAAATCTTCTATCAGTTCCTCAATCTGCTTCTTTCCCCAGCGGTATTCCCGCTGATAATAGTGAATTGTGTATTTTTTAAACGAGAGCAGATCGCTGAGTGACTTTTCTTTTCCGTCAATCTTTTTCATGCATATGCCTCCGCTGGGATCAGATGATTGACCCGCACCTTGCCGGAAAGTAAGTCATCCATCAATCCGTATCTTAATGCAAGGAGTTTTTGTTTGTAGGATTCTTCTAGTTCGATCGCTTTATCTGTGTGAGAAAGAATGGCTGCAATATGGGGTTGTTCATTTTTTGGGGGAATTGGTAATTTTATTTTTAATAATTTTTTTTGCTGAATCCCTGTTGCAGTTGTACCTGTAGAGTCGATTACTATTGCTCTCTGAAACAAATTGCTCATTAAAAGATATTTAAAAAAAAGATTATCAATAAATTCTTTTGTTTTAAATAAAACAACTCTTTGACTAAGTATGTACTTTTTATTGTCAGGGATTTGAGCGACATTCCCTAAAGGTGCTTCTAATGTCATAATAACATCACCCATTGAGCTTTTTCCTTTATTCATCCATTTTTTGTACAATTCTTCTGATCCCCAATTTGTTTCTTTGTTAAAATCAATTCCCCCCATTACAACATTGTTTGCAGATAAAGCCGGAATCGTGCCCCCACCCCATTCCATTCCGAGTTTTTTTGGAGTTTTTCCTCTAAAATCCAAAATCTGATCAAGTAATTTATTGAATTCGTAAACCACCCACTCCTCTGGTATCCTCCCAAACAGCGAATCCTTGAACCGGTGTGTTTTCTCGTTGCGGATATTGCCCTGCTCATCGATGCCGTAGCAGAAGAAATCCTGCATCAGCCCTTCTTTAATGCGTTTATTTCTCTCAATGAGCTGATCGGTTTGGTCGATGGCGTTGTCAATCGTAGAGAGGATGGCTGCGATGATATTCTGTTCGTGATGAGACGGGCTGTATATCACTAATTTTCGTATATTTTTTAAACTAAGTGTTTTTTGAGATGAACCTACTAATCCTATCTCAATTTGATCTTTTACTTTTTTTGTAGTGAGATAATAAAATAAAAAGACGGAATTTATATTAAGAGGATGAATAACAACCGTATTTTGCCCTATACAAAAACATTCTTTGGAGGAAACATAACTGACAATGCCATATGTCCCAACCCGACTCATAACAATATCTCCAATAATCGGTTTATATCTGCAAATAAATTCAAAATAGTCAAACTCTGTCACTTTCTTAGTATTTGAAAGATTTAATTTACCCTCTTTGATGTCAGAAACACGAACTATTGGATAGCCTTCAATAGTAAAAGAAGGTGTTTTATGTAAAGAATCTACGATTTTTGTTATTGAATCTAATTTTCGTATCTCCCACCCATCAGGCACTGATTGATTCGTGGACGCCGTCATGCTTCTGCCTTGATTAACACATTCACCCGCACTTTACCAGAAAGGAGATCATCCATTAGCCCCTGTTTGATATTTTGAAATTTTAAAGCATTATTACGGTAATTTGAAATAACGTTATCAATATTATTCAAGAGTTCTGCGATCTTGATCTGTTCGTCTTTTCTTGGTAATTTTATATAAATCGATTTAATAACTTCTGTATTCAGATTTTGTTGTTTAGTACCTCGGGCATAGCGATAAATTAAAAATTTTCCATAATATCGATAATATTGATAAAAATACCATGTGTACACTCGGTGATTTTCAGGGAAGGCAACACAAGATTGGTTTATTGATGCTTCTTTTCCAATAATTGCACAACTTCCCAGAGTACCTTCAGCCTCTAATCCAATAATCGCGATTGCGAAAGTGCCTGCGGGATAAATTTTTAAATTTGTATCCTTAACCGCTTCATCGGTAATTTTCTCTCGTGTATCTAGGACTACTTCATACTTGAGTTCCCCACTTGTAACCCACAAAATATTTCCAGTAAAATAATCTGGTCTTGTTCTTCTCGGAGTTGAACCGGTTCGAATGTCAGAATAAATATCTCCAATCTTTAGGCAATCCCATTCCTCTGGTATCCTTCCAAGTGGTGAATCCTTGAATCGGTGCGTCGCCTCACTGCGGAAATTGCCATGCTCATCAATGCCGAAGCAGAAAAGATCATGCATCAGCCCCTGTTTGATGCGCTGGTATTTCTCGATAAGTTGATTTATCTGGTCGATGGCGTTGTCAATCGAGGAGAGAATTGTTGCTATTGTTCGCTGTTCATTAAGATGTTGTGGAAGAGAAATAGATAGATTTTCAATCTGATTTTGGTTGACAGAAGGTAAAGCACCAGGTTGCACAAATATACCAAAATCGATTTGGAGTAACTGATAATATAAAAAAAGATAATCAACGTATTTATTCGGTGCAATTCCCATCATATTGTTATCAATAACGGTTTTTTCAGTCAGAATTCTTCGGCGGTTAAGCAATAATGCTGCCCCAACTTTAGCAAAAACAATAGTATTAGGTTCGAAAATTGTTAAATGAAGTTTTTTTACCTCATAATCATTTACAAAATTATATGATTTTTTGATAAATATCCAATTTTCTGGATGATTCATGTCACTGACTTTGATAAATGGATATTTACCGTCAGTTTTTCCTTGATATCTTTCCGGAAATCCATTTCCCCCTCTAATAAAGGATGAGATATATTCAATTTTTTTAAAATGCCAACCATCAGGTAAATTTTTGGGATGTATCATTTTCATCCTTTAATTTGAAAATATTTTAATTTGATAAGATATTCATTAAGTCTATCAATCGCATCGTCCCTCGAATGGATGATTTCTACAATAGGAACCCTATATTTATCCCAAATTTTTTCAAAGGTACTGACCACCTTTTTCTTTTCTGCTGAAAGGTACCTATCTAATTCGGTCTTAATTTCGTCATGGAGTTTTTTCAAAATAAGTTCCTGAGCTTCTACATCAGTGAACGCGAGCTTTTTTGCGTCTATCTTTTCCGCAAGATTTCTCTCTTTTTCTTTTAGATCCTTCTTTGCTGCTTTCAGATCCTTTTCTTTTTCTTCAATGATTTTGAGGATCGCCTCCAGCGATTTTACCTCCTTTCTGGAGTCTTCCGTTCCTATCTCTTTTAAGTCTTTGATCTGCTCTTTGAGGAATACCTTCACCGCTTTAGGAGTTTTCTCGGTCTCACCCTCATCTTCTCCCTCGCTCTCCATCTCCACTTCTTCAATTAGTCCAGAAATCCCGCTTTCCATATCTGCTATTGTGGCTTCTAGAGACTCTATTGCAGCGATCTCAGTCGTGAAAAATGTGGTTTTTATATATTCGTCCGGAACAAGCGACGGGCTCCAGCCAGCTGATACAATGGTCTTGAAGGCGTTTTTGATGTATGCCCATTCTTCAACATCAACAGTTTTTTTCAGGGTTTCGTCTTCTTGTCGGTACTTCCGCACTAGATACTTTCCTTCCCACCAGTTGACAAATACTCCGGCTTTTTGGAACTCATCAAGCACGGTCATATCGGCAAAGACCGATTTGAATCTCTCGATCTGTTCGCGGCGGAATTTCGCCACGTTGTTGCGCTGCGGGAAACTAATGATATCTTCCTGTGCTCCCTGCCACCAGTGCTCAAATGCTTTTGCCATTTCTTCGTTGATTTTGGCGATTGCCGGGTGCTGATCGATGTATTTGCGGATAACCTGCTTGTCTGAAATCTCCGGTTTGAAGCGGAGGTAATGCATATCCTGATCTTCGAGCAAGTCTGTTGTTTTCACGCCATATCGTGCAAATATGGGCTCGTAGAGCGATACTTCCCGTTTCGGGATTCCCCCGATGAGGTGCGCCTTGACATCTTCAATCTCGGGTTCTGGTGAATTGTCCACATATCGGCGGATATTGAGATTAAATTCATTGGTCTCGATCTCAGTTAGATCCACCATCCGGGAATATTTCGGGATCTCCAGTTTGTTATCAAAGACATGTACAATCTTTTCGATATCTTCGGGACGGAGGAAGTACTGGTTGCGTGCCTCCCCATACTCAGCATCGGCATTAATGAACAGGATCTTATTGCTCAATTCCGGTGGCTTGTTCTTGTTGATAACAAGGACGCAGGCAGGTATTCCTGTTCCGTAAAACAGATGCTGGGGCAGACTGATGATTGCCTCTACTATTTTGTCTTTGACGATCCCTTCACGGATAAACTTCTCTTTGCCCCCACGGAAGAGCACTCCGTGAGGCATGATGGTTGCCATCCTGCCGTTGTCTTTCAGCGATGCGATCATGTGCTGGACAAACATCAGGTCTGCCTTCTTGCCGGTCTCCGGTACAAACCCGTACCGGAACCGCTGCGGGTATTCCACATCGGAACGTTTGTAATTCTGACTGAACGGGGGATTTGCGATCACCCGGTCAAATTTTTTAATATATCCCTGCTCAGCAAACCGGGGATGTTGCAGAGAATCTTCGAGTTCGATACGGGCATCAGTGATATTATGCAGGAACATATTCATTTTGCAGATTGCCCAGACCGTCCCGTTATTATCCTGACCATAGAGTGCGATATTTCTCGCATCCTGCCCAGTCTCTTCCAGAAACTGTTTGGATTGGATGAGCATGCCGCCAGAGCCACAAGTTGGATCTAAAACATACATTCCAGCCTGCGGTTTCAGGATGTGCACAAGGAGACGCACCACACGTGAGGGCGTATAAAATTCCCCGCCTTTTTTTCCGGCACTATCAGCAAAATCCTTGATTAAGTATTCATACGCAGCCCCGAGCAGATCCGGGAACTCGAAATCCTCATTGGTCAAACGGTGACGGTTAAAATGGTGGATGAGATCAACAAGCTGGGTATCTTTCACCTTGCGCTTATTGCTAATTTGTTCAAGGAAATTGATGTGGTTCAGAACCCCAGATAGTTGCGGATTGCTATCTTCGAGCGAGTGAAGGGCTTTGTTCAGCTCCTCTCCCACGTTATCATGCAATTGCAGGATATTGTTCCAACGGGCACGTTGTGGGACAAAAAAACTCTCGGAATATTGGTTTGGATCTTCAATGAGTTCTTCAATTTGTTTTTGGGATAACTTCTGTTTCTCCCATTTCTCCCGAATCTGTTGACATTCAACATTGAACTGATCAGAGACACGTTTTAAAAAGAGCATCCCGAAGATGTATTCCTTATACTCAGATGCATCCATCTTGCCGCGCAAAATATCAGCGGCAGCAAAGAGGTGGTGCTCAAGTTGGGATAGGGTAATTTTGGGCATGGTATCGCTGGTGGAGTATAGATAACACTACTGGAAAAATGTTTCATTATCTTTTCCCCAGCCCGCAGACCGAGCACTTCCTGACCACTGCCTTCACCCACTCGCACCGAGACCGAAGCCTCCTCCAACGCAACCCAAAGGGGGGGGGATCACCCAGCTGTGGTGTTAAATGACATCGTGTCCTTTTATGTGTCTGACATTGTCTGACAAAGATATATACGGATGAGAGAATCAATTCCAGTTTATGGGATACTCAGAAAGAAAAGTAATAATTGAAAAAATTGAGAAAATACGAAAATCTAAAGTAATCACTTATTTTATAACGACAAGGCCGTTTCTGAATACAGGAATGGATACGCGGGATTTGCGTGAATTCTATAAACATTTGGCACAATTTAGAGATAAAAAAGCGGAAAAAATTGATTTAATAATCTATAGTCCCGGTGGTGATACGGTTGTTGGGTGGGCATTAGTTAATCTTATAAGAGAATTTTCTGAAAAATTCGGCGTGATTGTCCCTTATTATGCCTTTAGTTGTGCAACAGTTGTTGCTATTGGAGCAGATGAAATAGTAATGGGGCGAATGGCATCTCTAGGTCCTATCGATCCTCAAGTTATTAATCCATTTAATCCCGAAAACAAACAAAATCAATTAATTCCGATATCTGTTGAAGATATTGGGGGTTTTATCTCACTTTTACGTGATAAATTTGAGATGAGAAATGAAGAGTTATTAGCAAAATTATCTGAAAGATTGGCAACGGATGTTAGGCCGCTAGCGTTAGGAAATGCATATCGTCTGTATATTAAAGCACGTGAAGATGCTAGAAAATTATTAGAACTCCATATGGATGCAATCCATGAAAAGCCAAAAATTGATAAAATAATTGAAACCCTTGTCGAAAAACTGTACTATCATTTACACCACATAAATAGAAAGGAAGCAAAAGAAATTGGATTAAAAGTTCATCAGGCAGAAGAGTTTAAAGAGGGTTCTGAAAACCTAGAAAATCTTATGTGGGAACTATACCTTGACTATGAAAAGGAATTACATATCTTTGACCCATATAAAGATGAATTACCAAGCACCGGCAATGTTAGGGAAATTTCAATAAAATTTATCGAGTCAATATCTAGTTCAAGTCAAAATATTCTCCAACAATATTGGAGAGAGATGGAATTCCCAGAGGGGTCTTATCTTTCAAGTGTAAGTGGCGTTTTAGGGGTTTATATCCCTCCACACTTTATTACTTCAACCAATACTGGTACTGGTGGATATGCGGCAATAGTTGGTCAACAGCAACAACAAGGATTGATAACTGCACAAGTTATTCCAATTCAGTTTAATGGACAGGCGGTTTATATCAATAAAAAAATTTACGATAAAAAGGAATACGTGATCTGGCGATAAGTTTATCTAAGGAACTTACTATATTTTGTGTGGTGAGCAGTATGGAATCATATACAGATACTCAACCGAAACCATGGGAAATTCGATCTTTCACAGAATCGAGAGGCGATAGGATTACTCAATCGTCTTTTATCGTAATACCAAATACACCGATAATCAAAGAAAAAGAAACTACTTTTCCAATTATAATATAAACTTTCACTCTTCTTCTGCCACTTCTTCAAGTAACAGGATCTTCACTTTTTTACCAACCCACTTTTTAGGGACGAGAACCCCACCAGAGTTCCCGATAGACTTTACCATCTTATCCAATACCTGAAAGGCTGTTGTATGAACTTCCATCTGTCCGGTCATGTTAGAACATAAGTTGAACATCGTATTTATATTTATGCAACATTGTTGTTGCTTTGTTACAACAAATAGATAACAATTAAATACTTGTTAGAACAATGTATATACATGGTTACAACAGTAGCATACCCCCAAAGCACTGGAATCACAGCAGACTTTAATATTCCGCAAAATCCATTGAATGATCTCTTCAGTTACAAAACAATCTACAATAACACCAACAACGGTTTTGCTGTTGAGTTCCGAAAGCAGATGATCGGACTTCACGACCAGGGACTTAAACTGCACGAGATCGCTGAGAATCTGAACTGCTCGGTCTCTGTCGTTAAGAAGTGGTTACGCAGATACCGTGAGGGAGATCACATCGGCGATAAGTCACGCGCTCCTCTTCACCGTGAAGTTAAGAACACGCAGTTCAACCAGTTTATCGTTAAGGGAGTTATTGAGAAATTCCCCTTCTATGGTTCACGTAGGATCGCACATGAGATTGAGAAGGAAATTGGCGTAAAAGTCTCTCATGTGACCGTCTCGCAGATAATGAAAGACATCACCGAGAAGAAAGAGCCGGTTATCCCTGAAAGGATCGAAGTCGCTGAGCCGGATGCAATCTGGCATATGGACATGACTCCAAAGAGGATCGGTAAGGGGAAGATCCAGTACATCTTCGCAATCATGGACGCTTGCACACGCAGGATTCTGGCTCTAAAGTGTTATGACGGTTGCACTTCAGCTGAAGTAATCGACTGCCTGTACTCTGCAATTATCAACAACGGCGGGAAAAAGCCACGAATGCTTTATACTGATAACGGCGGGCAGTTTGTCTCAAAAATTTTTTAAGGATTGTTTAAAAGTCAGGACTATATTCCACCACAAGATCGACAAGGGCAGCCCGTGGCAGAACGGGAAGGTTGAGAGACTGTTTAAGACCCTGTTCGATGAGTGGATCAACTTCCACAACTACATGACCCCTAAATCACTCTCTGACAGCCTTGAAGAATTCCGGCAATGGTTCAACAATGAGCGGGAGATTCAAAAGCTCGGATACAAGACCCCTATGCAGATTATGAAGGAAAAACAAAAAACTCCATGTTAATCTTTTTTTTTACAAATTGCCCAAATAGATTATATCTAAAATAGATGTTTTTTCAAGGATCGTTGTTCGATTGAAATAAATGTCATCAAAGTCACCTGTAATAAAAAAAACCTTTGGTAATTGTGTAGCTAAATGATGCCCGTCTATTACAATTTCGACATCTGAGTCGTTAGAGATATATTTTTTCAGATGATCAAAAATCTCATTGTAACCTTTTCTTCTATCATGTTTTTGAATCTTTATTCCATCATTCAATTCGCAATATCTTTTATAACACAATGCTTCAAAATCATTGAAAGCATTTATAAAATCTTCAATAAAGTTTGGATTGGATCCAAATTCTCTAAATAATCTCTCAACGAGATCCGCAATTCGATACTCTTCTTCCAGAATTTGTGTTATAATATCTTGAAATTTAAAATTTTGTTTGATTTTTAAAATTACTTGTCTTGCCTCTTGCATTATTTCTTTTTTTATCCATCCACATTTCCCTTTATAAAAACTTCCATCGTCATATTGAGCTCCAAAACATTCTTCCCAAACATATTTACTAGAATGATTGGGGATTGGATCTTCGATCTTTTGATAGGCTTGTTGACCCCAATGATCTGCCCCTCGAAAAATATATCCTAACACTACACTTGAATCATGAAAATAATTCATAATATCATTGAGATTGTTTTGTGAAGCTCATCTTATATGCACAATCCATTATTTCATCCACCATCTTATCAACGTCGGTATTTGATTGACGATGGTCAAAAGAAATTGACAGTAATTCATTCCGGTTAATGTTTAATCCTTTCTCAAAATTCTTTAGATCCTGTTTTTCATATCTTTCGATCCATTCGTCTATGACATATTTCGGAATATTTTCATTTTTCTTTATCCTTAGTGATCGTGCAAAAATATCCCAAAAGTCATCTAATAATTTCAGTGATGTCGTATGATTGTATTTTAAGGCCAATTCCATTGTATCTTCCCATTCTAAAAATAGATCAAACAATTCAGTAAAATCATCTGGAAATTCACTAAGTAATTTTGATAGATATTGACTTATTTGTTGAACATCGTCAGTTCCAAGTCTTAATTTCGATGGAATTTTCTTTCTTTTTATTGTTTTAAATTGATTCACATATTTATACAATCCCCTATTGAATGTCCTTTGAAATTCATAAGGGGCGGTCGCATAAACATCGTCTAAAATTAGTTGCAAATAATCATGAACAAAATACCCATCATTATCTTGATATTTTTTTAACAACTTTATAATCTCTTCATCTATTATCGATTTGGTTAACTCATCTACTCCAGAACGAGGTACATAACTCATTGCTCTTGTAAATCCATCTTGTTTAAAGTAACGAGAGAAAGGCAGATCTATTGCATCATAATATGATTTTTCATCTGCCAGTGTTCCAAATTTATACCAAAAATATGGTAATTGGATATCCACATTACGCTCTTTCAAACGAAGATACAAGAGGTAAAGAACCTTGTTTAGAGTTGTTTTTTTGAAGAAATATTCTCCTTTTGGATTGGCACAATAAAGTAACCGCTCAGTACTATATTTTAAAATAGGTTTCTTTACCAAAGGGAAGAGCCCCTTAAACGCATTAAGAATGTAATACTTTGTCAAATGATAAATTCTTTTATACTTTTTTGATATATTCGCCAAATGGATTGTTATAAAAGATGGGCACGATGTCACTTTACACCACACCCAATCAGATCGAGACCCCATCCGTGATCGCGGCAACGGCCAGGCAGAATTGGGTTGCCGTACAACCCGGACAGAACCGGGATATGTCTTTGACCAACAATGATCCGGTTTTGGTGTTGGTCAGGAATGCCGACTCTGAACAGCCCTCAGTGCTGCACGAGCCGCGTTCTGCTTTGCTTCTGCAATGGTCCTTCCGGTACCTTCGCACAGACAATCCTTATCGAACCCGACCCGGTAGGTATAGACCGGCTGATGCTCGGTACCTTCCTTCTTCACTCTGATATATTCAGGAGGCGGTCTGCCGTGTTGCTGAAAGTACTCCTGTAATTCTCCGATTGCGTTCTCTTTTTGGTCGAGGGAACTGATGTGCTTTTCAAAGAGCGAAATGATAAAAAACGCTACGTCATCAAGTCCCCCCTCACAATAAAGGGCACCGATGAATGCTTCGAACGCCCCTCCGGTCACCCTCTCCCGGTACGTCTTCTGGGCGCCGATGGTTGGGGGAATAAGCCGTTCAACCGGGATATTATTTTTTAAAATATAGGAACCAAGCGATTTATTTGAGACAACTCCTGCAAGAATTTTGGTCATCTCGCCCTCGTCAAGGATTTTCCCCTTCCGGGAGTAGAGGTACTGAGCGATTACGAGGTTAAGCACCCGGTCACCTAGAAACTCGAACCGCTGCCAATCTTCCTTGGTGACGTCCCACCACTCTGTGCCGGGACGGCCGTATGCACTGTTGTAAGCACCTACGAACACATCGATGATCCGGTTCAGATCAGGATTTTGTGCCCGTAGCAGATCGGTAAGCCTCTCTGCTGATCTCCTGCTCATACCAATGCCATCAGCATGCAGGATAGATGATATTATCGTGTCCTGTCAACACTGACCCTGCCGTTTTCCGTCGTGAGCACAAACCCCCTCTCCGCGAGAAACGCCCGGCTCTTTCCTGCCCCGTGGATCAGGAGCTCGGCGAGATCCTCTTTTTCATCGATGTCCGTGTGGAGCCTGAACGAGTCGATCACATCGCAGGAGAGTCCGCACTCCTGCGCGATCTTCATGTGCTTTAAAAAACTCCCACCATAATAATCAACATGGAACCGCGCCGGTTCCCTGATATAGATCACGTTCGTCCCCCCACCACGTCCGGGCACAACCGCCATGTCCTGTTTCGTCCCGGTGACCCGTTTGACTGACTCCCGGTCTGCAAGCGGGATGTCTGCCATGATGATCAGGACATCGGTCAGTGCGCAGGCAAGATACTGGTTGAGAGCATCTGAGAGGCCGGCGTTTTCTATGGTCACCTGCACAAGCTCAGAGTCAAAGAGCTCGGTGGAAAGGATTACCGGCTGGCAGTCAGCGTCCTTAACCGCAGCTACAACGTCCAGCAGCATCGATTCAGCAAATGCTTCCCGCTCCTGCTCATCGAGAACACAGGAGAGTCTGGTTTTTGGGTTTTTCGGCTTGAACGGAATGACTGCCACTGTCATGGTAGGTTCTGTAGTCCGGGAAAGGAAAAAAAGGTAGTGTATTACGCCACCTGTAGGGAAAACTAAGAAAAGTCCAGGCGGTCTATACTGCGTATTCCTATGAACCGCCATGTCCGGTTCTGATCCGTTCATTGGGGATCTGAATCTCGAACCGGGCACCCGTACCTTCCGTACCCGTCTCCTCTATTGTCATGTCATTTGCAGCAAGGATCTCACGCGTGACGTAAAGCCCCCATCCGGTCTGCTTTCCAAATCCCCTGTCAAAGATTTTCTTTTTTTCCTCAGGCGCAATGCCAACGCCATTGTCCTCCACAATGAGAACTGTATGATTATCCCCGGGCTGGAGGTGGATCCTGATCTCGGTTGTCCTCTTTCCATGGCGGATGGCGTTATCACGGAGGTAAAATAAGACTTTCGCGATAGGAAGATCAGCGAAGAGGGAGCATGCGCCAGTTTCCATATGGATGGCAACCGTATTTGCCTCCAGTTCATCGGAGGCGGTTTTAACCAGCATATCAACCGCATACCACCTGGGGGGTTCCGCACCGATGTTCTGGAATACTTTGGAATAGGCCAGGATACGGCGGATCTTATCGGAGGCCCTGCGCTGGATCGCAAGAAAATTAAGGGATTTCTCGTCCTGCACCATGGTGCTCAACAACTCGTTGTATCCCATGATGACTGTCATCTGGTTGACAATATCATGCCGTGTGACTCCACCCACAACCTCCATCTTTTTGCTTGCAAGATTCAGCACCCTTTGTAATTCAGCAACAGTCTGGTCTGGAGTGGAGGGCTGCCAATTGTGAACTCCGGGGGAATTTTTTTCCAGATTCTGATCGTTTTTTTCCGTGGACATAATTACCCTGTATCTCATGGTTATCCCCGCAAATAAACGGGGAATGTTCTTATACACTACTCTCCATCTCCAATTATTAATCTAACGATACTATAATATCAGAATCCTCTCTTCTGCATGGGTTGGGTCGCTGGTTGGGTGACTTGGCAGAAAAAGAACTATTGCAGAATACAACATAAAATTATCAGAGCCAGAACCTGAGTGATACCCTCATGCAACGCCGGATCATCACCTTTTCACGCAACATATTTATCCCGCTTACGACTGTCTGCAGGAACCGGTGCGGGTACTGTTGCTTCCGCACCCCAGTACAGGACGGGTGCCTGATGGAGCCTGACGATGTAGAACGAACTCTGATACATGGCGCCCGGATGGGATGCACCGAGGCTCTTTTTACGTTCGGTGAACATCCCGAGGAGGAGCCCGGGTTTGATACCTATATCCGCAGGGTCGGTTTTGAGAGTATTCTCGATTACTGCGAAGCGATGTGCAAAAAGAGCATCGGGTATGGCGTACTCCCCCATACGAACGCCGGCATCCTCACATATGATGAGATGAAACGGCTCAGGGCGGTGAACGCGAGCATGGGACTGATGCTGGAGACCACAGGCGAGGTTCCTGCGCATGCAGCTTCGAAAGGCAAGGATCCTGAAATCAGGATTACCATGATAGAAGATGCGGGAAAACTCAGGATCCCATTTACAACGGGGCTCCTTCTTGGCATCGGCGAAAAAATGGCGGACCGGGAAGACTCGCTCTTTGCAATCCGTGATATTCACCGGAGGTACGGGCATATTCAGGAAGTTATTCTCCAGAATTTTTGCCCTAAACCCGGGACACCGATGGCAGAATTTCGCGTGCCGACTACCGATGAGATGTGTGCCACCATACAGATGGCAAAAGACATCCTGCAAAAAGACATCGCAATCCAGATCCCGCCCAACCTGATCGATGCACAGACGCTGATCCCATGTGGTGTGGATGATCTCGGGGGCGTCTCACCCCTTACCATCGATTACGTGAATCCCGAGCACCCGTGGCCCGCAATCGAGGACCTTAAAAAGATGGCGGGAGATGCCGAACTCCGCGAGAGGCTCTGTATCTACCCGCAGTTTATAGAGAAGGGATGGTATCACCCTGATTTGGAACCACTAATAAACCGGCTCGCACATACTATACAGGAAAGAGGGAGCATGCATGAAACAGCGTGACCTGTTATACGAGGGCAAGGCAAAGTCCGTGTACCGCACTGAAAAAAAAGGCAGACTGATCGTCAGGTTTCGTGATGACATCACCGCGTTTGATGGCGGAAAAAAGGATGTCCTGAAGGACAAGGGGAGCTACAATGCCCGTGTCTCTGCATTCTTATTCACGTATCTTGAAGAACACGGGGTAAAGACGCATTTTATTGGCATGCTCAACGATACAACGATGGTTGTACGCGAACTTGCCATGATCCCGCTTGAGGTGATCGTCAGGAATTTCGCCGCAGGCTCGATTGTCAGGAACTACCCTTTTGAGGAGGGGCAGGCACTCAAACCTCCCGTGATCGTAATCGATTTCAAGGATGACAAGCGCCACGACCCTATGCTCAACGATGACCTTATCTTTGCGCTGAAGATCCTCACACCTTCCGAGCTGAAAAAAGTAAAGGCAATTGCCCTGAAGATCAACAACCTGCTCATTGATCTCCTTGCCTTGCAGGACATCACACTTGTGGACTTCAAGATCGAGTTCGGAAAGCAGGGGAGCAACATCTATCTCGGCGATGAGATCTCGATGGATTCGATGCGGCTCTGGGATAAAAAAACCGGCGAATCTCTTGACAAGGACGTGTATCGCTTCAATAAGGGAGATGTCATGGCAACCTACGACACCGTGGCGTACCGGATTACCAAACTCCAGTCACAACGATAATGGAGAACCAAGGAGAGATTGAGAAGATGAAGTTTGATATTACCCTCACCATATCGTTAAAGGAAGGGATGCTTGACCCTGAGGCAGCTGCTATCCAAAATGCCATCACCAACCTCGGGTATGCAACTGAGTCCATCAGAACCGCACGATTGTACAGGATCCGGCTCGATGCACCCGACAAGAAAGCGGCGCGGGAGATGGCAGTAAAGATGTGTGAGCGGCTGCTGGCAAACCCGGTGATCCACCGGTACGAGATCGAGGTTTCCTGATGAGGTTTGGCGTCGTCCAGTTTGGCGGCAGCAACTGCGATCGTGACGTGGTTCATGTACTCTCTGAAGTGTGCGGAGTCGATACTGATCTAATCTGGTACAAGGAGCGGCTGAAAAAACACTATGATGCAGTGATTCTCCCCGGAGGTTTTTCCTACGGAGACTATCTTCGTGCCGGTGCGATTGCCGCCCGCACACCAATCATGAACGATATCCTGAAGCATTCTGCAAAAGGCGGGCTTGTGCTGGGCATCTGCAATGGCGCCCAGATCCTTGCAGAGAGCGGTCTTGTTCCCGGGGTATTCACCATGAATGCATATCCTAAATTTATCTGCAAATGGGTGCACCTCCGGGTAGTGACCGCAGCATCGCCGTTCACTGCAGGATACCGGACGGGTGATGTAATCCGCCTCCCGATTGCCCATGCTGAGGGCAGGTATGTCGCACCGGCTGAGACGATTGCATCTCTCAATAAAGAAGGGCGGATCGCGTTCCGGTTCTGTGATGAAAAAGGGCGTGTGACAGAGGCATCGAACCCGAATGGTGCAACGGAGAACATCACCGGCGTCCTGTCAGAGCAAGGCAATGTGCTCGCCATGATGCCGCACCCGGAACGGGCATCCGAAGATGTGCTGGGTTCTTGTGACGGAAAAACAATCTTTGATTCGATGATCCATCACATCGAACGCAAAGCATAATGTGTCAAGAAAATACAATCAACAGGAATGAAAAGTTCAGGGGCAGGATATCATGTTAAAAGAACATACTGCTGAAGCGGATATGCTGAAATGGGCGCATACCTATGCAAAGAAACACAAATTGATGCTCAACCCCGATGAAAAACAGCTTGCCACAGTGATCCGTGGGCTTGTCAGGAACAAGACAAAATTCGGGCACCAGTACTGCCCCTGCCGGCTCCGGAGCGGGGATGAGGAGAAGGACCGGGCAATCGAGTGCCCGTGCGTGTACCATAAAGACGAGATCGCAAACGACGGTGCCTGCCACTGCAAGCTCTACTTTAAAAAAGCCTGAACGGCCGGTTTCCCACATATCCATTAACTATCGTTTTTTCCCCATGCCCTGCCATATCAGAGACCCCTCCTTCAATCCTGTACCAGGACTTCCCGCATCCCACCCCACCATCAGCGTTGTTGTATCCGCGGGGGAACCGGTTCACGGTATGTACCCAGCCTCCGGTTCCTCGACTGCGTCAGGCGGGTCACGTTACCATCAACCAGCCCGGCAAACACATGGTTCACGCTCACAGAAAAAATTAGACGCCGGGAAATTCTTCTAAAAACCCGGCACCCTGCCCAATCGAAAGAATGGAGAGAGTATCTACCGTTCCAGCCGGAGCTTCAGGAAGATGACGTGGTAGATCGCATAGAACCCAACAAGAACGGCAGCAGTGTACCCGAGAATCGCAAGCCAGAAGATTTCCTTTGGCAGGGTAATGGAGGAGGAGATGAGAACGAGCGAGGAACCTACAACAAGTGCTGCTACCACGAGTCCTATCATGAGCTTGTCACTCGCACGGTCGAGCGCCATCTGGAGTTTCTGGATATCCGTATCGACGACCTCGAGCCGGACCGTGCCGGTGGAGAGGCGTTTTAACATCAGATTTACGCTACGGGGCAGATCGAACATGGCGTCTACTGCCTCCATCATGGAATTGGAAGCCCGCTTCAGATATGCAGCGGAGAGGTTGTCGGTATCCGCGAGCTTCGTGAGGTACGGGGTGATCTCCTTTCCCACATTGAACTTGGGATCGAGCGTGACCCCGATATCAAGAACCATCACAAAGACCTTGAGGAGCAGCATCAGGTTCATCGGTACCTTGAGACGGTAACGCCGCATTGTTTCGGTAAGTTCAGTGACCATCAGCCCGAAGTTCATCTGCTGCACTTCATCCCCACCGCCGATGTCATGCATCATGATGTACAGGTCGTCGCGCAGCGACTCACGGTCAGACTCATTGATCACGATGCCGAATCCCTCAAGAGACTTGAGCATCATCTCGATATCATCGGTCACCAGTGCAAAGAGCAGGTTGATGAAGATCTGGCGTTTCTCAGGGCGGAGTACGCCCACGATACCGAAATCAAGGAAGACGACGTCTCCCTCTTTTGTCACAAAAAGATTGCCAGGGTGAGGGTCCCCATGGAAGAAACCGTCCTCGAAGATCATCTTGAGATACGCATGAAACCCGCGGACACCCACGGCATGGGGGTTGAGACCAAGGCTCCGGATCGCCTCCGGGTTATCGATCCGCACCCCGTCAATAAATTCCATGACGAGCATCTTTGAGGATGAGTACTCCCAGTAGATTTTCGGGAACCTGATGCCGGGAACATCCCTGAAGTTGCGTGCCATCCGTTCAGCATTGCGGGCGTCGCGCAGAAAGTCGAGCTCTTTGCGGATCTGCTGGGCGAAATCCTGTACCATGCCGATCGGGTTATACACCCTGACGTCGGGGAAAACCGAATCAATCCTCTCTGCCATTGAAGTCAGGATTGCAAGGTCGGTCTCTATCACGTCGGGAATGCCGGGGCGCTGCACCTTGATGGCGACCTTCGTGCCGTCCCTGAGGATAGCGCAATGCACCTGCGCGATCGAAGCGGATGCGAGCGGGGTTTCATCGATCTCACAGAACCAGTCATCAATATTCGGGCAGGTCTCAAGGATTACCGACTGGATATCAGAGAACGGGAGCGGTTTTGCATGGTCCTGCAGTTTTTTGAGCTCTTCAATCATCTCGGGTGGCAACAGCTCCGTCCTTGTGCTCATGATCTGCCCGAACTTCACAAACGTCGGACCGAGCTCTTCAATCGCGAGGCGTACCCGCTCGTAAACAGTGGATGTCTCGGGCGGACCGCCGGGCGTAGGGAGACGGAAGCGGGGCTTTCCCGGAAACAGCTTCTCCAGCGCTATGCCAAAACCGTACTTGCCCAGCACGTCCACGATCTGAGCGTACCGCCGGATCTGTGTAACCATGGGTAGTGGTAGGTTGTCAGCCTACTTAACGGTCACTTTTTTAAACAACTGCATCGGGAAATAGACCGTTGGTTCAGAGTTCTTTTTTAAACAGGACGATCCGGTTCGTGTTGGTTCCGCAGCCCATGTTATCCACGCCCCAGATATGGGACGTTTTGGTGAACGCCTGGGTGTTTATCATGATCCCTTCACAGGAAAATCCGGCAGCAATTCCAAGCGGGGCGACATGTTCCTCAAGCCGGATCGTCCCTTTACGCACCTCACCCACTTCAAAAGCCACCCATCCGCCCGTCGCTCCTGTCCGGTACAGTTCTCGAAACACACCGCCCATCACACCCGCCCATTCCTTCACCGAGCGTGCCATGGTAATGGTTTTTCCCAAGGTATTGCTATCGAGACCATTGAACCAGCACCGGAGCCAGTTGTCATTCCGGTACTGCACGATGTCAAGAAACGGGGGTGATGTCACCACAAGATTAACCGTATTATCAGGGATTTCAGGTGTCTTCCGTGCATCTCCCGTCAGGAATATTGCGGTTTTTCCAACACGGTTCAGGTTAATGATCTGGGAGCGGGTCAGCGTCCTCAGCAGGCTCTTTGTTTTTTTTATAATGAGCCGGTGGGTGTCACGATATTCAGGTACCTGCTTCCGCCGCCTGTTGATCCGTTTCTGGCTCTGTTGCGATACCGCCTGGTTTGGCGGTAGGGTGTATATTGAGAAGAATCCTGATGAATGCCCGGTCAGCCGGTTGGTGGCAACCATCGCGATCCAGCGGTCAACCGTGTCTTCCTCACCCCGATCCCGACGCTGGAGCAGGTACTCCCTGAGCGATGAGATCTCCCGTTCTGTTTCTGGGTGGTAGAACATCGAAAGGTCGAGTGTTCCCCCTTCGGCATCACACGGGATCGCAGAGAGCCGCTTTTCAACTGCTTCCACAGTCGGTGGGAATAACCTTGGCTGGGTAATACTTTTTGAGACAGGATTTGCATCATTGGCGATGACCTCTCTGCCTCGGAGTCCCGCCTCGATGACTGTTGTGCCTCTGCCGCTGAAGGGATCGTATACTACATCGCCTTTCTTTGTCAGCATATTGATGAAAAAACCCGGAAGCTGGGGCTTGAAACAGGCACGGTATGAGATCTCATGGATGGAGGATGCCTTCCGCTGACCTGCTGTCCAGAACTCATTGATAAATGCCGGCACGCGATGCCCCCCGCACAACACAGTACTTACTTCAGTTGGGATTTTTTGCGGTGTCGGGCTGACGAACCCTGTCAGAGAACACTCCAGATCAGAGCTGCCGGAACCTCCCAAGATACTCAAACCTCTTAAAAAAGATTGGCAGGGCAAACGTATAGCCTCTCTGATGGGAGTATGATGCAGTCACCGTTTCACTCCTCAAATTCACTGGTTTCAGAAAAAACCTGATTTTTTAAAAAGTTATCAATTATCGGCTCTGTAGAAATCCTATGTTCTCCGAAATAAACAACTGACCAAAAAGCTAAAGTACGGTGTATCCCTACCTTTTATTAAAGTATATATTGTAATGTGAAGATAGCATGACGCAAAAGAAGCATAACTTACCAATGATGGTAGTCCTCCTTTCCCTTGTGGAGGGATTGGCTATATACATCAATATGGTGGTACATCCTAACAGTCAGCCCGCCCTCACCATCGTTATCGTCATTCTTTTTGCCATTGTAAGCGGACTCGGGGCATGGTATGCAACCAGAGTTCGTGGCATGATATGGTCCTGACGAATGCAAGGATCAAATTAAAACGATTATATCCACAATTTTAAGTGTCCCTCGCCACGAGGTTAGGAGACACCGTACCTTAGATCTTTCTGTTACTATTTTTCTTCAGAGAACGTAGGGTTTCTACAGAGCCCGATTATCAATCTCTCTATCGAAATGTACATTCCTGATTATTCCCATAAACAAACACTCGTCTGCATCAATCGATTCAACGCCAAACATGTCTTCAATCGGGAGCCCGAGCCCCCGCACGATTGCTGCAGGCATTTTCCACCATCCCACAACAGGGCATACTCTTCTACGTACCACAGTTTTTACCTTGGGAGAGAAGGTGCATGAGATTCTTTGCCCCATTAAATCCGATGGTTCTCTGACTCCCGTGCATGATATCGAGATGTTCAATGCCAAGTGCCTTTGCGACGGGCAGTTCCATCATACCTCCAATCAACAGGTCGATTTTTTGCTCCCTGAGCTTTTGCACGACAAGATCCTGATCGGGTTCTATGAGTATTTCACATCCTGTCAGTGCAAGACTGCGAAGCTTCTCGCTAATATTCGAATTGAAGTCTACAATAATCAGCTTGGGTTCAATGCCGAGTTCTGCAAAAAACCTGGTCATGGAGATAGCCCGGGTGGGACCACTGACAAGGGCAATCCTCCGGCCTTTGAATGGCGAATAATCGACAACAAACCGTTCCAGAGGAATATCCGGTATTTCCTGAAATCCAAGTGCCGTTGTTACTCTCAGAAGAAACTGCCGGGTCGCATCAACACCGATGGGGAGCTCTTCGATGATCCAGGGGATCCCGCACTTCATATGCAATAATTCCGCGGCATCTTTTCCCGCAGGCTCGCAGAGCACGATATTGAGTGCCCCCTTTCCGAGCCTTCTGATTTCCTCAAGGGTGGCATCTGCAGTGAGCACGGCGTTGACCTTTATGTCGATAAGTCCCAGAACGCGGATGATTTCCTGTAAATCCGGGCCGCCCCTTAAAAGACCGATCAGGTTTACGGAACGCGGGTCGGTCTCGTCTCGTCTCTCAACAAACTCTTCTACCAGCCTTGTTAAGGTCTCGCTGTAGCCCGTCCTGAAATCACCTTCGAATCCCCCCGCATTAATCCCGATGACCGGAGCGGTGGTTGTAGTACCCCTGATTGCGCTCTGGACATCCTCACCGATAATATCTGAAGCGCAGCACGACAGGACCGCGATAAGGTCGGGGTGGAGCTCCCGGTCAAGATCCTCGATTGCCGTTTTGAGCTTCTGTTCAGCCCCGAAAATCACATCATTTTCATCGAGGCATGTCGAATAGATTTCAGAAGGGTTGTCGCCCCGCATGCCCATGATATAATTGATATGGTAGACACAGCCTTTTGGCCCGTGCACAAGGACTGTGCATTTTTTCATGGAGCTGAGTGCTTTAATTGCGCCAAAAAGCTTGCATGTACCCCGTGGGACCTTGACCGCCATCCCTGACATAGATGCACCCCTTCCTCAACCAAAGGTACTTGATCATCATGCTCAATCAAAATATAATTGCATCGCGTCTTTTCACAGTATCATTTCGGAGTCTGCCTATCATAAGGCAGTACCGGTTGTTGCATCGGTTCTGGCTCTAGCACATCCAGTCAGGAAGAAAAACGGAGAGCCCGGAACCTGATCATCATAACGGGGGAAAAATCAATCCGGTTTCTGGCGTTTCAGCACGCCCATGAACAAACACTCGTCCGCATCAATCGATTCAATGCCGGACACATCTTCAATCGGGAGCCCGAGCCCCCGCACGACTGCCGCCGGTACGCCCTCGTCCGCCTCGCCCATGACAAGTTCTGCAGCCGAAGCAATATTGTCGGCGACTGCACGTTTTGTGACTTCGAGTCTGCGCCCGAACAGGTCGGTTCTTCCCCGGTCATCGATGACTGAGATGATACCGGCACACCCGATCGCAACGCCGCTGCAGCCCGATCGCATCGCATGCGTCCTGCTGTCAGCGATGATGACGGCGACCTTCACACCGCACTGCTGTTCGATTCCATGCCTGATCCTTATCGCACTCGCATTTGGGTCTTCCGGTAACGGCACGAGGCAACCGGGCGGTGCGTTGGAACCATCGACACCGGCATTGGGGAGCAGGGTGCCGGCGGTCATGCAGAGCAGGAAGTGCGGGATCCCCCCGACAACCTCATCGCTCTCGCGGAGCACAACCTCTGCGGTGGAGGGGTCCATATCGTACTTCTGTGCCAGTTCCTTTGCCTTGGCTGAGGGTGTCACTGTGGAAAGCCTGATCACCCGACCCTCCGCAGTCGCAACCATCGATTCAGCAAGTACAATAATGTCGCCATTACAGATGCCGGCACATCCCGACTTTTCTGCAGCGGTTACAATCCGCCCTGCAACATCATCACCCGATTGTATCAGCCCGGTTACAAGCCCGTAAACGGTAAAAGAGGGATTCACGCCCCCTTCACCATCCGTTCATAGACCTTTAATATATCGGCAGTGGCTGCCACATCATGGGTGCGGACAAGCGACGCACCCTTTAAAAGAAGCATCATGGTGACGGCAAGGGAGCCATACAGCCGGTCTTCAGTGTACTTGTTGAGCAGCGAGCCGATGAAGGTCTTCCGGGAGACGGCGGCAAGCAGCGGGCGGTCAAAGCGCTGGAACGCATCGAAATGTGAACAGAGTTCCCAGTTATCCTCC
>JAPKXX010000009.1 GCA_026394595.1 Methanoregula sp. | reverse complement strand
GTGCAGGTGCTTGTCCCGGCCCAGACACAGCCTGAGCAGATGGTCAAAACCGATAAAGTGGTCCATGTGGGTGTGCGACACAAAGATGTAATCGATTTTCAGGAGTTTGCGGGGCGGAAGGAGATGCAGATCGCCGAGATCAAAAAGGACGGCCTCGCGGCGGTACTTGCATTCCACGTAAGCCCCGGGATCTCCGAAAGGATCGTTAATGAGTGCGGCGTTGTACATCGGTACACCATTCCCTCCCCCCGCTCCCCTCACATGAGCGCTCTGTGATGTGAGGGGAGGATAAGAGCAGCGTCCATTCCCGCCAGCTTGATGAACCCCGGTGTATATCCAGGTTCGAACTCCACCAGCAGATCCACATCGCTTTCAGAATCGTTTGTGCCTTTGAGCGTCGAACCGAATAGGGAAAGCCGGCGAAGATGATGGCGGAAGTATACAGAAGCGATCATTCTGAGTCAAGCGAAGACGGCAGACAAGCTGCCTTCCCGGCGGTTTTCAAAGCCACGCATTCTCTTGTTTCTGATCTGTCCCACCTGTCATTGTGAAGCGCTTCAACGCCGTGACAGGCGCTGAAGGAAACGGGGGCTTATGAGAAATCCCTGATCGGGTTCGCGGCGGACCACGGCGAGGAGTTCATGGAATACGGCGCCCTCATCCACGGCAGCAATTTCTTCGATCCCCAGATGCGTGTTTCAATCTGTTTTAAAAAACCCGGGAGCGGGCGACAACAGGGCGACCAGACCATTGCCGGCATCGATTTCTTCCCCACTCTACTGGATCTGCTGGGTCTATACGATCAGTTCAGGCTTGTCCTGCAGGGGATATCCGCACTGGATGTCAAGCGCCCCCACTTAGCGGTTCTCGCTAATAATCACGGTGCAGAAGACCCATTTGATTTTGTGTTGTTCAACGGTACCTACAAACTGCGTTTTCTGCTGGACGACAATGATCCCCTGCAATCCCAAAAAATAACCTTCGCAGGGGCATATGACAACCAGGACCACCCGGTCTCCTTTGCCCGCGGGGATGGCGATACCTTGAGCGTATTCATTCACCGGCACTTTTCCCCGGTGATGCAGGACATTTCATTCCTGACATTCCGCGATCCCCACTGATCGCCGGCCTGCTGGTTGTTGTCAACCAATCGCATTGACCGTCCCGCCCGTAATTACGATGCCGGTCCTTTTCGACAGCAGGGGCGACCTGATCCCCCGAGTCCGGCCCCGGTCTATTGATGATCTGCTGAGCAGGATCGACCGCCACATTTTCCGAGGCCACCGCCCCATGGGCCTGATCGAGCGGTTCATCCGGTTTACCGTGTACCTGTACCATGACGAAGGCATCAGCATCATCACAGGCATGACCCTCAGCGTACTAACGGCATTTCTCAACCCGCCCTTGACGCCTCGTTCCTACGCACAACCGGTCGTTCGCGCGATCAGCTCCATCACCCCGCCTGAGACCACCGGGATCACCAAGTTGTCGTTCAGGGGCAGCGGGAGCAGTTCCACCCCTGCGGCGACCATTGCCCCGGCAAGCAGAAGGCCGCACGGCAGTTGGATGACGGTCAGGGTGAGCAGGACACCCGATAGAACTGCAGCAACGACAAACGCCAGTGTCCCTTCCAGGCTTTTCTCCCCCGCGATCTTCGTCCTTCCGTAACGTTCTCCGACCGTCGTCGCCATGACATCCCCGCAGGTGAGAAATAAGATGGCTGCCGTTGCAATGCCGGTCTGATAAAAGAAGAGCGTCAGGCCGATGCCGAGCACATAGGGGGCCGTTCCAGTGAGTTTGTTTGCTTCATTCTCCCGTATGAAGCTACTGAACCGTGTTTGCATGAACCTTTTAAACGCGACGACTTTGAGGCGAGTAATGTCGATGGCAAGTACGGCCAAGACGATAAGGCCATAGCAGATCAGCGCGTCCCGTCGTCCGAGCAGGTAATAGAGCGAAAGCAGCCCGAGACCGCCGAAGAGATGATAAAACTTGCGTCCGATATGCTTAATCATTTTATAAACTATTTCATGAAAACTCCTATTTGTAG
>JAPKXX010000077.1 GCA_026394595.1 Methanoregula sp. | reverse complement strand
GCTTGCCCAGCTCATTGCACAGTTCCATGATCGCGGCGATGGCGGTGTTGAAAGTTTGGCGGCGACCATAATCGTCGCTGACCTTGCCGATCGTCTCATGCACTTTGCGGCGGATATGCCTCCCAGATCTGGGGGATTGAACCCACGGACAGGGTATATGTCGAGGCCTCGTCAAGCCAGAGCGAGTTGAAGCCAAGATTATAAAAGCGAAGGAATGCCCCGAGGAAAGTGAGAGCAAGAAGGAGCTGGACATACCGGCTTCTGGCAAGAAGGGTTTTGATTGCATCAATAGAGAACGTGTTTTTAATTTCGATATCCTGCCCTGCAGTTCATCTCCATCAAGACTGCAATCGCCGATATTTTTTGTTTTTTTATCTTTTTGGCGCTCTTTCTTTCCCTTTCCCATCGCAATCACTAGCTATTGCGTAATAATTGGCATATAGTTAACTCATTTACAGAGATCAAATGATGATGATGAAAAAGAGGCAGAAACCCGCACTGGTGAAGGAAATTTTAATTTTAGTATCCCTTATTATTAACAACAAGTGGAGATTTGAGATGAACAAGGAGTTCATCCCTGCTCTTTACAACAATCGCTGACTGTTCAAGCATCAGGTTCACGTGCTCATGCAGTCCCACCCGGCGGAAATCTGTCCTGAGCGCAAATACCGGTTTATTCAGGGCGGCGGCGTATCCCATCTCCCATGCAGTGCCTGAATCGACATCAGCACCTTCGATAACTGCAACAACAGCATCTGCTTGATGCAGTCCATTCACATTTGACTTGTAAATATGCTGATGTTCTGCATGATCCCGTGTGTGAGAATTATCACCGATATCTTGTGGCACATATACGTCGAACAGATGGTATGTCAGCAGCTCTGCGAGTGCGGCATTATATGACCGTTCCGCTTCGGAAAACAAGGGGGCGGCGAGGTAGAGCCGGTATCTGGCGAATTCCGCCACATCAATTGCCGGTATCTTGGGAAACCTTGCAAGAAATACCCCACGCCCATCTTTTTTAGGGGGTTCTTTTCCCACTGCGCCATAATACGTCGATGTCACCCCGCACGTAGGGGATGAGTTTACCCCGATAATGCAGAGCGGCTGGCCCCGCGATGCAACAACATCATGCACACGGGATTCCAGCACATCCATCATGCACGCAAAGTCCCGGGTATTTAAGCGTTCCAGGAACGTACCGGGTATCCTATGAGCTCCCAGATACAATGTTTCCGGGCAGGGAAGTGGCACCATTTCTATTCCGAAACGGGTGCAACGCTCAACAGCCCGTTTGAATACCTCAAGATCGGAGGGCTTTGTGATCCCTTCTGCACGCAGGTTTGGATTCAGAATACAAGGACACACCAGCACGTACATTGATAGTGACTTGGTTCCCACAGATCATCAATGATGCCCCTTGTTGCCTACCGGGACAACAGCTGCGATCCTAGGAAATGCACGGTGAAGAAGTTGGAGCGGGCAGGGTTCATCAGACTTGTTAAAAAAATTTCCCAAATCCCACGAAATACCCTGCTGCTTGATCCCACGGCAGAACAGGCGCTCTCTCCTACAGACAGATCGGTGAAGTCCATCACCGTACTGGACTGCTCGTGGGAGGTGCTGGATACCGGTGCCGTCAGCTCGTGGCGGATCCGGAGAGCGCTCCCGTTCCTTGTCGCGGCAAACCCGGTCAATTTCGGCAAACCCTGCATGCTTTCTTCTGTCGAGGCGCTCGCAGGGGCGCTCTTTATTATGGGCGAGAAGGATCAGGCGCGGGCTATCCTTGGAAAAGTGAGTTGGGGAGTCCGGTTCCTTGAGGTGAACAAAGAACCTCTTGAACTCTATGCCGCAGCAAAGGACAGCACGGAAGTCGTGAAAATCCAGGATCTCTTTATGTAAAAAATTCGTGTACAGGACCAGTGCCAGCAGTGGGATCCCAAAAGAGAGAGATCATAATCAATCTGGCATCGACACTGAATGAAGACATTAATAATCCCAAAGAGATGAGATCGGGTGTGCGTGGTGAACCTGGGGCTCAACCGAGAACGCTTAATTAAGGAGTCCGATCCCAACAAGTCCAGAATTTCCCAAAAATCCGGTTTGCGACGGTCTGGATCTGAACGGATCGGCAAAATCACCTGAATGGGAAGAGGGTGTTGATTCATGGAAAAATATCCCAAGATTCCGATTTATTCTGCTGAGCAAGATCGCATTAAGCAGCTCGATTGGATAGAAAAGACAGATGCAGAATGGATGGCGATACTCACACCACAGGAGTTCGATGTCGCCCGGAAAAAGGGGACGGAACCTGCATTCACCGGCAAATACCATGACTGCAAGAGAAAAGGCATATACAGGTGCGTCTGCTGCGGCACCAACCTTTTCCGGTCTGAGGTAAAATTTGATTCCGGCACGGGATGGCCCAGCTTTTCTGCACCGATGTCAGACCTTAATATCAGGACAACAACCGACCGTTCGTACGGGATGGTCCGGGTTGAGGTGCTCTGCGCACGCTGCGGCGCCCATCTTGGGCATGTCTTTGATGACGGCCCGCCACCGATGCACAAACGGTACTGCATGAACTCTGCGTCCCTGAAATTCATACAGACCACACCATGAGACCCTATCCCACGAGTAGCCCCAACACTTCCCGCAATAATTCCACGCACCCGCACGCACTGGAAAGTGCCTGCACTGATCGCGTGATCCCCGGCATCAGCGCACGGCTTATTGCGCTGCGAAACGACCTCTTTTCCGTATCAGACTACCCTGCTGAAAAGCTTGCGGAGATCATCCGTGATGTCGGGTTTGCCTGCGACTGCTGCACTCGGTGCTGCACCCGTGAGTTCAACGACCATGTCTTTCTTCTCGATAAAGACACTGCCGTGATCAAAGGGATTGAACCGGAAGCCCTCATTCCAGCGCCGTATTTCGAGCTCTGCGACCAGAACGGCCGGTTTTACGACTCCGGCTATGCCCTGCGGATCCGTCCCGACGGGTCATGCTTCTTCCTAAACGGCACGCGGTGCCGGATATACGAGAACAGGCTCTCGATCTGCCGGATTTACCCGTACATGCTCCACCGCGAGCCGGATGAGACCGGCATCGTCGAATGGCGACAGATCAGCGGGCTGAACAAACACGGGACCTACCATAACGAGATCCCTGTTGCAGAGAGCCTCGCGCTGGCGCAGGAAACAAAGGAGTACGAGATCGGGTTCCTGGAACAGACTGTCCGGTTCTACGAGTTCGTGTGCAGTTACTATGCCAATAACGGCCTCAGACTTATACGGAAGATTTACGATGACCGGATCCGGGCATATAAAAAAGGGGAAGAGGTCGAGGTTGCCGTGCTATACAGTGGCCGGCTGGAGTGGTGGCGGATGACGGGGGATACTGCGATACGTGTCAATACCCCTAAATGATATAAAAATTAAAAATCGATAGAAAAAAGCGTCAAATCCCTCTTTCTTTCTGTATCCTTTGAAGAGCAATCCCGCAATACTCCCCATCCAGTTCAATCCCAATCCCCTTCCTACTGCACCGGGACGCCGCCAAAAGCGTGCTCCCGCTGCCCATAAACGGGTCGAGGACGATATCGTCAACATAGCTGAAGAGTTTCATGCACCTGAGCGGCAGTTCCACCGGGAACGGTGCCGGGTGGTTCACTTTCTTCTTGCTCTCCCCGGAAAATGTCCAGAGCCCGTTGGTCCAGTCCATGAACTCCTGCCGTGAGATATCCGATTTCCTGCCGGCAGCCGGCCGCTTCCAGCTCCCCTTGTACAGGACGACGATTAGCTCTACCGGCGCGATCACGTACGGTGCGGACGGGCTCATCCATGAGCCCCATGCGGTCCGGCGCGAGATGTTCCCTTCGTTCCAGACAATGGTTGCATGGTACGAAAAACCGGTTTCCTTGGCAAGAGCAGTCAGATCAGCCCCAACACTCTGCTGCCCTCCTTTGTTCTTATCAAGCGGGATATTGAGGCAGAACCTGCCGGAGTCCTTAAGCCAGCTGTGGCACCGCGCCATCCACTTCTTCGAGAAAGCAAGATATTCATCATATGAGCTGCCGTCATCATGGCTGCCATAGCGGATGTCAACATTGTAGGGCGGTGATGTTACGATGAGGTCGACGCTTTTGCTCTTCATCTGCCGCGTAGTAAGGACATCATCGTTGATGATCCGGAGCTGGTCATCCTGATAATAGACGGGTGGCGTCACCGTGGTTCCTGCTTTGATTTTCTGTGCTCAAAGGACAAGTAACCAGCGTTTGTCTTCCGCTTGGTAATGGAGGGGGTCGGTTAAAGTCCCGTGAATAAACGCTTTCACAACCTTTATCTGATGCGATCGTGATCTTATCGTTGTATGATCAAGGTAGCCATCAATGGATATGGAACCGTCGGAAAGCGTGTCGCCGATGCAGTCGCTGCCCAGAAAGATATGAAAGTTGTGGGCGTATCCAAGACCCGTCCGAACGCCGAGGCATTTGTCGCAAAACAGCGGGGCTATCCCCTTTACATTGCAGACCTTTCCAAAAAACCGGCATTTGAAAAAGTCGGGCTTTCTGTCGCCGGCTCGGTTGAGGACATGTGTAAGCAGGCAGATGTCGTTGTTGATGCAACACCCGGGGATATTGGCGCAACCAACAAACCGCTGTATGAAAAACTGGGGATCCGGGCCATCTGGCAGGGAGGGGAAGATCACGAAGTTGCCGGTTTCTCGTTCAACTCTTCCTGTAATTATAAGGATGCAATCGGAAGGAAGTTCGTCCGTGTTGTCTCCTGCAATACCACCGGGCTCTGCCGGATCATCCATGCGATCGATCAGGAATACGGTGTGGCTCACGTCCATGCAATCATGGTGAGACGGGGGTCAGATCCGGGAGAGATCAAGAAAGGCCCTATCGATGCTATCGTCCTTGATCCTGTGAGTGTGCCCAGCCACCATGGTCCCGATGTCCTCACCGTGCTCCCCCGTATCTCTATAACCACGATGGCGATGATCGTCCCGACAACGATGATGCACATGCACGCAATACAGATCACGACCAAGAAAGACGTTGCCCGCGACCGAGTTATTGAGCTTATTAAAACCCACCCGAGAATGGGGCTGATTAAAAAAAGTGCCGGAATCAAGAGCACTGCGGAGCTGAAGGAATTTGCGATGGACCTCGGGCGGCCGCGCTCGGATTTGTATGAAAACTGTATCTTTGAGGATTCCATCTATGCAAACGGCAAGGAGCTCTGTTTCTTCCAGGCAATCCACCAGGAAGCGGATATCGTCGTCGAGAACATTGACGCGATCCGGGCGATGATGGGTGCAGAAAAAGACGCAGCAAAATCCATCAAAATGACCAATGACGCCCTTGGCTTTTCCCCGATCCAGAATAACCATTAACACCCACAATAACCCATTATTTTTAATGGACGCGTACGAACGGGCTACACGCAATACGGTTGAGGTCGTTACTGATGACGAACTCCGATCACTTCTCTCAAGACCCGCAAAGAAGGTCTATGCAGGCTATGAGCCCAGCGGGGAGATCCATCTCGGGCACCTCGTTACCGTCAATAAGTTAGTCGACCTGCAGGCAGCCGGTTTCGAGGTTGTGGTTCTGCTTGCCGATCTCCACGCCTTTCTTAACCGGAAAGGGACCATGGAGCGGGTGCGGGAACTTGCCGAATACAACCGCAGGTGTTTTGAGGGTCTTGGCCTGAAGAATGTGAAGTATGTTCTCGGCTCCGACCTGCAGCTTTCCCGTGACTATGACCTGCTTGTGCTCCAGCTCTCCCAGCAGATTACGCTGAACCGTGCGATGCGGAGCATGGATGAGGTCGGGCGGCAGATGGACCACCCCACCGTTTCCCAGATGATCTACCCCCTCATGCAGGCAGCTGATATCGCAATGCTCGGGGTTGATGCTGCGGTGGGCGGTATCGACCAGCGCAAGATCCACATGCTCGCCCGCGAACACCTTATCAACTTTGGATATGGTGCGCCGGTATGCATTCATACCCCCATCATAAACGGACTGGACGGCAAAAAGATGTCCTCATCGCAGGGCAACTACATCTCAATCGCTGACAGCGAAGATGACATAAAAAAGAAGTGCCAGAAGGCGTTCTGTCCTCCGGAAATTCCGGAAAATCCCGTGCTCCAGATCTTCCAGCACCATATTTTCCCAAAATTGCCGCAGGTCGTGGTCAAACGCCCGGAAAAATTCGGGGGGGACCGGTCATTTTCCAGTTATGCAGAGATAGAACTGGCGTACCAGAAAGGCGAAGTACATCCGCTTGATCTCAAAAAGACCTGCGGTGACTGCTTAATTGAGATTCTGAGTCCGGTCCGCGATTATATCAGATAATCCAGCCTCATTGAATGGAGAGCACTCAATAAAAAACTGGTGGATATCCCGTGAATATAGACAGAAAAGAAGAGAGATTTGATTACGATCTCGAAAAGTTGGGCATCCGCATAAAAGACGCCGATCAGCTCAAGGTTCGGGAGGATGTCTTTGATGAGGTTACCCTCCTTGCGCTGTACAAACTGGTTCACAAAAAATGGCTATCGGTTATCGGAGGTTCCATCAGTACTGGTAAAGAGGCAAATGTGTTTTACGGGGAGCGGGACGGAGCCGGCGTCGCGATCAAAATTTACCGGATCCGTACGGCAAACTTCAATACGATGAGTGCTTATATCGTTGGAGACCGCCGGTTTTCTCACGTGAAAAAAAACCGAAAGGACCTGATCTTTGCATGGACAAAAAAAGAATATTCCAATCTGGCCCGGGCGCTGGATGGCGGGATACCCGTGCCGGAACCGCTTGTCTGGGACAGGAACATTCTTATTATGTCGTTTATCGGTAAAGACGAAGTGCCGTATCCCCACCTGCGCAACGCGGATATTGGCGATCCCGATAGCATCTATGAAACCATTGTCGGGTATATCGATACACTCTACCACAAGGCAGAGCTGGTACACGCGGACCTGAGTGAGTTCAATATATTATACGGCGACAAACCGTATCTCATCGATATGGGGCAATCGGTTACCCTCGACCACCCGCGTGCACTCCAGTTCCTTATGAGGGATATTAAGAACATCAACCGTTTCTTTGCACATCGGTGCACGGTGCAAAGCGATATCGAGGTCTTCAATGCGGTGACCGGGCTTGATACACTGGAACCGTAACTTCATATGAGCACAGGTGAAACAAAAAAGGGACTCTAAAAAAATATAAGGAAAAATTACAGGAATTAAAAAAATGGGGTGAATTGACATGATGCAGGAAGTGAAAATTGCGGGGAGCAGGATTGGTGCACTGATCGGCAAAGGGGGTGCAACAAAAAAAGAGCTCGAGACAAAGACCCTGACGACAATCACGATCGACAGCAAGGAAGGAAGCGTCAAAATCGAAGCGGCGGACGAAAACACGGTTCCATTGCTGAGGGCGGTAGAAACGATCAACGCGATCAACCGGGGATTCTCCCCTGAGCGTGCATTCGAGCTCTTGGAGGATGAGGACCTCCTTCTGGACCTAATTGACCTTTCAGGACTTGCAGACGGAACCCGCCAGCTTGACCGGTTGCGGGGAAGGATAATCGGAAAAGACGGGCGTGCACGGGAACAGATTGAGGACATGACGGATGTCGAGATCTCCATATTTGGAAAGACCGTGGCATTGATTGGGTACCCGGAACAGCTCAAAGTTGCCAGGGCCGCCATCGATATGCTGATTGAGGGGGTGCCCCATGAAACCGTCTTTGCATTCCTTGATAAAAAGAAGAAAGAGGCAAAGCAGAACCTCATCAGTTATTATTATTGATCACGCGACTGCACGCGTGGGGATAGTATAGAAAAATAGTTGCCAGATTTTCCATTGAAGTCTAGCAGTTACTACATTTTCCGGTTCAATACATGCACAGGTTTTTTAGCGCACATCGTTCGTGCTGGATGGGGTGAGATATGCGTATCAGAGATCTCCCGATCCCGGATCATCTCATGCAACACCTTGATCGTGCCGGATTCATCGAGCTCTATCCCCCGCAGGCAGAATGTGTCAGGATGGGATTATTTGAGGGACGGAACCTGCTGGTTGCCATCCCCACGGCAAGCGGAAAGACCCTGGTCGCCGAGATGGTAATGCACCACCATATCGCGAAGGGGGGCAAGTGCCTTTATATTGTCCCACTCAAAGCCCTCGCAACAGAAAAATTTGAAGAGTTTGGAGGGAAGGGGGTTCGGGTCGGAATTTCAACAGGCGACTTTGACCGGCGCGATGATTCGCTCGGAAGAAATGACATTATTGTTGCGACATCAGAAAAGGTTGATTCCCTGCTGCGGAACAACACGCACTGGCTGTCCGAAATCACGCTCCTTGTCATTGATGAAGTGCACCTGATCGATTCACCCGACCGAGGACCAACGCTCGAAATGGTGATAGCAAAGATGCGGTGCAAGAACACCTCTCTGCACCTTATCGCATTATCGGCAACGATAGGAAACCCCCAGATCCTCGCCAGCTGGCTGGATGCCAGCCTGGTTACGAGTACATGGCGTCCTGTCGAGCTGCGTGAGGGCGTTTTCTGCGGCAGTTCGATCCATTTCCGGGATGGCGAGCGCCATATAAACATGGTTTCGCGGAACTATGAGGATCTGAACCTCTGTCTCGATACGATCGGGGAGGGGGGACAGTGTCTCGTCTTTGTATCGTCACGCAGAAATGCCGAGGCATTCGCAAAGCGGGCTGCATCCGCGATCAAGAGCAAATCTTCCGAACCCGGGAACTATGCCCGTCGGCTCGAGTCTCTCGCAGAGACCGAAATGGAGCGTGCACTTGCCCTGTATGTGGCACACGGTGCCGCGTTCCATCACGCAGGTCTGCGCCGCGAAGCACGGGCAATTGTCGAGGAGGGGTTCCGGAAGGGGGCGATCAAATGCATTTCGTCTACGCCGACACTTGCCGCAGGACTCAACCTTCCTGCCCGAAGGGTCATCATCCGTGATTTTCTTCGCTTTTCTGCCGGGGAGGGTATGCAGCCGATCCCCGCACGCGAGTATCACCAGATGGCCGGCCGGGCGGGGCGCCCGCACCTCGATCCCTATGGTGAGGCGGTGTTAATCGCCAAAGAGGAGGGCATGATAGAAGATCTCTTTGAGCGGTATATCGAGGCCCCGCCCGAAGAGGTCCATTCCAGGTCCGCAGAACCCTCCGCGCTCTATACCCATGTCCTCTCCCTGATTGCATCGGGATTTGCAACTACGCTGGGTGAACTTGCAGCATTCATGGACCAGACGTTCTATGTCCATGAACACCGGCAGGGTCGTCTGATACAGAGAGCCATGGACTCGGCTCTTGCCTTCCTGGTCGAATCCGACATGGTGGTTGAGATCGGGGAGCATGTTGGTGCCTCGGAATTCGGGAATCTTGTTTCACGGCTCTACATCGACCCGCGCAGCGCTGCCATGATTGTCCATGATCTGCGTGTGTGCCCCGAATACTCAGATCTGGGGCTCCTCCAGCTGATCTGCAGTACACCGGATATGCCGACCCTCTATGTACGAAATTCTGACATGGGAACGCTCACGCGTGTGCTGGATGAACGGGACGCACTTTTATGGATACCACCACCCCCTGATACCGATGAGGCCGAAGAATTTTACCGTTCGCTCAAGACTGCGCTGCTCCTGTCCGACTGGGCTGATGAACTCTCTGACACGAAACTATGTGAACGGTATTCTGTGGGGCCCGGCGATGTTTTCGGGATGGTGGAGAGCATAAACTGGCTCCTGCATGCAGCAGGTGAGCTCTCGCGGTTGTTCCGGCCGCAGTTCCGGACCCAGATCCGCGAGCTCGAGATCTGCATGAAAAACGGGATACGGCGCGAGCTGCTGCCACTTGTCAGGCTGCGGGGGATTGGCCGGGTGCGCGCCCGCAGGCTGTTCAACCTCGGCATCACGACACCCGAGGCTATTTTAGCAGCAGGAGTGGAAGAGATCACAAGGATTCTCGGGCGGGGAGTTGCTGAGCAACTCTTTGATCAGCTTATGCCGAAAAAAAAGACAGTTGGTGGGGGCACCGGGGAACTGCCGGAGGCAGGACAGTCGTCACTTCAACAGTTTGGGGGGAGATGATGGGTCGCGAGGAATCTGCTTTTGAGATCAGAAACGCTACCGCGTATATCCAGGATCGCGAAACATTTCTCTTGTCTCTTCGCACGATTGGACAGGACTATGGTTCAACTATCATCTGTTTTGATGCGGATCTGATGGTTGGCAGGCGGCATGCCGAATTAGCAACCCGTCTCGCACTGCGATCATTTTTAGGCAACGCATCTATTGCAAATTCCCTTGAGATGGAAGCGCTTCTCTATGGTTCGGGCAGCCGGCAGTGCTCTGTTGCCTCTTTGTTTGGCATCCATGAGGGAGAGAACCACTCATTTGTATGCTGTTGCCCCCCAAAAAACGACATCTGGGATGCACTCAGACCGCTGATGCAGTTTAATGATAACGACTGGAATGATGTGGGGCCCCAAAAGCAATCGCGTCTCAAATCCCTTTTTTCAATCTCAGATGAGGAACTGGCTGTTGCCGGAGAATCGCGCTTTTCCGATCTTGTTCTCGAACGGGTCGCACTCCTTGAGGTCTATCGTTAGTCTCTCAGCAACAGGGCATGCCTTTTTGAACGGTACTTGGGGGGATCCTGTCCTGTGTTGTTACATCCCATACCTTGCCACGGCAGAACGTAATGCGATCTGTTTTTTGTGATCAAAGAAAAAGTGTGGTATCCCCCAAAAAAAGATCGGGGGAATCGGGCCTGAACTTTACCTGGTGGCGTGGGAGAGGATATGAACGATCTCTGGTACAATAATCTCGCGTGTCGCAAGTTCTGCCGCTGCAGTCGACCCCGGAATACAAAAGATCACACATTTTTGATACGTGCCTGCGATCGCCCGGGAGAGGATCGAGGATGTACCGACCTCTTCAAAGCTCTTCATCCGGAAGAGTTCCCCGAACCCGTCTATCACTTTTTCTAACAGGGGGCGCACTGCTTCAATAGTGCAATCATCATGCGTAAGTCCCGTCCCCCCATTCAGGATGATGCAGTTGGCATGGCGTGCCGCATTCAAAACCTCGGAACGGATTGCATTTATCTGATCCTTTACAAGGGCATAATGAACAATTGGATACTCTGCCGCTTTTACAATTTCACCGATCGCCATCCCACTCATATCCGTTTGTGGTGTTCGTGAACTGGAGACCGTAATAATAGCAACCGTAACATCGATGGGTTGCTGATGCTCGTGCTTCATAATTATAAATGTAGTGGTCATTGATAGTTAATAAAATCGAAAGATTGCTCTCCTTTTCCTTAAAGCAGGTCAAAAACGGCAACCCCTTGACTTCCACTGGAACTTTCGTCTGAACAATGCACTACCCAACTTTTTTTAAATACTCTTATTGGAAAACACTACTCCCAAATGTTTCAGATGGTATTCTTTTGATCCTTCTGGTTCTATTTATTACAATAACCAATACTTTGCATCGTTTGTAGATCATGTTTTTATTTGGAACAATTTCGATGAGTATTTATAGAGATAAAAGAGAATAAACAAATGGTTGTATTATTGAAAAAGAATAATATGATGATATCATATTATTGAATCTCCACACGAAATAAAGGGGTGCGTGGGTCCACCCATATCCCTATATTAACATCATATTAAAATATTATGTGAAAAAACAACTCAAAAATATATAAAATTTAAAATCCCTAAAATAAAGCCAAAATCAACAATCGCCTCAGTTTATAATGGATTTCCATAGGAAATTGGGGGGTTTATATGGCAGACAAACAATCACCTTTTTCATTTCCAACCACCAAGACTCAGCTCCACGGTGTTATTTATGCCTGATACCGAAGACTCATCAACAGGACTATTTAAAAAATACCTTATCAGCAATAGAATATTCAAAGACCGCGAGGTTCTCCGGCACTCGTACCGCCCCCAGATTCTCCCGCACCGCAAGCCACAGATTGAGGAAGTAGCATCAATTCTTGCCCCCTCTTTAAGAAATGAGACCCCGTCCAATATCCTGATCTATGGGAAGACCGGAACCGGAAAAACCGCGTGTGTGCGGTATGTTGGCATGGAACTGGAAAAGGCAAGCGACAAGATGGGTCCGCTCTGCAGGATTGTCCACCTCAATTGTGAGGTGATCGATACGCAGTACCGTGTCCTTGCGCAGATTGCAAAATGCCTCTATGGGGTGGACGAAGTCGGAAGTGACAAAGCACACACGCACATTCCCATGACCGGGTGGCCCACAGACCAGGTGTATGCTGAACTGAAGAACCAGCTGGAGTCCGGCGGGGGCGTCCTGGTTATTGTTCTTGATGAGATCGATAAGCTTGTGAAAAAGAGCGGCGATGACACACTCTATAACTTAACAAGGATCAATTCCGACCTGAAAAATTCGAAAGTGAGCATTATCGGCATTTCCAATGATCTGAGTTTCAAGGACTTCCTCGATCCCCGTGTCCTCTCATCGCTTTCAGAAGAGGAGATCGTCTTCCCGCCGTATAATGCACCCCAGCTGGTTGACATCCTCGCCCAGCGCGCCGAAGTGGCATTCATCCCGGGGGCGATATCTGAGGGGGTGATCCCCCTCTGTTCCGCCCTTGCGGCACAGGAACACGGGGATGCGAGGCGTGCCCTTGACCTGCTCAGAATATCAGGAGAACTGGCAGATCGCGATGATTCTGCAAAGGTTACGGAAGAGCACGTCAAACAGGCGCAGGCAAAGATTGAGACCGATAGTATGATCGAGTGCATCTCCACACTACCCACCCAGAGTAAACTGATCCTGTATTCAATGCTGACCCTCGAAAAACTTGGACAGAATATCTTTACGAGTGGAGACATCTCACGTATATACCAGGACATCGCACCGACGATTGAGCTTGATGTGCTCACGCACCGCCGCATCACCGATCTCATCTCCGAACTGAACATGCTCGGCGTAATCAATACCCGCGTGGTAAGCCGCGGCAGGTACGGTCGGACCAAGGAGATGTGGTTTGACTCCAATACCGGAAAGATCCGCGAGGTCGTGCTCAAGGACCCGCGCTTGAACGGATTAAAAGATCTGGATGTGAGTCAGATGGAAGCAAAATGGATGAAGACGTGGTTCAGGTGATAGATAATGGATGAAAAAGATCTCGAAATCCTGCGCATTCTTGAAGAGAACGGGCGGCTCTCACCAGAAGAAATTGCGACGATGACGACCCTCTCCGTCCAGGATGTTGAGGGCAGGATTCTGGCACTTGAAGATGCACGCGTAATCAGGAAATATACCGCTGTAATCAATTGGGAGAAGGCGGGTAACGGGGAAGTCTCTGCACTCATCGAGCTGAAGGTGAGCCCCGAACGCGATTTCGGCTATGACCGGATTGCAGAGCGGCTTTCCCGGTTCAACCAGGTAAAAACGGTCCGGTTGATCACGGGCACGTATGACCTCCAGCTCCTCGTCACCGGCCGGAACATGCAGGAAGTCTCACGGTTTGTATCAGAACATGTTGCACCGATGGATCGGATCCGGGAGACCGCGACGCATATTATTATGAAGCCGTACAAGGAGAACGGGAACATCCTGTTTGAGCAACAGGAAACGGAGCGGTTGCCCTATTCCTTCTAGGGTGAGGGTATGAGAGATTTTATTTCAGAGCGTGCTCAAGGACTCCCCCCCTCCGGGATCCGGAAATTTTTCGATCTCGCGCTCACAATGCAGGATGTGATCTCGCTGGGTGTCGGGGAGCCGGATTTCTCCACCCCGTGGAATATCTGCGAATCGAGTATCTACTCGATTGAGCAGGGGAAGACTTCATACACGTCAAATAAAGGATTGCAGACACTACGGGAAGCAATTTCCCGGTGGCTCACCCGGTACTATCGCCTCACGTACGACAGCGAGAACGAGATAATTATTACAAGTGGCGTATCAGAGGCGCTGGATATCTCCATCCGGGCGATTGTCAACCCGGGTGATGAGATACTCATAGCCCAGCCAAGTTACGTCTCATATGCGCCATGTGTGACCCTTGCCGGGGGGGTTCCGGTGCCGGTTGAGTGCACGGAAAAAGACCGGTTCAGGCTCAAGCCCAACGCCCTGCAGGAAAAGATCACGAATAAGACCAAGGCCTTGATGATCAACTTCCCGAACAACCCGACCGGAGGGGTCATGAGAAAGGAGGATCTTGAAGCGATATCTGACATTGTCGTTGACCATGACCTCCTGCTGATCAGTGACGAGGTATATTCCGAGCTCACGTACGAGGGACAGCATGTTGCGGCGGCAACGGTCGGGGATCTGTGGGAACGTACGATCACTCTCAATGGGTTCTCCAAGGCGTATGCGATGACCGGCTGGCGGGTCGGGTATGTGTGCGCCCCGAGAGCACTCTGCGAGGCAGCACTCAAAATCCACCAGTATGTGATGCTGTGTGCGCCGGTGATGGGTCAGGTTGCAGCGCTTGAAGCACTCCGTTCTGCCGAAGAGGATAAGAACAACATGGTAAATGAGTACCGCTTACGGCGGAACATGTTTGTTGCCGGCTTGAACCGCATCGGGCTGCCCTGCCATGTGCCGGAAGGAGCCTTTTATGGTTTCCCATCTGTAAAGGAGACCGGGCTGTCAGACGTTGATTTTGCCGAGCAGCTCCTGAAGGAACAGAGGGTTGCCGTTGTGCCCGGCAGCGTCTTTGGAACCGGCGGGGCAGACCATCTCCGATGTGCCTATGCCGTTTCGCGAAAGCAGCTGACCGAGGCACTTGGGCGTATGGAAATCTTCATGTCGGGGCTCTGAATACGTTTGGCACAGGTGAGAGCACCCCTTCTCTACCCGCCAGAACTTTTTTTAAGGAAAATACATGAGAAAAAATCTATTCTTCAGGACTCATGATACCTTTTTTCTCATGAAAAAACCGGACAGCCCCGCTGGCCAGCGTATCCATGCATGAGGGATGTTTTATTTCCAGATTCAACTAACATTACTTGATATCTAAATGAGCTGTACGATCATCGTTGGTGGATTTTTTGGGGATGAGGGGAAGGGCAAGATCGTTGCCCACCTCGCCTACAAGGATAAACCCGTCATCATCTCCCGAGGGGGGGTTGGTCCGAATGCCGGCCACACGGTCCAGGTCGGCAACCAGGAATTCGGGGTCAGGATGGTCCCGTCCGGTTTTGTATACAAGGACGCAAAGCTCTGTATCGGCAGTGGCGTTCTTGTTGACCCGTGGGTTCTTGAGCAGGAGGTTGAACGCCTTCATGTAAAAGGGCGGATCTTTGTCGATTTTCGCTGCGGTATCATTACCGCGGATCACATCGCCCGCGACAAGGGCAGCGCGCACCTCGCAAAGAAGATCGGCAGCACGGGCTCCGGGTGCGGGCCCGCAAACTCTGACCGCGTGATGAGGCTCTCCCCGCAGGCGAAGGATGTACCGGAACTTGCCGAGTACCTGCTCGATGTGCCAAAGGTGATTGATGCCGCGCTTAAAAAGGAGGAGGTTGTCCTGCTGGAAGGAACACAGGGGTTCGGCATCTCGCTCTATTACGGAACCTACCCCTTCGTCACAAGCAAGGACACGTCTGCGTCCCAGATCGCGGCAGACAACGGGGTCGGCCCGACCCGGATCGATGATGTTATCGTTGTTTTCAAGGCGTACCCGACGCGTGTTGGTCAAGGCCCGTTCTCAACTGAGATGTCCTTTGAGAAGTCTGATGCGATGGGGATTCAGGAGTTCGGTACGGTTACCCACCGCAAGCGCAGGATCGGCGGATGGGATGGCGGGATGGCCCGGTATTCAGCGATGATCAATGGCTGCACCGTCGCGGCGATCACGGGCATCGACAGGGTGGATAAGGCGTGTTTTGGTGTGACCGAATACGGAAAACTCACGAAAAAGGCAAAGAATTTTATCAAAACCGCGGAGGACGATATCGGCTGCCCCGTTTCACTCATCTCTACCGGGCCTGAGCTCACCCAGATTATCGATATAAGGGGTGAATATACATGAGACACAAGCTTCTGGACATCCTTTGCTGCCCCACCTGTAAGGGGGACCTTAGGCTTCAGGTTGCAGAGGAAAACGATCGGGAGATTGTCGAGGGGACACTCACCTGTTCACAGTGCAAGGTGGATTATCCGATTCATGAGGGGATCCCCAACCTTCTCCCCCAGACCCCCGGTGAGTAACAGGGTACAGAAATGACACTCCCGTTGTCCATCAGTACCGTTTTGCAGGGGCACAATACTGTGGACAACATCTATGACATATTCCTGAACAGGAGCGGGATAAACACCATCGAGGTTCCAAAAACACCGGTGAGGGTGGAACTCGGGGGGACGCTCCAGCTGAGGTTTGTGAACCGGGGATCACCGATCCATATCACTATCGCTTCGTCCAATATCGGCCTTTTTTCCTCATTTTTCCATGACAACCTCTATATTGTTGACGAGATGCTCTTTTCCATACCTGTCCGTCAGGATTGTCACGAGGGATTTTTTGATATCGAGATTATCACCGGTTACGGAGTGATGAAGGCGTTGTTCCGTGTTGATGTACTACAACCGGGTCGTCCTGCAACGCAAAAAATGAGAGAAACCCCGATCCTGCCCGTTTCCCGCGGACGTCCTCACCCGCTCATGGTGATGATGGGCCTCTCGCTTATCCTCTACAGTGCATGGCTATACCTGAGGATCGACACCCTTAATACCGCTGCATTCCTCGCGCTCATCATCGGAGCCGTCTATACATGGTACCGGCAGGGCTCGTAATAGCATTACCCGTCTTTGTGCTCGCTGCCGCCCTTGTGATTGATCGGCTGATGGGCGACCCCCAGACGCACTATCACCCTGTCGCACTTCTCGGGAACTTTATCGGGTGGTGGGGCAGACCGGGCAGGTACCCGGTCTATCTCCAGCGGATCGCCGGTGTCTTTTTCTGGGGTATCACCGCATTTGCATTTGCCTTCCCGTTCTTTCTTTTTTTTAAATTTGCGCCGTGGTTTATATTCCTTATCGGGGCACCGCTCCTGCTAAAGTGCTGCTTTGCCTGGCGGGCTCTTGAGGAACATGCATTGGCGGTCGTTGAGGCACTGAAAGCTGGTGTGGATGCCGGAAGAGAAAAGGTAAAGCTGCTCGTCTCACGTGATACGGCATCTCTGGACAAGAACCGTATCCTCTCCGCAGCGTATGAATCGATGACCGAGAATCTCACCGACAGCATTGTCTCACCCCTCTTCTATTACTCACTTGTCGGGCTTGCCGGTGCTGCGATGTTTCGTGCGGCAAACACGATGGATGCGATGCTCGGGTACCGCGACGAACGCGAGCGGCTCGGATGGTGGTCCGCGAGGATGGACGATCTCCTCAATTTTATTCCGGCGCGGGCTACGGTCTTTTTCCTCCTCGTTTACTTTACATTACGGGGCAGGCTCAAACCCGCGTACCGGATCATGCGCCGGGACGGGAGGAACCGCCCCGGGTATAATGGCGGGATTGTGATGGCGGCAATGGCAGGCGGGGTTGGTGTCAGGTTTGAAAAGCCCGGGGTCTATTCGATCGGGGATGACGAGCGGCCTCTTGAAGAAGGGGGCAGGGAGCTCATGCGTGCTGTCCGAGGGGTCACCCTGATGACGGCAATAACTGCCGCTTGTACTCTGTTTTTATTGGGATCATGGATCAATAGTATGGGCATATGAGACTTGAGGAACTGAGATTCGGGACAGAGCTTCTCAAGCGCGGTTTTGCATCCATGCAGAAAGGGGGCGTCATCATGGATGTCGTGAATGCCGAGCATGCGAAGATCTCCGAGGAAGCCGGAGCCGTTGCGGTGATGGCGTTAGAAAGGGTGCCATCCGACATCAGGAAAATGGGAGGTGTTGCCCGTATGGTGGATCCGGAGACGGTTGCTGCTATTATCGATGCGGTCTCGATCCCCGTGATGGGCAAAGTGAGGATCGGCCACTTTGTGGAAGCACAGGTACTTGAAGTGCTCGGTGTGGATATGATTGACGAGAGCGAGGTGCTGACACCGGCAGACGAACAATACCATATCGATAAGAAAAAATTCACTGTCCCCTTTGTCTGCGGGGCCCGGGACCTCGGTGAGGCTCTGCGAAGGATCCACGAAGGTGCCGCGATGGTCAGGACCAAGGGTGAAGCAGGTACCGGCAACGTCGTCGAGGCGGTGCGCCACATGCGTGCGATTATGGGATCGATCCGGGCCCTCAAAGGGATGGACCGGCAGGAAATGACCGACTACGCACGCGAGATCGAGGCTCCGGCAGAACTGGTTATAGAGTGTTCGGAACGGGGCAGGCTACCGGTTGTGAACTTCTCTGCTGGGGGGATCGCAACACCCTCCGATGCAGCCATGATGATGCAGCTGGGCGCTGACGGTGTTTTTGTCGGGTCCGGCATCTTCAAATCGTCAAATCCCCAGAAGATGGCAAAGGCGATCGTAGAGGCGGTCAACCATTACGATGACGCAAAGGTTATCGCACGCGTCAGCCGCGGTCTTGGTGAAGCGATGCCAGGGCTCGATGTCCACACACTCAAAGAAGATCAGGTGCTGCAATACCGTGGGCGTTAAGATTGGAGTCCTTGCCCTGCAGGGAAATGTGAGCGAGCATATCGGTGCATTCGAGCGTGCCCTGAAGTGTATGGGGCGTGAAGATCAATCTTCTGTTTCTCCCATAAAACGGCCGGCCGAACTTGAAGGCTGCGACGCGCTCGCGATCCCCGGTGGTGAATCCACTACGATCTCCCGGTTGATTGAGAAAAATCATCTCCATGAGCATATCTGCACGTTTTCCGGTGGCATCTTTGCGACATGTGCCGGCATGATCCTCATGGCGACCAATGTCGACGATCCCAGGGTCCGCCCGCTTGGCCTGATCGACATGACCGTGGACCGGAACGCGTTCGGGCGGCAGAAGGAGTCATTTGAAGCCGATCTGCCAATCCATGGGCTTGATGGCGGGCCTTTCCACGCCATCTTCATCCGAGCTCCGGTCGCGACGCATGCAGGAAACGGGGTGACCGTTCTTTCCCGCATTCCGCAGGGGATTGTTGCAGTGGAGCAGGGAATGCACATGGCGCTCGCGTTCCACCCGGAGCTGTGCGGGGATCTCCGGCTGCACGAGAGGTTTTTGAAAAATCTGGCGATTTGAAAGATTTTTTATGATGCCGGCATAAACGAACAGTATGCCGGGTCCATCATTGGTGTATATCCTAATCGCCATAATTGTGTTGGCAATACTTGCCATCTTTTTCATATTCGTGCGTAAAAAAACAGGAGAAAAACAACCATCCAGGATCGTAGTTATCGCACTGTTTCTTGTCATTGCGGGAATTCTGTTTGGTGAAGATCGTCTTATAGGATACAGCCTTATCGGCTGCGGCGTGCTTCTATCCATCCTTGATATATATTTCAATCGCAGAAAGGTACTATCCCATAACCGGTCCGGTCTCTTTTTGGCAAATCCAATGCGACAGTGTTGAAAATTTTTTTCTTCGCCAGCAGGTTACATATCTGCAAAATAATCAGGTTTTTAATGGACGAACGTTCAGCTGGATTACAAAAGCAGGTTTATCTGCGGCTTATCGCAGCACTGGTCGTGCGCTGGTAAAAGCCCGTATCTTGTCATTGTATTGATTACGCATCCCGCCCCACCGGATCAGGGAAAAGGACTCCGGCACCATGGAACACATACGCAACGCTTTCAACGCCATCGCATCCGAGTATGACGCCCAGAGGCAACATGTGATCCCCGAGCTTGACGTATTTTACGGGACTGCTGTCTGGGTGGTGGACTGGCCCAATAGCAGCCCGGCGATCCTAGATATCGGGGCAGGGACCGGCCTGCTCAGTGCGTTACTCCTGCAAAGGTACCCGGATGCTTCCCTTACGCTCCTTGACATATCTGAAGAGATGCTTAAGGTCGCAAAAAAGCGGTTTGCAGGAAATAAAAATATCCACTATATCACTGGTGATTACAGTACAATGAGCCTCGGGGGCCGGTATGACCTGATCTGCTCTGCTCTCTCGATTCATCATCTCACACACGAAGACAAACGGGGGCTGTACCAGCGGATTTACGATGCATTGAACCTGGGCGGCGTCTTTGTGAATGCCGACCAGGCAGCAGGGGAGACACCTGCACTGGAGCGGAAGTATGTGCAGTACTGGGACGAGTTTGTCCTCAATAGTCCGCTGAGAGACGATGAACGTGTAGAGATCCTGAGGCGCCGGGCAACGCTTGACATGAATGCAAAACTCTCCGTGCAGCTCAAATGGCTTTTGGACAGCGGGTTCTCTGACGTCGATGTAGTATACCGGAACAGGACTTTTGTTGTGCTGACGGGCAGGAAGGACTAAAACGGGGCGGGTGGGCAGGGGAGAATTCCAAAATAAAAGAAATATTAAAATAGGAATCCCGCACCCGGAGGAATACTGTGGTTTTTTTATGTTTGGAATAGGTGCGGGAAAGGTTGAAATTTATATCCCCAGAACGGCATACGCGGTCGGGGAGGCGATTGAGGGGACGCTGGCACTGACGGTAAATTCATCGGTAAAAGGACGCGGTGTCTTCCTCAAACTGTTTGCTGAACAGAAATTCAATGAATATCATCCCGATTCCGGATCGCACTATTCTTCCAGTCAGGGGCACATGACCACGGTCACACGGACAGTGTATGAATTCGTCCTCCAGTTGGATAGCGAGCGGGAATATCAAAAGACACGTCAGCCGGTAAACTACCCGTTCAGGGTCGGTGTCCCACAGGAAGCCAACTCTTTTAGGCAGTCCGCAGGCATTGGTGGTCCGGTTATCAGTATCGGCTCAATCAGGATCGGCGGGTCTGGTTTTATGGGTGGCACAGGGCCTATCGGTCCCCCACAATGGTTTCTGGAAGGATACCTTGACCTCCCGATGGCATTAGATGTAAGTAAACGCATCCAGCTGAATATCTAGGGGACCACAGCCCACAAATTCATCCTCTGTTTTCCAGACCCGGCATATCTCAATTACTTCCAGTCCTTCTTCATCGCTTCTGCTTTCATGTCTTTTGGCATCAGCTCGATTGCGTACCGCAACGCTGTCCGGGGCATTGCTTTCTTATTTCTCATCACATAATCGAACACTTCTTTTTCGTGCTTCCGGCTCGCCTCCTTGAGAAGCCACCCATAGCCTTTCTGCACCTTATCGTCGTTATCGGTCAGCAGCAGGTCAGCGATCTCGAAAACATCGCCGAGGAACATCCCCCGCTTTGCCGGCACGATCAGCGAGACTGCTGCTGCCCGGCGCATCCACCGATTCTTCGACCGCGTCCAGCGTTTCAGTTCATCGATACATTCGGGGAATTTTTCGATGAAGTCGCCCACCGCATGGTTGCAGAACCCGTCGCACGCAGCCCAGTTGGTGATGTAGGAATCAATCCAGAGCCGGAACACTGCGAGGTCTTCACGCTCAAACCGGTCTGCAAGTTTCGGGACCCAGGCGGATACAACAAACGCCTCCTCCATGTAACCTGAACGGTAGAGTTTCTCGCAGAGCGAGAAGATTTCCCCCTTGTCCTGGGATTTTACGTCCTTCCAGTACTTTTTAGCAATCGCGATGACGGCTGCTGTTTTTATGCCGTAACATTCAATCTCTTCCTTAAAGAACCGCCGAACAGATTTCCGGATGGCTGGGTCTGCGCTGTGGCGTAATTCCTCCTTGATTTTGTTGATGATATCGTCCATGATGGTGTAGGTTGATACAATGGCATATTTTTTGTGTATTTTTTATCTCAGGTGATACCGTTCCCCGCGAGAGATGTACGGAGTAAGGTGCCTTACCCAATTAAGTAGATCTGAAATCAATGAGGAGTGTGAGGACTGGGGGAGTTCGAGTTGTTTGTAGCCGTTATCTACGTCGTTTTGGCGCTCATCTTCTGGCACGTCCGCGACCGGTTGCCAGCACTTCCCGCCAGGGGCTAAGTAAGGTGCGGGTTTTTCCAGGACCCCATCGCCCCGTTCTCTTGCGGTGTTTGCCGCCTGCTGAACTTCCGTTCAGGTCCCCGTGTTCCTCTCGTGCGAATCCCTGAACCTGATAAGCCCGTCACAGAACTCTCCCAAATACTCTTCCATTGAGAGGCTCCCCTCCTCGAAAACACAGTCTTCTTCTTCGATGATTTTATTAATCATGTCACGGGTGGGAAGAATCAGGTCGATCGGTACCCCTGCTTCATTCGATCCCCGTATGAGGGCTTCACGGAAAAGACCCAGGCAGTACCCTATGCGGTATTTGTATACATGCCGTGTCTTATCCAGGTACCCTGCGACCCGTTCGATCTCAATACGAAGAAAATCTTGTAAAATTGTATCGTCCCTGCATTTTCCGAGCATGTATTTGTAATGGGCAAACGGGTACATCTCTTCAAGTTCTGACGGCACAATCCCACAGGTCCCGAAGATAACAATATGGTACTGTGAAGGGTCAAGGACCTGCGAGATGATCATTCTGATGAGCTGGTGGCTGGGGCTTGTACTATAGGGTTTCCGGACGGCACAGGGTAAAAAAATGGCAATATCCCGGGGTGAAACCTCATATTCGTCGATGATAAACCGGTACGACGCCTCAAACTCCGGAAGATAAAACGGGGGATCTGTCAGGAGAGCATCCCGGCCGGTTTCTGGCGCTGCCTGTTTTTCATCTCCCATGGTTGTTCCCTAGCTGATCGCTTCCGTGATACAAGATGTACCGCCAACACCCCATATACCTAAACTTTCGATACCCGAACCGCCTGCCATATCCCGCCAGTCTCCTACCCGCTTTGGTGACAGGATACAGCTTTTTCCAAACAAGGTGTTGGAGAGGCATCGAATGCTTGTTTACACCTTCAACACGGATGAAAGTTCCCTCGCCCACGCCGTGATCGCGGTCCAGTCGCGGAAGTCACCAGTAGGGACGTTCAGGAGCTTGGTCATTGTTCGTTCAATAAAGGACTGCTGTGCCGGATCGAGCGTTCCGGCAAACATCGTCACTGCAATCGTTTGTATGGGATCCAATACCTTCCGGAGATTTTCCATCACAGTATCAACCGATTCGACCTTTGGGGCAACGGGGGCGATCCCGGCAGCAAACGCTGCGACCGGCTTTTTTTGAAGCTCGCTTTTGTATCTTTTGGCAAAGTCGGTAATGTCATCTACCAGTCGCCCCATATATACCGGTGCCCCGATGACGACCGCATCATAGCTTTCCAGCGAAGTTACTGTTCTCATTTCGGCAACTTCAACTGTAATTCCTGCCTTTTCAAGTTCCCTGCCGACAGCCTGTGCGATCCCGGCTGTTGATCCTTTCCGTGATGCATATGCAACAAGTATTCGTGAAACCCTGAAACCTCCAAATGATAGATTGCATCACCTGAGTAATAAAACACCTGCGGGTAATCCGCATCTTATGCCACATTGCCTTGTTCTGAAGGTTGCCATGTGCTTATTACCGGATCGAAATATCCATGTGCTATATAAGCAGACATAGCGGTACCGCATAATTGCACCCCCAGTCCTGTCCCGCATTCTTCCCGGGGAACTCATCATAACCCCCCCAGTCATCTCGCTGCTCTTTGCCAATCTTGTGACTATCGTCCTCGCTATAGGCGGGCACTGGGACGTTGCCACCGTCATGTGCATCTACTGGGCACAGAGTGTCATCATCGGAATCTTTACTGTCATCACGCTTCTGGGTATTGATACCTCAGCGCTTTCCTTTGACATTGGAAGGTCACTTAAGGAAAAGGGCGGGTCAGGAATTGTCGGTTTGAAGTATATCTGGCTCTACAAATGCGTCCTTGCCGGCTTTTTTGCCCTCCACTACGGCCTGTTCCATTACGGGTATTTTTCTTTCATTGTGGAGTCCGGGCTCTTTGGATCGGTCAATTTTTCCAATCCCCCCAATTACATCGCATGCGGGCTCTTCTTTGCAAACCACCTGTACTTGTTTCTCTACCACCGGAAAGATGTCCGGCAGAGTTCAACATTCATCGCAGAGGAGTTCTTTCGCCCATACCAGCGGATCGTCCCGATGCACCTGACCATCATCTTCGGTTCAATCGTTATGTTTGCACTCCATGTTATCGGGATTAACGCATCCCTGCCCGTGCTGGTGCTCTTCCTTCTTCTCAAGACCTATGCCGATCTGGACATGCACCAGCAGAAGCATGCAGGAGAGGAACTAAAAGCAGCTCCCGCGGACCGCTGAACCGCAGTTTGCGGACTGGTTTGTTGGGATAACGGGCGTGAAAAAAAAAGTGAGGATATTTATTTTTAGATAAGCAGCGGTGCAAAGACCACTGCCACGATCGCCATCAGTTTTAACAGGATATTGAGCGAGGGGCCCGCGGTATCCTTGAACGGGTCGCCGACCGTGTCCCCGGTGACTGCTGCCTTGTGAGCGGGTGAGCCTTTGCCGCCAAGGTGCCCCTGTTCGATGTATTTCTTGGCGTTGTCCCATGCACCGCCGGCGTTTGCCATCATGACAGCAAGCAGGAATCCCGTGGCAATGGATCCGACAAGGAACCCAGCAAGGGCACCGATACCCAGCACTTTTCCGATGAGGAGCGGTGCAACGATAGCGAGACAGCCGGGAATAACCATCTGCTTCAGTGCCGCATCGGTGGAAATGGTGATGCATGCGGCGTAGTCGGGCTCTGCTGTCCCCTCCATCAGCCCGGGGATCTCCTTGAACTGCCTGCGCACTTCCTGTACTATCTTGCCCGCCGCAAGACCGACAGCCTTCATTGCAAAGGAGCAGAAAAGGAACGGCAGCATGGCGCCAAGGAGGATCCCGACAAAAACAACAGGGTTGAGCATATCAACGATATTCAAATTAACCGCCTGCGTGTATGCGGCAAAAAGACCCAGTGCCGTGAGTGCTGCACCGGCAATTGCAAACCCCTTTCCGATTGCCGCTGTCGTATTGCCGACAGCATCCAGTGTGTCGGTAATCTCGCGCACACTCTTGTCCTGGTGGGACATCACGGCAATGCCGCCAGAGTTGTCTGCGACCGGACCATAGGCATCCACTGAGAGCGTGATGCCGAGGGTTGCAAGCATGCCGAGCCCGGCAATTGCGACACCATAAAGTCCCGAAGTAAATGCCGCAATAAGAATCGCGACCGCCACGATGACCACCGGAATAAAGGTGCTCTCCATTCCCGTTGCGAGCCCCGCGATGATATCGGTTGCAGCACCGGTCTGGCATGCATCAATAATACGTTTCGTCGGAGGTTTGTCGTAGGACGTATAGTATTCGGTTACCAACCCGATGAGGAAACCTGCGACCAGTCCTGCAATTGTGGCATAGAATACACCGAGGTATTTGCTGCCAAGCAGCATGTCAACGAGCCAGTACGTGGCAATGACCGTGAGAATGAGGCTGGCAAACGTCCCGGTGTTGAATGCCCGGTGGATTGCACTGCTCTCGTTCTTTGACGTCCGGACAAAGAAGGTGCCGACAATCGAGGCAATAATCCCGGCTC
>JAPKXX010000017.1 GCA_026394595.1 Methanoregula sp. | reverse complement strand
TCGTGAATGTCTTTTTAGACTATGAATCCTTCGGGGAGCATTTGTGGCCGGACACCGGTATCTTTGATTTCCTGCGGTATCTTCCGGAAGAGCTTTCAGCGCAGGGAGTCTCTACGATCCTGCCGTCAAAAGTACTTGCGGATTATTCACCGGTTGGAACTATTGATGTGACCGAGACAATCTCATGGGCTGATATCGAGAAGGATACATCCGCATGGATGGGAAACGACCGGCAGCAGGCAGCGTGTCGGGCCCTTGAGACGGCACGCGCCTATGCAAAGGACAAGCAGGTCTGGAGATACCTCCAGACAAGTGATCATTTCTACTACATGGCGTCCAAGTATGGTTCCTGTGGCGAAGTGCACTCGTATTTCTGTTATCTCGAAGGCGAAGATGCGTTCAGGACATACATGAGAATTCTTGCAGACTATGAGGAACGCAACATCCGTGGTATGAAGAACCGCAAGGCAGCAAAGACATTGCGGACGCTGTCCCCGGAAACCGCGTTCCATTTCGCATCTCCTGCCGGTTTTATCGGGTATACGGCATACAACTTGGACCAGTTCTGCGAGCTTTTGCATATCGTGCCCAAGGACTCTATCCAGCACCATCTGGAGCGGGGGGACTTTGCATGCTGGATTACGGATGTGCTTGGGGACACACACCTTGCTGAAAGCATCAAACACTGCACAGAGCGACAGGAGCTTACCAATCTTGTTTGTGAATGGAGGGAACGACTGTGGAGTCACTTAAAATAGCCATTTTCTGCTGGGAATCACTCTACGCCGAACGCGTGGGCGGACTTGCCCGTGCCGCGACCCATCTCGCTGAGACACTGGCGATGCACCACGATGTGCACTACTTCACCCGTGGCTGGATCCAGGACCAGACGATCAAAGGAGTCCATTACCATTACTGCCAGCCCCAGGGCAACAACATTGTGGAGTATTGTGATAGTATGAGCCGGGGGATGGTCGAGAATTTCCACAGGTTCGATAAAAATCGGAAATTTGATTTCCTCCATTTTAATGACTGGCATGCAGTCCAAGCGCTCCATACCCTGCAGGATCGGAACACCATCCTTACCTATCATTCGACAGAATACGGGAGGAATGGAAACCAGTTCGGCGACTGGTGGGAGTATAAGGAGATCTCAGGCAAGGAGTGGTACGGGGGACTGATTGCAAAGCGGGTGACGGCCGTATCTGCGACCCTGAAAAACGAGGTCATGCAACTCTATAATGTGCCCGACTGGAAGTGTGACGTGGTTCCCAATGGCGTGGTGCCACGCGAGTTCCGCGCGGAGATCGATGCAGGCAAAGTGAAGCAGGCATACGGTATCCACCCGTTCGCCCCGCTCATCCTATACATCGGCAGGCTTGTCTACCAGAAAGGTCCGGATCTGCTTATCGAGGCAGTGAGAAAAGTGTGCCAGAACCACTGGGATGCCAAGGTAATCGTTGCAGGAGATGGGGACATGCGTCAGTTTTTGGCGGAGCGGGCAAAGGATCTCCCCGTTAATTTTGTCGGCTACATTCCAGACTCGGAGTACGTCCGTCTCCTGAACGCCTGCGATCTCGTGGTAATCCCCAGCAGGAACGAGCCGTTCGGCCTCGTGCTGCTGGAGGCGTGGAGTGCAGAGAAAGGTGTTGTCGCGTCCAATGTTGGCGGGCTCTCTGAGAATATCGATGCTTTCGTGGACGGTGTGAAGGTTGAACCCGAACCGGACTCGCTGGCATGGGGGATCAACAGCGTGATGGATGATCCAGAAAATGCGATAGCTCTTGGAAAACGGGGCAGGAAAAAAGTTGATCGTATGTTCCTGTGGGGTCCGATTGGGAGGAAGATAACGGAGACCTATTCCCGTGTGATCGCATGAAGATCGCCTATTTTGTTGATGAATTTCCACCTTTTTTCCGGGGGGGGCTGGGGACCTATGCAAAAGAGATTACAAGGCAGTTCATCCTCAAGGGACATTCTATATCGGTCTTCTCATTAAATACAGGAGATGATCCCACATTTGATACCTGGGCGGGTGCAGAGGTTCACCGCCCTAGGCTCATGGCCTTTTCTGACATCCTTTCCATCGTCAATCCTGCTGAAATGAAGACATGGGACACGAATGGACAGGAATTTTTTACAAATACCCTTCTATACAATATCCTTTCCGCATCAAAACTGGTGAATTCCCTTGTCCAAATAGAGCACCACAATTTTGATATTCTGGTCTCACATGACTGGCTTGCCGCGCTCGCGGGTATTATCGCCAGACGGAATCTCGACACACCCTTTGTTATCCACTTTCACTCAAATGAGCAGGGGCGAAATCCCTCCGGGTCTGCAACGGTTAAGGACATTGAGCGCATTGCTGCTATAAGTGCCAACCGGATTATTACCGTCAGTTATGCAATGCGGGACGAACTGATGAGATGCGGGTATCCGGAGCAGAAGATCCGGGTTGTTCACAATGGTGTGGATGCAGGGAAATATGACGCTGTGCGGTTTTCAGGTCAGGAGGTAGAGGCATTCCGGGAACAGATCGGGATCGGATCTTCCCCAATGATCTTTTTCATCGGCAGGCTCACTTGGGTGAAAGGGGTCGACTCGCTCGTTCGGGCAATGCCCCAGATCATAAAAGAAATCCCTGATGCAAAACTGGTCATTTTAGGCAAGGGAGAGATGGATCAGATGCTCACCCAAATGGTACGCGATCTCCATCTGGAGGAGAACGTTCTGCTGCACTTCAGGATGGTGCCGGAGGAGGAGCGGCTCATGTATTATGCAGCCTGCGATATCGCCGTTTTCCCCTCGAAGTACGAACCGTTCGGTATTGTCTGCACCGAGGCGCAATCAATGGGGAAACCAGTCGTCGTAGGTGCAACTGGTACATCCGGTCTCCGCGAGCAGGTGATCCCAACCGGAAACGAAATCTGCGGGTTCCATATCAATCCGTATGATCCATTGGATATCGCAAAATATGTCGTAAAGATCCTCAAAGATCCTGATCTAGCCGCCACCATGGGTAAGAACGGCAGGAGCCGGGTGCTGGAGCACTTCACCTGGGAAATTGCCTCAGAAAAGACCATCGGGATATACCAGGAACTGGTTGACGGCAGGAAATAAAGGGAAAGGGACAGGCGCCGATGGCATTCCATTACAGTCGGGAGATCCAGGAACCGGTTGCCGCACGAAGGCTTGAATTTCTCATGACGGCAGGCCATGCCTACTCATCTTCGACTGTGGGTGGCAACACCAGAAAATACCACGGGCTTTTCGTAGACAACGGACGCCTCTATCTTGCCGGACTTGATGAGATGGTACATGCCACGCGTATCTCCACCCAGCAGTATGAGGGGGCATCTGACGATACAGGGCTGAAGTACCTCCACGCATTCTCGGTTTACCCGCCCCGCTGGGTCTATAGAGTGGGTGATGTCACTATCCAGAAGACCGTCACGTTTAACGGTGTTCTCAGGGTTACGTATGATATCAGCGGTGACACAGATCTCTGGATCCGTCCTCTTATCACTGACCGTTCGGTGAATGAGGTTGTTCGGGCACCTCATCCTCTATGTGTGAGTGAACGCAATGGTGTACGCTGGGGGAATCTCTTTTTTGAAAGCGACCTCCCGTTTGAACCTGATCCTGTTACTTACTGGAATGTCTGGTATGAACAGGAGCACGAGCGCGGGTATGAGCCTGTTGAGGACCTCTATTCGCCAGGATTTTTCCATAGCCATGTAAGGGACTGCACGGTCACGTTCCAATGCACACGGAAAGGGCACGCCCCGGTGAACAAGAACCGCATACCCTCTCCTCAATCCCCCCTTGATTGGCTCGAGTGGGCATCTGATGCGTTCTGGCACGGGGACGAGATCTTCGCTGGCTACCACTGGTTCTGCGAATCATGGGGGCGGGATTCTGCGATCAGCATCACAGGGCTGTTAATTGAACGGGAACGGAAAATTGCTGCACAGGCAGTACTGCAACGCCTCGCATCCGGGATGAACGGTGGCATAATCCCAAACAGGTTCCCGGATAATTATCATACAAGTGATGCTTCCCTATGGTTCATCCATGCCCTTATGCGGTACCGGCGCCGCTGGGGGGATGACAACTTTATTGAGGGGATGAAGCCGGTAATCCGTGATATACTTGATAACTATCCCGCTTCACCAGTCGCTACGCTTGACCATGACCTTATCTCCGTTGTGCCAAAGAGCACCTGGATGGACACGGAGTTCACCCCCCGTGAAGGAAAGCCGGTCGAGATCAATGCGTTATGGGTCAGTGCACTGACAGAAGCTGATGCAATGGGAATCACGACGCCCGTACCTTTTGATTCTGCACTGGAAGCATTCAGAATGTTCTGGAACGAAGACAGGCAATGCCTTTTTGACTGCATCGATCCGGTTGATCCTTCCATCCGCCCGAACCAGATAATCGCTATCGCGCTTGGTCTTGTTGATCAGGATCAGGCAACAAAAGCCCTCAACACGATCAATAAAAACCTGCTGACCCCCTACGGGTTACGCACGCTCTCGCCGCTGGATACGCGGTACCAGGGACATTATTCCGGTGACCGCAGTTACCATAACGGGTGTGTCTGGCCCTGGCTGACCGGCTGGTATGTCGATGCACTCATACGAAACGGAGTCCACCGGGATATGATCGAGCCATTGCTTACTCCGATCCTTCACCATCTCAGGGAAGCCGGTGTGGGTTACATATCCGAGATCTTCGATGGCGATCCCCCCTATCTGCCGAGAGGTTGCGTCGCCCAAGCCTGGAGCGTGGCAGAAATTGCCCGTGCCTGCAGAATGGTTTTCCATTGATACGGTACAACAACCATAACGGGATCATTCATGCACCACCCCAATTTCAAGGATACGATCGCAGCGTCACCGTATATCTTTACTCTTGGGGTTGCCGGCGATAGTGGATCGGGAAAGACCACGTTCACGCAGGGGGTCCGGAGCATCTTTGGCGATGACATGGTATCGACCATAACGCTGGATGACTACCACAGCCTTGACCGGAATGGTCGAAAGGAACACGGAATCACAGCACTTGATCCCCGTGCAAACCGGCTCGATAGGCTTGAAAAGGATCTTGCACTGCTCAAGCGTGGAGTCCCTATTGAAAAGCCGGTCTATAACCATAGTACCGGAACCTTCGACCCGCCCGTTATTTTCCGGCCCAGAAAGATCCTGATACTTGAAGGGCTCCATACATTATTTACGCCTGCACTTCGTCATAATCTCGATTTTTCGCTCTTCGTGGATCCGGTAAAAGAGGTCAAGTATGACTGGAAGATACGACGGGATATGAATAAAAGGGGGTATTCAGAGAAAGATGTGCTGAAAGAAATTACCGAGAGGGAACCTGATTATGAGAACTACATCGCCCCCCAGAAGGAATTCGCTGATGCCGTTATTGGCATCGATTACTCTGAATACGGCAAACATCTCGGGTTTGAACGGAATGTCTACCGGATAACCCTCTCCCAGAGCAGGATGAAACAGAATATTGAGAATATCGACCTCTCACTGGACCTGTTCTCGATCCTCTCACTTTCCCAGAGAGATTTCTCTCTCAAGTTCGGAACCAGCGAGCATGACGGTCACAAGATGGGGGATCTGATCATGGATGGCGAATTGAGTGAACACGTCGTGAAAAAACTCGAGAACAGTATTGAACATCAGACACGGGTCCACCCCATCTCAATCTTCAAGAACAGGACGTATCTGACTGCCGGCGACCTCGCGCAGCTGATCCTGTGCTGGAGGATAATCCACCGCCGTATCTTCATGGAGACTGGCCGGTAAATCATTCCCTGCCTGATCCGTTCAGCCAAAACTATCCCCCGTCTGTATGTGAAAGGAAAAGGTTTTTCGGATATGAAGAAGCAGGATCCCGTTGGAAAATCGGTCGAATCACCGGGGTATATGAAAATTGAGCTTTTCCAGAACGATCACCATGCACACATCATTATGACCCCTGCACGATAACCGGAAGGTGACAGAGTTCTCATGGGGGAATAATCGTGAGACAACAACCGATCCGTATACCGCTCGATGTACCGGCAAAATCGCGGACAGCATACCTTGAAAATTTCTCAATGATGACACGGGGCACCGGGCGCCTGATGCTCTTTGCCGGGGACCAGAAAGTCGAACACCTTAATGATGATTTTTCCGGTCCAGCCATCCATTCCGATGATGGCGACCCGGAGCACCTCTTCCGGATTGCATCCCGGGCAAAGATTGGGGTGTTTGCTGCCCAAATGGGACTCATCGCACAGTACGGTAAGGATTATAAAACAGTGCCGTATCTGGTCAAACTCAATTCAAAAACCCATCTTGTGAAGACGGAACAAAGAGACCCGATAAGCACCGCATGGTATTCTGTCCCGCAGGTTGTAAAATTTAAGGAACAGACAGGACTTTCCATAACCGGAATTGGTTACACCATATACCTTGGAAGTGAATACGAGAACGAGATGCTACGCGAGGCAGCTCAGGTGATTCACCAGGCGCATGAATACGGTTTTGTGACAGTACTCTGGATCTATCCACGGGGGAAGGGTGTAAAGAACGAAAAAGACCCCCACCTGATCGCGGGTGCTTGTGGAGTTGCCGCATGTATGGGCAGCGATTTTGTCAAGGTCAATGCCCCGAAAAAAGATGGTGAGTCATCAGCCCAACTCCTGCAGGAGGGGGTCCGTGCGGCAGGCAGGACACGGGTGGTCTGCGCCGGTGGATCAAGTACTGACGCCTCTGCTTTCCTGCAGGAGCTCCACGAACAAATCCACATCGGTGGAGCGGCAGGAAATGCGACCGGAAGAAATATACACCAGCGATCCCTTCCCGAAGCTATCCGTATGTGCAATGCAATTTACGCGGTCACTATCGAGAACGCAGATCCAGAGATGGCAATGAAAATTTACCTGAGCCAGGAGTCCTGAAAACAGGGGACGGTACACAATGAAAACAATCGGTATCCTCACAGGAGGGGGCGACTGCCCGGGCCTGAACGGGGTGATCCGGGCAGTCGTGCGCAGCGGTGTGCAGCAAGGGTATAGGACAATCGGCATCCGGAACGGGTGGCAAGGACTTATCGAGGGGGAAGTTGAACCTCTGACCGATTTTTCCGTCTCCGGGATCATATCGCGGGGGGGTACTATTCTTGGCACCTCACGGACGGACCCGCTGAAAAATCCTGCAGATTTTGAGAGAATAAAAAATACAATGAAAAAATTTGCCATTGATGCGCTTGTTGTGGTGGGTGGAAACGGGACGCTTACAGCAGCGCATGAGGTCGCCACTCGCGGCATCCCACTTGTGGGGGTTCCAAAGACCATCGACAATGATATCCCTGAAACCGATATGACAATCGGTTTTGATACCGCCGTTTCCATCGTGACCGGGGCGATCGACCGGCTCCACACAACCGCCGAATCGCATCACCGGATTATGGTTGTCGAAGTCATGGGCCGCCAGGTCGGGTGGATCGCGCTCAAGGCCGGCATTGCCGGTGGGGCAGATGAGATCCTGATTCCGGAAGTGCATTTTACGATGGATGACGTGTGTAATAATCTCAAGGCACGCTATACGGCAGGGAAAAAATTCTCGATCGTGGTCATAGCCGAGGGGACCCCTCTGGAGGATATCAGAGATCATTCGGTTCCGGAATCTGATTTAGATGAGTGCGGTCATGAGAAATTTGTAGGTGTTGGGAACCTGCTTGGCAGGGAACTGGAACGGCGGCTTGGTATTGAAACACGGGTGACAAATCTTGGCCACGTCCAGCGCGGGGGGACTCCAACGGCATTCGACCGGGTCCTTGCCACACGGTTTGGCGTTGCTGCTGTAGACCAGATCAGGATGGGCAACTTTGGGACCATGGTGGCGTTGCAGAGAGCCCATGTTGTGACAGTCCCGTTATCATCCATTGCCCACCGGCTAAAGCAGGTGGAACCTGAACTCTATGCGGTCGCAAAGACAACAATGGGTGGCAGACGATAACAGATGCCAACATTTTTCACCTGATTGTATCGCTGCTGGTCAGGGAAGATACACCAATTTTATTAAATATGCAGCAAATACGGCAGCAGGATCAGCGACATCAGCATAACAAGCATCACGTAGCTGACGGTACTGACCACATGGGGTGCCCATTTCAACAGCCCGCGCCGGTCAAGGATCCGGTCCACACCCTCTTTTAGGATATACCCTCCATCGAGCGGGATCATGGGGATTGCATTGAAGATCCCGACGTTGATGTTGATCCAGCCGCACCAGAAGAGCAGGTGTACAATTCCCCAGTACCCGTCAAACGGCACCTGATAGTACTGTTCATCGAGAGAATCAAACGCGAGGATCCGCAGGAACTGGGCGTTTGCCGAAGTATCGAAGGGGATGATCAGGAACTGGAGAACCCCGAACGGGGAGACCATGGTGCCGATCGCCTGCTTGATCGATGCGCCATCGTAGTACTGCACACCCATGAACCCACTCGTCCGGTTGGCTTCCTCCGGCCATGTTGTAAGGGTGAGGGGGTAATCCGATATCGCCGCATCCTTTTCTACCTGAAGCACCAGTTCATCACCGGGCTTTGTATTGTTCAGGGCTGTTGCTACATCGTCGCGGGTATTCACCGGATACCCGTTCACCGCCTTTACAACCGACCCCTGGGGAACTCCAGCCTTGTACGCAGGATAGTCCTTGTAGATCCCGTGGATGACCGGCGCTGTTATCGGTACTGCGATGCCGATGAGCAGGATGAGCAGGACAAAACAGGAAAAGCCCACAACAAGGTTGTTGGTGATACCGGCACCAAACATCCGCATCTTGGGCATCCCTTTGGTCTTTTCCAGCTCTTCCTCGTCAGGTTCGACAAAAAACCCGATGGGGATGACCGCAAGGATGACACCCATGCCTTTTACGGTGATCCTCTCAACCCGGCAGAGGAAACCGTGACCGAACTCGTGGACAGCGATGGTGATGATGAACGCGAGCCAGACAGCGAAGGTGGATGGGACGTACTCATTGATGCCGGGGAGCAGCAGAATGTTCTGCGGTTTGTAGATGCCGGACGGTTCCGGTTGCAGGATCAGGGTATACCTGACTGAGAGGACGAGCATCACCGTGATGAACACCGAGACGAGCACGACCATGAGCACGCCGAACGTGCCATACAGCCGGAGAAAGGTCCGGATGGCGTTCAACCGGTCGAAAAATCCGACTCGGTTTGTCTTGATTGCCATGATCGGGCCGTAGAACATGACATGATCCGAAAATAATTTCCTGGAGTGAATATAGTACGCCACAATGGCGTATATACTAACAAGAAAGACCAGGAAAAAAATCCAGTTCATCGCAGTACGGGTGGGGCGACAAGATACATAAATTGGTTGTCAGGGGTGAGCAGGATAGCAAACGCCCGCTTCGTTTATTCTGTCTGATGAATCAAGGGGGGATTTCACCTTGGGGAATTTGAGAACGAGAATTCTCTCATCATTCATTTCATCGAAGACTATTCATTAATTTTTTTGTGATTAGGTATGCTCACCGCAAAAGCGACCGTTGAAAAACAGCAGGAACAACCGAATGTGACAGTACAGCCTATGCAAAAACCCGCGATCATCACCGATATCGGGATGTTTGCATGGATGCTGGGAATACTAAAGGAAAACCCGATTATAATTGTTATCGTACTTCCGGTGATTGCGGTTGTGGCATACTTTGGATGGTATAAGAGGAGAATTTACCTCTGAACAGCAGTGGCTTCAAGAAGCGTCTTTGAAAGGATATACTCCCCCCGCGCCTCCCGTGTTGTGCCAACCACAAGCCAGCGTTCGTCGCCGTGCTGTTCGGCAACCCCGCACGCCTCGATTGTCTCACCTGCAACTGCCTGCCCGCTGTACGTGTGGGTGAACGAGAGCACGCGGGAGAACTCATTGTGATTGATGTCATATACTGCAGGACTGTCGAATGCGAACGAGGCATCAGTGACCTGCGCTTCGATTGTTGCCTTTCCGAGCACGACCCCGTGTCCGAAGCTGATACTGTCCAGTTCATTATACGAACGCGTATAAAGCAGGTCAAAATACGTCCCGTCAATCTGCCCGCGGTTCCATTTACGCTGCTCGTGCAGCACAAAGGTGTCAAACGGGATTGCCGGTTTGCGCTTTTCGTATACTTTACGCCACATCCCGGGCGAGAGCCCCTCAATCGTCCCGGCAGCAATCGCTCCTTTGAGTGTCCGTTGCGCAGCAAACCAGTGCTTCCCATAGACTACAAGGTCGATGTCTGAGTTTTCATTCTCAAGCCCGCAGAGCAGTGATCCTGTACAACCGATAAAACCGGCAGGGATCTTAAAGATGGAAAAAAGCCGTGCGACATGCCGGTTCCTTGCCGCGATACGGGGCATTTCGTGCTCCGGCTTGAGTACATTCTTCACATCGTGGACCGGTATTCGCAGAATAGATCCATGATACTGCGGTTTTTGTTGTGCGATAAACGCAAAGGCATCCTCAAAATCGAATTTTTTATACCGGACACCCGCAGTATTCACCCGTTCGCCGTTGCTGTCCGGTACATAACGGAGTACGCACCCGACGTTTTCTTTGTTG
>JAPKXX010000086.1 GCA_026394595.1 Methanoregula sp. | reverse complement strand
TGAAGAATGCCGCAGCGCAAGAAGACGGGTTCATCAAGGCACCGAGGGTGATGTAGTGGCTGCGCACGCGATCACGTTTGAGCCGGATGACCGGTACAACGCATTCCTCACTGTCTGTAACAAAGCCCCGCACGGCGGCGGGAAACTTGCGGGTATCGCCATCGCAGTAAAAGACAATATCTCCACGAGGGGGATTGAGACCACCTGCGCCTCAAAGATCCTGAAAGGTTATGTCCCGCCCTACGATGCCCACGTTGTCGGCCTTCTGAAGGAATCGGGTGCGGCAATCGTAGGCAAGACGAACATGGACGAGTTCGGTATGGGGACGACGACCGAGAACTCCGCGTTCGGCCCAACGCTCAACCCCGCCGACACCACCCGCGTGCCCGGCGGGTCATCCGGAGGAAGCGCCGCAGCGATTGCAGCCGGGATGGTCCGGATGGCACTGGGCACCGACACCGGCGGTTCAATACGCTGCCCCGCCGCGTTCTGCGGAATCGTGGGGCTGAAACCGACGTACGGCCGGGTCTCGCGCTTCGGCCTTATTGCGTATGCAAACTCGCTTGAACAGATTGGGCCTATGGCACAAAATGTGTCCGACGTTTCACTGCTCATGCAGGTCATCGCCGGCCACGACCGCCGGGATACCACGTCCTACAACCGCCCCTTCACCCACACCCCAAATGCCGATATCAGGGGCCTGAAAATCGGAGTCCCTCAGGAATATTTCGGTGCGGGTGTTGACACACGAGTCGCCGAAGTCACAAAACGGGCTGTCTTCCGGCTCGAAGAACTCGGCGCTACGACGGTGCCGTGCAGTATCCCCTCGATGGAGTACGCACTTGCCGCGTACTACGTCACCTGCACAAGCGAGGCGAGTTCCAATCTCGCCCGGTTTGACGGCGTCCGGTACGGTCCCGCTGCTGACGCCAAAAAATCCTGGCACGACGCGTACCGGGAAGTGCGGAGGGCGGGCTTTGGCACTGAAGTGCGGCGCCGTATCATGCTGGGCACATTCGCGCTCTCAAGTGGGTACTACGGGAAATACTATGCAAAGGCGCAGGTCGCCCGTGAAAATGTGAAATCGGACTTTGCCCGGATCTTTGCCGGTGTGGATGTGATCGCAGGTCCCACGATGCCTACCATCGCGTTCAAACTCGGTGAGAAGAGCGACCCGCTCTCCATGTATCTTGCCGACATCCTCACGGTGCCGGCAAACCTCGCAGGCATTCCCGCCATCTCTGTACCCTGCGGAAAGGTCGACGGTATGCCGGTCGGGCTCCAGATCATGGGAAAACCGTTCGAGGACGAGCGTGTCATCGATGTCGCATTTGCATACGAGCAGGCGGTGAGCCGATGACTGAAACGGGAACGCATGTCATCGTAGGGCTCGAAGTGCATTGCCAGCTCGACACCAAGAGCAAGCTCTTCTGCGGGTGCTCCACCGATTACCGGAACGATGGCCCCAACACCCATGTCTGCCCGGTCTGCCTCGGGCTCCCCGGCGCGATGCCGGTCCTCAACAGGCGATCGATCGAGTACGCGATGAGGGTGGCAAAAGCACTCAACTGCACTGTCCTCCATGAGTCAGAGTTCTCGCGCAAGAACTACTTCTACCCAGACCTTGACAAAGCGTACCAGATCACCCAGTACGACAAGCCGCTTGCAGAAGGCGGTTACCTCGGGATCGAATCGGACGAAGGCGGGGAAAAACGCGTGCGCCTTACCCGTATCCATGTCGAAGAAGACCCCGGGCGGCTCGTGCACATGGGCAATGCGGAGAGAGGACGGTACTCACTCGTTGACTATAACCGTGCCGGCATCCCCCTTATCGAGATCGTCTCCAAGCCGGACATGCGCTCGCCAAAGGAGGCAAGAAAGTTCTTAAACAAACTCCGTGCAACGCTCGAGTACCTCGGGGTCTTTGATTCCGAGAAGGAGGGGTCGCTGCGTGTCGATGCCAACATCTCGATTAAGGGGAGCGAGCGTGTGGAAGTGAAAAATATCAGCTCGTACAAGGGTGTCGAAAAAGCCCTCACATTCGAGATCACTCGGCAGAAGAACCTGCTGCGGCGCGGCCGGAAGGTCGACCGCGAGACCCGCCATTTTATTGAAGCGAGGGGGATCACCCAGTCTGCCCGGTCCAAGGAGCAGGAACATGACTACCGGTACTTCCCGGAGCCGGACCTGCGCCCGATCCATGTGCAGTCATGGGTTGCCGGCATCGCCCTTCCCGAGCTCCCCGATGCACGGAGGGAACGCTTCATGGCCCAGTACGGCTGCTCGCTCAACCATGCCCGCACCCTGACCGGGGAACTCCGGCTTGGATCGGGGAACTGAACTACCGGAGCATGAGCCTTGATGCAGTTGATCCGGACAACTTCACCCGGCTTCTCACCCTGATCAAAGAAGGTACGATCACGGACAAGAGCGGGGTTGAAGTTCTGCGGGTGATGCTCGACCAGCGCCTGAACAAAGAGCCGGCCGAAACCCCGGCGGCAATCGTGACCCGCCTGAACCTTGCCAGGAGCCCTGATGATGCAGGTGCGCTTGCCACGGTCATCACCGAAATCATTACCGGTAACCCGAAAGCGGTTGAAGATTACACAAACGGGAAAAACGGTGCCCTCAACTTCCTGGTCGGGCAGGCGATGAAGAAGACCCGGGGGAGATCTGACCCTGGCGAGCTGAACCGCCTCATTGTCGAGGCACTGAGAAACAGGGAGGCATGAGCTGCCGTGCACCTGATAGTCGCGGAAAAGAACATATCAGCACGCCGGATTGCCCAGATCCTTGCGGATGGGAAAAAGGTCACTGAAAAAAAAGATGGTGGCGTCTCTGCATATGCATTCGGTGACACGGTTACCATCGGGCTGCGTGGCCACGTCGTTGAGATCGACTTTGAGCCCGGCTACCAGAACTGGCGCAGCGAGGAGTCCACACCCCGCAGCCTGATCGATGCAAAGACCATCAAGGTGCCGACGGAAAAAAAGATCGTCTCCCTGCTCCAGAAACTGGCAAAGCAGTCTGACCTTGTTACCATCGCTACGGATTTTGATACCGAAGGGGAACTGATCGGAAAAGAGGCGTATGAGCTGGTCCATGGAGCCAACGCGAAGGTGCCGGTCGACCGTGCGAGGTTCTCTGCAATCACCCCCCAGGAGATCAAACATGCATTTTCCCACACCACCGGCCTCGATTTTGCACTTGCCGCCGCTGGTGAAGCACGGCAGTCCATCGACCTGATGTGGGGGGCATCGCTCACCCGGTTCATCTCGCTTGCCGCCCGGCGCGGAGGGCAGAATATCCTCTCGGTTGGGAGGGTCCAGAGCCCCACACTCGGTATGATCGTGGATCAGGAGAAGGAGATCGAATCGTTCGTGCCCGAAAAATACTGGCAGCTGTCACTTGAGACGGAAAAAGCGGGGCAGGTGATCGAAGCCCGGCATACCAACGGGCGGTTCAGGGATAAGGCTCTCGCACAGCAGGCATATGACCGGACCAGGGAACCTCTCGTCGTCACCGATGTGAATTCCGGCACGAAAATGGACCGGGCGCCCTCCCCGTTTGACACGACCTCATTCATTGTCGCTGCTGCGAGACTCGGGTTTTCCGCCGCAAACGCGATGCGGATCGCAGAAGACCTGTACATGAACGGGTACATCTCCTACCCGAGGACGGACAACACGGTTTATCCTTCCTCACTGGATATCAATGGCATCTTAAGGATGCTTTTGAACTCCCCGTTCACCAAAGACGTAAGCTGGGTCATCTCGCACCGCCGCGAGGTCCCGACAAGGGGAAAGAAGTCCTCAACCGATCACCCGCCAATTCACCCTGCCGGTGCCGCCACCCGCGATGCAGTCGGGGACGACGCGTTTAGGATTTACGAGCTTGTGCTGCGCAGGTTCCTTGCAACGCTTGCGCCCGATGCACAGTGGAAGACCGTAAAAGTACTGTTCGATGCCGGCGGGGAGCAGTATACCAGCACCGGCGGGCAACTGCTCGAACCCGGCTGGCATGCGGTCTATCCGTTTTCTGAGGCAAAAGAGACCGTCCTCCCTCCATTCTCGGCCAGGGAACGGCTCCCTGTCAGGAATGTAAAACTCGATGAGAAAGAGACCCAGCCGCCGGCCCGGTACACCCAGAGCAAGCTGATCCAGCGGATGGAGGAACTCGGGCTGGGCACGAAGAGCACGCGGCACGAGGTGATCGCAAAACTTGTCTCCCGGAAGTACGTGGAAGGCAACCCCCTGCGCCCGACGCTTGTGGGACGAGTGGTCACCGAATCGCTGGAGCAGCACGCCGATATGGTCACAAAACCGGACATGACCCGGACACTCGAGGAACACATGCAGCAGATCAAGGAGAGCAGGCGGACCCGCGAGGATGTGATCAGGGAATCACGCGGGATGCTGCACCGTGCGTTTGACCAGCTCGAAGCCCATGAGCGAGAGATCGGTGACGATATCCGGGGCAGGACAGCCGAGGAGCTCAACCTTGGCGCATGCCCGGTCTGCGGGACCGGCATACTCGCGATCAAACACCTGCGGGGTTCCACACAGTTCATCGGCTGTTCCCGGTATCCCGACTGCACGTTTAACATCGGCCTGCCCGTCACCCAGTGGGGCTGGGCAGTCCGGACTGATGAGGTATGCAAAAAGCACCACCTCAGTTTTGTGAGGCTGGTACGCAAAGGGGCACGCCCGTGGGACATCGGCTGCCCGCTCTGCCACCATATCAGCAGCAACCGGGAATCGCTTGCAGAGATCCCATCCCTTACTCCGGCACTGCTGGAAAAACTTGAAGCCCGGCACATCTATACCGCGGCTGACATTGCAAAAAGCCCCCCTGAGTGGCTGGCAACCGCGCTCGATATATCCTCCGCACAGGCTGGTGTCCTGGTCCGTGAAGCGGAAGCGGAAATGGTACTGTTGAAAAAACGTTCCGAATGCCGCAGGTTCCTGCGCAGCCACCTCATCCCGAGGAAAGGCCGGAGCTATGCCGCTATTCTCAGGACATTAAAAGAGGCGGGCATCAGCGATATCGCAGGCCTTGCACGGTCCAGTGGCGCCGAACTCAAAAAAGCCGGCATCAGCGAGGAGGAGACGGGAAAGGTGATAGAAGAGGCACAGTCGCTGTACACGATGCAGACATTCAGGGAGATCGGGATCCCTGCTGCAAGCATCAAAAAATATCATGCAGCACGGATCCTTGCCCCCGAAGATTTCTGCTCCGTGCACCCTGTCATCCTTGCCGAGCGGTCCGGCATCAGCCTTGAGACGGTGTACCGGCACGCTGAACTCGTGTGCAGCGCACTCAGGTGCCCGGTGCCAAAGAAGATCACAAAACTCCAGCTTGAAAAAGGCAGAAAAGAGCTGCTCGCAATCCGCGGGATCACCAGTGCATTGATCAGGCCGCTGTTACAAGCCGGTATTGTTGACGTACCGGGCCTGCTTGCCGCAAGCCCTGATACCGCAGCTGCAAGTTCCGGTATTCCCGGGGATACAATCCGGAAGTTACAGGCTGCGGCAAAAAAGAGGCTTGAGACTGCGGTCATCCAGGTCTGATGTCCGGCCAGTACAGGAACGGGGGACCTTTCCTTATTGCACCTCATTTTCAGGCGCCGGTTTATGGGGATGTATAACAAAGGTACTGTGATTGCGATGAAGTGGAAAGACTGGGTGCACGTGACCAAGCTTGACCCTGACAAACAGTTAAGACCCGGCGACATCGATGCGATCGCTGCGAGCGGGACCGATGCCCTGCTGCTCTCGGGCACCCTGAACGTGACAAAGGAGAACCTCGCCGCCCTTGAAAAGCAGGTGAAGGCATACAACCTCCCGCTCGTCTTGGAGCCGGCGAGCCCGGACGCCGTGCTCATGCAGGGGATCGATTTTGTCTTTGTGCCCAGCGTGCTGAACTCTGCAGAAGTGCAGTGGGTCGTCGGCAAGCACCGGCTCTGGGTGCAGCAGCAGAAGCAGCGGGTTCCGTGGGACCGGGTAGTCCCGGAAGCCTACATCGTACTCAACCCGGACTCCTCGGTCGCAAAGGTGACGAAATCCTCATGCAGCCTTACCGCTGAAGAGGTTGCTGCCTATACAGTCGTCGCCGACCATTACTTCCATTTCCCGATCGTGTACATCGAGTACAGCGGCACATACGGGGACCCGGGTGTGGTAAAGGCGGCATCCGATGCCATCGACAAGTCCGTGCTGTACTATGGCGGCGGAATCAACTCGGCGGAAAAGGCGGCGCAGATGGCGAAGTACGCAGACACCATCGTCGTGGGGAATGCAGTCTACGAGCAGGGGCCCTCTGTTTTGAAGGCAACCGTCGACGCAGTCCAGTAATTTTTTTGTATGCCCGCCATTGACATTGTCCTCATCGCACCACTCTACGAGGGCAATGTCGGTTTTGCCGCACGGGTGATGAAGAACTTCGGTTTTACAAGGCTCGTGCTCATCGACCCATGCCCGCTCGGCGACGAAGCGAACGCCCGGGCTTCCCATGCGCAGGACATTCTCACCAGCGCGGAGGTCTGCACCATCGAAGATGTTTTTGCGCGGAGCAACATCGTGGTCGCGACAACCGGTGCGGTCAGCAAGTCGGTCTGCACGCCGATGCGCATGCCGTTTTTCACGCCAAAAGAGCTGCGGGAGCATATCAGAACACTTGATGGGCGGATCTCAATTTTATTTGGGCGCGAGAACTGGGGGCTCTCCAATGAAGAAGTGAAGCGGAGCGATATCATCTGCACCATCCCGACAGATGAAGAGTACCCCATCCTCAACCTCTCGCACGCAGTCGGCGTCATCTGCTACGAACTGTCCAACCTGCCCA
>JAPKXX010000028.1 GCA_026394595.1 Methanoregula sp. | reverse complement strand
ACGGCTGGTACATGTCCATGCTCCTCCACAAGGAAGGCTGGTCACGTCTCGGATTCTACGGCTACGACCTGCAGGACCAGTGCGGTTCTGCCAACACACTCTCCTACCGTTCTGACGAAGGCCTGATCGGAGAACTCCGCGGACCGAACTACCCGAACTACGCGATGAACGTCGGTCACCAGGGCGGATACGCAGGCATCGCAGGCGCTGCCCACATTGCACGTGGCGAGGCATGGGCACTGTCCCCGTTGATCAAGATCACGTTCGCAGACCCGTCGCTCGTGTTCGACTTCTCAGAAGTCCGCCGCGAGTTCGCAAAGGGTGCCATCCGCGAGTTCATGCCCGCTGGAGAGCGCTCCCTGATCATACCCGCAAGGTAAGATCAATAAAAACTTTTTTTTTCCTGCAGTTTCTGCAGGTTCCTGCATTTTGTGAATTTGCTTTACCCAACGGGTGCGGGATCAAGCAATTCCTTTATCATGGTAAAACAGCGAATACAACGTTTTGAAAGAGAATTGCATATCCCGGATGCTATTTTTTGCCTGCCAGCCCGAATAAAGGCACTAGTGTACAATGACCGGAGTATACGGAGAGAAACGGACATGAATGGGGGGTACCCCCCCTGAGGCTGAGGGGGGTGGGGGCATGGAAGGTGGACAAACATGTAGGAAATACCGGTGTGCCAGCATACACCGGTTCCCAATGGATTGCTTTAACGTATTGCAGGAAGAGAAATTATCCCAGATGCCGGACACTGCTGCGGATCCTTGTTCCCGGCGGGGCAGGCCCCGCCTTAGGCGCATTATTAACGGCACTTCTGACTCACGGTGCTACAAGCCCTGCTGTTGCCCGGATGACGATAGCAAGGGCATCTCGCTGCGTCCCGATGAGCTGGAACTCGTACGACTCATTGACCTTGAAGGGCTCGAACAGGAAGAAGCAGCCGCCAGACTCGGTGTCTCCCGCAAGACCGCTTGGCGGGACCTTCACGAAGCCCGCCGGAAAATAGCCGATGCGCTGGTGTACGGCAAGGGCATCGAGATCACCGGCTGCCAGAAAGCGGCGGAAGGGCAGTGCCCGAAGTGCCGGCCTCTGGATAATGACCGGGAGATGCACGACCGCAAGCCCTCCGCATAATTGCTCTTTTGATCCGCTATCCTAATATCTTTATGCGCATATGTGTAATTATTATTCAATCATAAATACATGGAGTGATACGTATACCAAACTTTGATGGAAAGGGACCCCTGAAACGGGGGAGGATCATTGGCAGGGGGCTTGGGCCCTGCAGGAAAAGTTCGTTGTGTGATGCCTGCAACCGGAACACAGAGGCACATACTGCCGAAGAGAAGATGGCAACCCAATAATTCATAAGGATTACATCATGACCACGCCATTCATCAGCGTTCATGACCTCTCGAAGGACTTTGACGGTACCAGAGTCCTCAATAACGTCTCATTTGAGATCCCGGAAGGGGAGATCATTGGTGTTATTGGCAGGAGCGGTTCGGGAAAGAGCGTGCTCATGCACCTGCTCCGGGGCATTGAGGAGCCACCGACCCGTGGTTCAGTTGTCTATCATGTCGCCGCATGCGACACCTGCGAGCATATGGACGTGCAGAGCACGGCAGGCGGGAAATGCCCGCACTGCAATGGCACGCTGGTCGCGACCGATGTCGATATCTGGGACGAAAAAAGCGATGGCATGAGATCCCGCGTGATGCGACGCACCGCGATCATGTTCCAGCGCACGTTTGCGCTGTATGGGGACGACCGGGTGATCGAGAACGTACTCCATGCGCTTGATGACATCAACTACCCGCAGGAGCATGCGATCAATCGTGCCGCCGACCTGATCGACCAGGTCCAGCTCTCGCACCGGATGATGCACATCGCCCGTGACCTCTCCGGCGGCGAGAAGCAGCGGGTCGTGCTCGCCCGGCAGCTGGCGAAGAACCCGGCAATGCTTTTTGCAGACGAACCCACCGGCACACTCGACCGGGAGACTGCCCGGCTGGTGCATGAGATGCTCATCGGTGCGGCGAAGAAAAATACGATGGGCATGGTTGTCACCTCGCACTTCTCGCAGGTGATCGAGGACATAGCAAACCGTGCGATCCTCCTTGTCGATGGTGAGATTGCGAAGATTGGATCGCCCAAAGAGGTAATCCGCTCGTTTGTGAAAGACTTCCATGAGATGGAGGAATCAGCACCCCCGGAACTCGGAGAGAAGATTCTGTCAGCGCGTGATGTGACCAAGCGCTACATTTCGGTTGACCGTGGCGTGGTCAAAGCAGTGAATGTGGTAACGTTCGATGTTGCGAGAAAAGAGATCTTCGGTATCATCGGCAAGAGCGGAGCAGGCAAGACTACCCTCTCCGGTATAATCGCCGGCATCATCGAACCCACGAGTGGTGAGATGAATATCAGGATTGGGGAAGACTGGGTGGACATGACCAAACCCGGCATTAAAGAGCGGGGCAGGGCAAAAGAGTACATCGGGCTCCTGCACCAGGAATACGACCTCTATCCTCACCGCACCGTGCTCGACAACCTCACCGATGCGATTGGCCTTGCGTTCCCCAAGGAGCTCGCGATGCGCAAAGCACTTATCACGCTGAGGATGGCGGGATTTACCGAAGAGAAGTCTCGTGAAATCCTGAACCGGTATCCCGGTGAATTGTCCAGCGGTGAGCGGCACCGCGTCGCCCTTGCACAGGTGCTCATTCACGAGCCGCGCCTTGTGATCCTCGATGAGCCGACCGGGACGATGGACCCCATCACCAAACAGGACGTGAAGCACTCGATCTTACATGCCCGTGACGAGATGGATGAGACGTTCATCGTGGTCTCACATGACTTGGACTTTGTTAAAGATACCTGCGACCGGGTTGCGCTGATGCGGGGCGGGAAGATCATCCGGATGGGGAAGACTGACGAGGTGCTCGCATCCCTGAATGAGGAAGAGCAGAGCAGTGTAGGATAATACACTGGTGTCAGGCACTGCCTTGGTATTTTCCATTTGATGAACCATTGATAATTATCGATAATTTATATCGGAAAATCTCCAGAAATTCAGTAACTCTCCTTTTATTTTAAAATTATAGCCCAAATGAAAACAATTATACGGAGAGGAGAGGTAAAAAGGTGTAATGAAAAATGCGTTTCACATCATGCTCATCCCGACGTTAGGTTGTCCTTCCAAGTGCAGTTATTGCTGGAGTTCTGAGGAAGGATCTCCCATCATGAGCATTGAGACCATCAATGAAGTTGTTGCATGGCTCAAAAATTTCCGGAACGACCGGGTCACGTTTACCTTCCACGGGGGGGAGCCGCTCCTTGCCGGCGCGGATTTTTACCGGCAGGCGTTGCCATTGCTCTCTGAGGGGTTAAGCCATCTGAAACCGGAGTTCGCTCTCCAGTCCAACCTCTGGAGGCTTACTCCTGAGCTCGCCCAAATCCTGGCACAGTATCATGTCCCCATCGGGTCAAGTATCGATGGCCCACAGGAGATCAATGACCTGCAGAGAGGAAACGGATACTACGAGAAGACCATGCGGGGGTATGAAATCGCAAAAGCCCATGGCCTGTCGGTACGGTTCATCTGCACGTTTACCTCACAGTCTGTAAAGTCAAGAGAGGAGATTTTTTATTTTTTCCTCAGGAACGGGTTTACCCTGAAATTACATCCCGCCCTCCCCTCGTTGCGCAGTGAAAATCCCAAAAAATGGGCGCTTGAGCCTAAAGAATACGGGGAGTTGCTGGTCTATCTTCTCGATAAGTACCTGGAACATCTGGGTGAGATTGAAGTAATGAATATCAACGACCTGTGCAGGTGCGTGTTCACGCGCCGGGGCTCTGTCTGCACGTTTGTGGATTGTATGGGAAATACCTTTGCCGTGGGCCCTGACGGGAGCATATATCCCTGCTACCGGTTTGTAGGTATGCCGGAATATGTGATGGGGAATGTGCATGATCGTCCCAGCATGGAAGACCTTGCACGGTCTGACGCGGGGAAGCTGATGTTTCAGTTTAAGGAATTTGTGGACACCGCATGCAGGGAATGTTCCCATATCAAATATTGCCGGGGTGGTTGTCCCTACAATGCCATCGCTCCGACTGACGGCGAGATAAAGGGCGTCGACCCACACTGTATTGCATATAAGAGGATATTTGATGAAATAACCGGACGGCTCAATACAGAGATGTTTGAAA
>JAPKXX010000021.1 GCA_026394595.1 Methanoregula sp. | reverse complement strand
CACGCGGTACGGGGGTGTGACCATCGTGATCGCACGATTTGTCCCGTTCATACGGACGTTTGCCCCGTTCCTTGCCGGTGTGGGGAAGATGGGTTACCGCTGGTTCATCACCTACAACGTGATCGGCGGGGCGCTCTGGATAGCATCATTCGTGCTTGCCGGGTACTTCTTCGGCAGCATCCCGATCGTCCAGCAGAACTTCAATTATGTCATCTATGCAATCATCGGGCTCTCGCTTCTTGCCGTTGGATCGATTGTGATCGGGGTCTTTCGTTCCGTCAGCGTGTGCCCTGTCCGGGAGCCGGAGAGCCAGGACAAGAGGGAGTAATCCTAGATACCCTTGTTCCGGGTGAACTATGATCACTGCGTCGTATGTCCCCCGTGTATCTCCCTCCATGATGAAAACCCCGGGGCATCCCCATGGTGCCCGAATGATATGCCGTGTCATGGAACTATGGCAGGTTATAATTTTAGGAACCTGCATAGTGTATCTACGGACATCAAATCTTTTGATCACCGGGGGACTCCGGGATAATGCTGGCATTTGATGAGCTGGTGACTCTGGCGGGTGATGCCGGCCTGCAGTCATCGCAGGTTTCATTATTCCGCACCAGGTTTGGCACCAATGCAATGACCCCGCCGGTGCGGGAACCGCTCTGGAAACAATACCTGAAAAATTTTAACAATCCGATCATCAAGATCCTCCTCATCGCGGTCGTCATATCAGCCCTTGTCGCACTATTCCAGGGGAGCGGTTTTCTGGAGACCACCGGGATCATCATTGCGATCCTGCTGGCGACGGGCATCTCGTTTTTCAATGAATACCGGAGCAGTAGGGAATTCGATATCCTAAACGCACACCGTGACGATATGGCAGTCAAGGTGATCCGGGACGGGCGCCCTGCCGCGATCCCGTCAAGGGATATCGTTGTCGGCGACCTCATCCTGCTCGAAGCAGGTGACGGCGTGCCGGCAGATGGCTGGATCTCCCTGTTTGACTCCCTGTTCACCGATGACTCCTCGTTTACCGGGGAGAGCGAACCCGTGCAGAAAGAGGTACAGGCACCTGTCCTGAAAGGGACGTTTGTCACCGCGGGGAAAGGGCGGATGATCGCTGGTGCGGTGGGGGACTCTGCGCAGATGGGCGTGATTGCCGCGTCGCTGGGAATCGACCATGCCACGCAGACACCGCTCGAACACAAACTGGAGGAGCTCGCACGCCTCATCAGCAGGTTCGGGTACGGCATGGCTGTGCTTATATCGGGTGCACTGCTCGCCCGCGGCACACTTCTTGGCGAAGTGACCGGTTTTAACCTTTCCACCGCAAACCATCTCCTTAACTATATCATGATCGCAGTGGTGATCATCGTCGTTGCCGTGCCGGAAGGGCTGCCGATGAGCGTGACACTCTCGCTGTCGCTTGCCATGCGAAAGATGACCCGTGCGAACTGCCTTGTGAGGCGGCTGATCGCCTGCGAGACGATCGGATCTGCGACGACAGTCTGCACGGACAAGACTGGCACGCTCACAAAAAACCAGATGGAGGTTGTCGCGTCACCTGCCGGTAAACCAGCCCACAATATCAGCCTTCCACAGACCCCTGCGGAGTGGATTGTGCTGAATGCCGCTGTAAATAGTACGGCACATCTCGAGGAACGTGATAGCAGGGTGATCGTCATCGGGAACTCGACGGAAGGCGCCCTGATCCGCTGGCTCCGCGACCATTCCCTTGACTATATGCAGATCAGGGCAGAAACAACGGTGAACAGACAATACCTCTTTGATGGCAACCGGAAGCGGATGTCAACGGTCGTAAGTCTCGAAGGGAGACCGTACCTTCTTGTCAAGGGCGCTCCCGAGATCCTGTCCCTGCTCTGCACGAAGGCACCCGATCTCTCCGGTGTCAGAGAACTGGCATCGCAGGCAATGAGGACGCTTGCATTTGCCCATAAGGAGATCAGGGACGGTGACGAGAGCGAATCGGGCCTTGACTGGGACGGCTATGTCGGGATACGCGACCCCCTCCGGGACAATATCAGGGAGTCGGTGACCCGCTGCCAGCACGCAGGCATCAGGGTCATGATGGTCACCGGGGACAACCCTGACACTGCGAAGGCAATTGCCCGTGAGTCCGGGATTCATAAGGGCGGCATTGTCATGACAGGCAGCGAGTTCCGTTCGCTTCCGGAAGATAAGCAGGCCGGGGCAGCAGAACAACTTGATGTGATGGCGCGGGCTGAACCGATGGACAAGCTGCTCTTAGTAAAAGCGCTCCAGAAGAATGGGGCTGTTGTCGCAGTGACAGGAGACGGGACAAATGACGCCCCTGCCCTCAAGCACGCGGACGTCGGGCTTGCGATGGGGATTGCCGGGACTGAAGTGGCAAGGGAAGCAAGCGATATCATCCTGCTTGACGATTCCTTCTCCTCGATCACAAATGCAGTTTGGTGGGGGAGGTCACTTTACGAGAATATCCAGCGGTTTTTACTCTTCCAGATCACAATTAACTTCTGTGCCTGCATCCTGACATTCATCGCACCGCTGCTTGGCTATCCGGAACCTTTTACCATCCTCCAGATCCTCTGGATCAACCTGATCATGGACACGCTGGCAGCATTCGCGCTCTGTTCGGAAGCCCCTCATATCGGGCTGATGAACCGGCCCCCCGTTTCCCGGGACGAACACATCATCACCCCGTTTATGTGGGTGTCGGTTATCGTAACGGGCGTCTTTTTCATCATCACCGGACTTCTCCAGATGATGACCGGGTTCCTCGGAGGCACAACACCTGCGGAAGTCAGCACCGTATTCTTTGCTGCGTTTGTCATTGCCCAGGTCTGGAACGGCATCAACTGCCGGGCGATGGACGGGACCATGCCCCCGTTTTTCCGCGGCAACCCGACATTCTTTGCGGTCATGGGTCTGATTGTTGCCACCCAAGTCCTGATCGTGCAGTATGGCGGGGCGGTGTTTAACACGGTACCCCTCTCACCTGCACAGTGGGCACGCATTATTGTCATGTCGGCAACGGTCCTTGTCATCGGTTTTCTGCTTCGCGTTGGATTCCGCAGCTTCAACGCGGTCGCTGCCTCCTGATGTGAACGCGTACGAGATCTCACCCCACGCCTTGTCCAGCAGCTCCCGGTAGTACCGGACATCGAACGACCCGGCACTCCACGCGGGATCAACCTGGTACTTCCGTGCATCCCTCACAACATAGCTGATCTTCATGCCGGGCGCGACGGCAATACCTGCTTTCCTGTACGCGTTCACCGCCGCCCCTTCAATACAGCGGTGGGCGTACGTGAGCCGGCTGATCCGCCGGCTGATCGCCATCGCCACTAGATCCGCACGAGGGAGGTTCTGCGCATATCTCCGGTAGATTGTTCTGGCCTGATCGTGTGCAGTGCCGAGCTCAGCAACCGTTGCAGCGCCCGCCATCACGGTGAGCATCTCGCGCTGCATGGCGCGGATGTACTCCGGCGTGTCGTGCCTGCGTGCCGCGATGCCCCTGACCTTCACGCTCCCGTCTGAAAGCCTGCCGAAATACCGGTTGTAACTGCCGGACCCGTCGTTCTGCGGCAGGAACACGATCCAGTCAAAGTGCTCGACCTCGGTGGACAGCCCGGTCTCCTGTTTGACACGATCTTTCAGCGCCCCGATGGGCGACCCCTGCACCCAGAGGCAGTCCACGATCCCGTGCAGGACACAAAACCCCATCGCTTCTGCAATGTCCTTTGTGCGCATCAGGATGTCACGGGATCGCCCGGTGATCCCTTCGTGGACTTCGATCCGGCCGAACTTTGCATTCTTATACCCGGTGTACCCGAAGCAGGTAACAAGCATCCACTTGAGGATCGAGTCGATGCCGGCATAGCGCGGGTCGCTTTTTTTCATCTGTTTTGTCCTGATCCTCAGGCCGAGGAGCGGATCGAGCACCTCCGGCAGGAACCCCCGCCGCTCCGGGTGTTCGATCGTCTCCGGTGAGAGGTTTGCCTGCACGATGATCGAGGGGTAGAGCGATGTGAAGTCGATCTCGTCCACGTCCCAGCAGACCCCCGGTGCAGGCTGGAACATCATCCCGCCCCGGTCTGCTGCCCTGAGTTCGGCAAACCTCCGCACGCTCTCCGCATCGCTTTTGCGGAACGGCACGACGATGCCCCGGCGGACCGCTTCATACATTTCGTAACTGGAGATGAGCGTGCCGGGCGTGAACCGGGATGCGAGGTTTGGCGAGAGCCCGGAGAGCCGCGCTGCCATGAGCACGCCCGCCAGCCCGCCTTCCCGGTACACAAAGCTCTGCTCCGTGTCGATCAGGATTCGGCCGTCAGGGATGAGCGCCGATTCCTTATGCTCGACGCGCCCGTAACTCCAGTACGACCGTGCGTCCATCTTCCGGTACTTCCCGGTCCGGGAAAACGGCATCTCCAGATCGCTGGCCCGGGCCTGCTCCTGCAGCTTCGGCATCCAGGTATCGGCGTCCGGCATGAGGATTACATCAGGGTCGCACGACGTGACAAGCGAGAAGAGGTCGGCAAGCACATCGCGCTCCGCCCCGTGCAGCCGCTCGGTGTGCTCGTGGATGACGTCGATGCCGGAACAGACCGGTGAACGCGCCGGGTTGCCGGTGATGCGTATTTCCATCCGGTGCAGGTCGTACGGGACGTCGGGTGAGAAGCGGGACTCGCGTTCTGCACCGCAGGGGAATATCCCTCGTTCTGCCATGAACCGCTGGTCGATACGCACGTCCACGTTGAAGAGCTGTGCCTCGTACTGTGTCTGCTGCTCGATCGCCTCAGCGACAGGGCGCCCGGCAAAGACTTTGTATCCCGTAAGATCGCCGAAGATCGTCCTGAACGTACACTCCTCTGCACGGTACTCGCTCTCCAGCGCCCCGATCATGTCGTGGTGCGGGTGAGGGTCTGGCAGGTGGAGGTAGAACGGCGGGTCGTACTCGCACCTGACGTTCTTTACCGTTCCGTCTTTTTCCCACAGTTCCACCCTGCCACGGTACACCGAATCAAGGATCCACATCGCTCTCCTTTTGATCCTGCTCCTGTTGCTCCTGCTTTTTGATCATTTCGACCAGCACGGAGAAGACCGCGGCTTCGAGCGGGTCATCGCAGCCGTAGAACGCCTCGCTTGCATGCCTCTTTGCAAGTTCGACCAGTTTCTCGCCGTACGGCTGGTCATCCTTTTTGAGCGCCCGCGAGGACCGTGCCCAGTGGTCCGCAGTGCTCTTTACCCCCTGCCGGACACTTGCAAAACTCCTGCCCGTCACGACACCTCCAGCGTTGTCTGCGCAGGAGGCAGCGGACTGCCGGTGCGGTACGACCGGGTGCCGCGGTGCGGGCGGTATGCCCGCTCATCGGAAGCGGCGATCTGGAAGATGCGGTCAGCCTGCCGGATCAGGGCGCTGAACGCACGGTCCGGGGTGGGTGAGTAGAGGATCAGAAGCGCCTCGCGCCCCACGTCTTTGAGTGCACCGGACACAGGTGTGATCATATTCTCCGCACCGTCAAACATTGTCGGGTCGTGCTCGACAAGGACGATGGTGTGTCCTGCCTCTTTTAAAATGGTGAAGAGCTGGTGGGCGGTGAACGCCCTCCTTACCTCGAAATTTCCCGAGGTGCGGTTGATGCCTGAGAGAATGCGCGAGTAGTTGCCGCACACAAAGAGGAAGAGGAACCGCTGGAGATCCGCGTGGCTGTTGAGTGCGGAAACAATGACCTTTTCGGGTGCGATCACCGCATTGAACGTGCCTGACTGGAGCGTGATCCCGGCTGAGAGCTCGATCCTCATCGCACCGGAACCCTGCTTTCCTGAGACGGATAAGCCTCAGGTTCGCGCGGGGTGAAAGTGTTTCAACACCGGTGAGCACCGTAATCCATGCGGACATGGCGTCCCCATGGTTTCAAAGAGCTTATCACCCTTACCCCCCAATAATCCGGAAATTCATGGATCTCCTTGTTCCCGTTCTTGTCGGTATTGGTCTTTCAATGGACTGTTTTGCCGTTTCCCTTGCCATAGGCACGACGACAAAAACAAAACTCCTGAATGCTGCACTGGTCATCGCGCTCTGTTTTGGGGTGTTCCAGACCGGCATGACGCTGCTGGGATGGGTTGCAGGGACGTGGCTGACCAACCTGATCGCAGGGTTCGATCACTGGGTGGCATTCTTGCTCCTTGCCGTTATCGGTGGAAAGATGGTGATCGAAGGGTTCGAAGGAGATGGGAAGCCGGAGGGTGTTGATGCGATGGGGCTGGTCCCGGTGGTTGTCCTGTCGGTTGCAACCAGCATTGACGCGCTCGCAGTGGGGATGTCATTTGCATTCCTGCAGATTGGTATCCTCGTCCCGAGCATCATCATCGGTATTGTTGCCTTTCTCCTTTCATTTGCCGGTGTGATGTCGGGGACACGCCTTGCCTCGTTCCTGGGCAAAAAAACCGAGATACTCGGCGGTCTCATCCTGATCGCGATCGGACTGAAGATCCTGCTTGAACACCTGCTCGTACCCTGAAACGTGCACTGACGTTACTACTGCGGGATATTGTTGCATGGGCAGAGAGATGCATGTTCCTGCATCCCGAGCGGTAAACACCTTCAGCTGCCCCCCAATACCCGGGTGCCTGAAGAGAGAATAAAAAACATTAAGAGACTGCCCTCTCATATGCAGTGCAGTGAGAGCATGGAAATTATTCCGGGGGTTCACCAGATCGATGGCGTCAACGGGAACTGCTATATTATCATGGGTGACGGGATGGTCCTTGTCGATACGGGATTGCCCGGCAATACGGGAAAAATCCTCACGTACGTTCATGATACCCTTGGCGGTATTCCTTCGGATATTGAAACCATCATTTTAACCCATTATCACCTGGACCATACGGGAAATGCATACGAGCTCTGGGATATCACCGGTGCCAAGGTGGCAATCCATGTCGATGATGCAGACTATGTCGCGGGCATCAGGGCTATGCCTGTCCCCCAAGGGCTTATCGGGCTCCTGTACCGTATGTTTAAAATATTTTTCAAATTCAAGCCTGTCCAGCCGGATATCCTGCTCCATGACAATGACCAGATTGCCGGGCTCACCTGCATTCACACGCCCGGGCATACCTCCGGCAGCATCTGCCTCTATGATCCGAAATTCAGGGTATTGTTTGCCGGGGACACGCTGAGATATTCTGATGGAAAACTTGGGGGGCCGTCACCCCGGTTCACGCCGGATATGGAACAGGCAGAGCAGTCGATCAAAAAGGTCGCGGGGCTTGAATTCGATATCCTCCTGCCCGGACATGGCGTGCCGCTCATGTCCGGGGCTTCAGAAAAAGTCAGGGAATTCTCGCTGTCATTGCCCTGAATACGGGATCATATAAAAAGGGGTTCGGGGCATGCCCCGGGACGTGAAGCAGCGACAGCAGAAGACATCTCCTATTTGAATACCTTGACCTCAAACCTATTGATTGGAAGGTAGTTCTCCTCCAGGAGTAGTGCTCATGTTATACCGTACCGTCCCCAAGACCGGTGACAGACTCTCGATCCTTGGCTTTGGCTGCATGCGCCTGCCCTCCACAAAGACGGGCGGTGTTGATGAGGACCGGGCGATACGGCAGATCCGTTCCGCCATCGACAATGGCGTCAATTATTTTGACACGGCGCCCTTGTACCATCTCGGCAAAAGCGAACAGGTACTTGGCAGGGCGCTGGCTGATGGCTACCGGGAGAAAGTTCGGATCGCAACCAAACTCCCGCCCTGGTTGGTCCGCGGTCGTGCGGACATGGACCGGATCCTCGATTCGCAACTGAGAACATTGAGCACCGATCATATCGATTACTATCTGCTCCACAGCCTGTCAAAAGAGGCATGGGAGAAACTCAAAAACCTTGGCGTGCGGGAATTCCTTGATACCGCAAAAAAAGACGGGCGGATCAGAAATGCCGGCTTCTCGTTCCATGGAAATACGGCGGCGCTCAGGGAGATCGTCGACGCGTATGAGTGGGAGTTCTGCCAGATCCAGTATAATTATCTTGATGAGCACAACCAGGCGGGTACGGAAGGACTGCGATACGCCGCCACAAAAGGGCTCGCGGTAATGATTATGGAGCCGCTGCGGGGCGGCAACATTGCAGGACCGGTGCCGGACGAGATACAAACAATCTGGGATGAATCGCCGGTCAGGCGTTCACCTGCCGAATGGGGGCTGCGCTGGGTGTGGAACCACCCGGAGGTCACGGTTGTCCTCTCGGGCATGAACGACGAATCCCATATCGAGGAGAACCTGCGGGCTGCTGCATCAGCACTCCCGGACTCGCTCACGCAGGAAGAGCTGGCACTTGTCAGCAGGGTTCGGGATACCTACAACAGGCTGATGAAGGTCGGGTGCACGGGCTGCGGGTACTGCATGCCATGCCCGGCAGGTGTCGATATTCCCGGCTGCTTTTCGAGCTACAACACGCACCACATGTTCCCCCACGACAGGACCGCAAAATTCCTCTATATCGGGCGGCATGGCGGGGTGCTGGGGGATACATCCTATGCAGGGCTGTGCCGGCAGTGCGGGAAATGCGAGAAGATCTGCCCACAGCACCTCCCGGTCTCAATGCTGATGAAGGAAGTGTCGCGGGAGATGGAGGGACGGGGTCTTGGTGTGAAATTACTTGTACTCAAAGGCCTGCTCTGGTGCTATGACGTTGCGGGGCGCATTTCCCGGAAATTCAAAGGGAGAACAACATAAAACACGGTGTCCAGCTGCATTCTGAACAAAAAAAACCACGCGGAGAACCAAACAAGCGATAACGAGGAAAAAATAAAAACTCCAAAAAGCGGGTGTGTGCAAATTATTCAGAAGCCTTCCGGGCTACACCAATGGCGCCTGGAGAGAATACCATGCCAAACCGGCACAAAAGAGGACGGAGCATACAAGTACGAGGGCGATGTTTGTTGTTTTTTCAGACCTGCTCATCGCCGACCACTCGCGCTTCTGTTTTTTTAATGCAAACCCGATGACAAGGCCCGTTGCAGTTCCCGCCATGCAGCCAAGCGAGATAATCATCAGGACCGTTAACGCACTGGTAGTTATCATATGTCCCTGATCCCGTTACCCCTGCTCTGATATAAATCACCCCGCGGTATTTTATTAATAACATCCCCTTTTACAGTCCCGGTAGGGAGAGGGCAGAATTCATATCGATGCATAATAAACGGATTATTTGTATGATGGAGAAGAAGCGTCTTGGAAGCAATGTGTTCATGTACCCGATGCCCATCACCCTGCTGGGTGTGAATATTTCAGGAAAGCCAAATTTCATGGCTCTGGGCTGGGTCACCCGGGTGAACGCAAATCCGCCGATGGTCGGGTGCGGTGTCGGAAAGCACCACTATACTCCGCAGGGTTTTGATGAAAACAAAACATTCAGCATCAATTTCCCTTCGGCAGACATGGTCAGGAAGGTCGATTACTGCGGGCTTGTTTCAGGAAAAGATATTGACAAGGCACGGCTCTTTGATGTATTTTACGGCGACCTGAAAACGGCGCCGATGATCCGGGAGTGCCCGCTCTGCCTTGAGTGCCGGCTTATAAAGGTTGTCCAGAACCCCACGAATAACTTCTATATCGGGGAGATTGTCGCGTCATACACGGAGGAGCAGTATTGTAGTGAAGGCAAACCGGATATCAAGAAGATCAACCCGCTCCTGCTCACGATGCCGGACAACCGGTACTGGACCGTTGGCGAATATGCCGGTGACGCATGGTCTATCGGGAAGAACGTGAAAGTCGGGTGAACGGGGCAGGGTGGAAATAGTCAAAAAAGTCCCGTCTTCTCCTCAATACCCAGTCGCATAATACCACCCGTCCTCCTCTTTCACATGCACCGGCACATCAAACAGCCCGCCGATATTTTTATCAGTCAGGATCTTCTCTTTTGGGCCATCGTTGCAGAACGCCCCGTTTTTCATTAAAATAACCCGGGAAATCTCCGGTATGATATCGTGGAGGTTGTGGGTTACCATGATGATGCCGGTGCCTGAACGTGCGATCTTCCGGATCATCGTGCGGAATGTGTGGAGTGCATGCAGGTCGAGGCTGTTTGTGGGCTCATCAAGGATGAGTTCCTTTGGATCATGGACCAGTGCTCTGCCGATCAGAAAACGCCGCCCCTCACCCGACGACATCGCTGTCATCGGCCGGTCCCTGAGATGATCGATCTCCAAAAATTTCAGGATCTGATCCGCCTTCCGCACCATCCCGCCGGTCACCTCTTGGTTAAAGAGCCCGACACTGGAGAAAAAACCGGAGAGGATCACTTCCTCACCGGACAAATCCCGGGTGAAGGTATACTGCAGATCGTTTGATACGATGCCGAGCAGGGATCGCAGGTCAAAAACATCCCACACATCCTAGCCCCGGATCCGGAAAGTAACCCCGGTATCCTGCACGAGGGGATAGTATTCCCGGGTGATGGTTTTGATAAATGATGACTTCCCGGCGCCGTTGGGCCCCATGATGGCAATATGCTCGCCCTCATCGATCGTGATCGACAGGTTATCGAGGACTGTTGTATCCCCTTTTATGACGGTAATATTCTTAAATTCCAGCAAAGGGGGAGACCGTTTCCGGTGAAGGGAGCGTTTTTCATTCATTGTCCGGTTGTCCATTGATGCATGTTTTTTTCCACGTTCCATGGTCTGACGTGTCCAGTACATGAACTACGGGGACAGTTTTTAACCTTACTCTTCCGGTTAAAGTTCCCCGCATCCCATTCGCGTTATCCTTAATCCCTGCTTTTAAAAACCCTGTTTTTGTAAAAAAAAGCCGGTACAATAATGAAAGAAGGGAGGGGTTTTAAAAGGTGGCGCTTTTTTATAATTTCGTGCAGCCAGCCTATTTTTTCACGATAAGATTGTGTCCTTCTACATCAACCTGGTACGATGCTGGGTGTTCCAGCAGGTCAAAGGCGTTGATCTTCATATCGATGAGTTCTGAATAATTGAAGGAATCGTACTTCTTTTCACCCCTCTCGATCCAGAACACGACAATGCCGTTCTCCATCTTCTTGCTGCTCACAAGTTTCTGCATACACTCCATTCTCACGATCGCGAATTATTAAACTATCTGATCAGGAATACCCGGTTGTTTCACCTCTTTTTCCCCCATCAGGAACATGACGATTGGTTCTTTGTGCCATGTATCACACCGAATCTATCATGATTAATTATTTATAATCATGGCGAGTAGTACAATCAGATGTACCAATTCCTTGACCAGGAAATTACGAGGATCAGGCAGGTACATGCCGCTGTTGGTAAGCGGAAGCCATTTTTTGTATTGTAACGGTCATTGAATTTTCTGCCGGTAATCTGGCGGAAATGCGGATTGATTGTAAAATTCCGTTGTGGGTTGTACCATGGATATGTGTGATATGTGTGTGGAAGGATCGGTCGGTGAATGGTTCGATTCCCTGCCTCAGACAGGCAGGATCTACCAGCTCATCGATGATGCACGGGATGAGAGGAGCCAAAAAGACAGGGCCGGGGCGGTTATCGCACTGGGTGAAAGTAATGATCCCCGGGCAGTGCGTGCCCTTATGGACTGCTGTAATGACAGTGATGCGGAGATCCGGCGACATGCGACCGAGGCGCTCTATAAACTGAAGAGCGGTCGTGCTGTCTCTGCGCTGGTCGACCGTCTGAAGGACAAGAGCGAGCAGCCGGTGACCCGCCAGCGTGCTGCTGAGGCGCTAGCTGCGATCCGCACTTTTGGCGCAATCAAGGAGTTGAAGGACCGGTTCTCTGATGCAGATGAGGACCCGTTCGTCCGTTCCTATGTCGCCAAAGTGATGGACCAGACAAGGATATGGTAAGTCCCACGGTTGATCCTCTATCCCATATCCTTTACCCTCTTTTGAACCATCTTCCCGTAACGGCGAATCGTACCATATCCAATGGCCTCATATCTGACTGATCCCCCTGACCGATCCTGACAACTGCCGGACCCGCGGAGAGGACAGGTCGCACCAGAAAGACGTATGCGGGTCACTGGGTCCGGATACGATGATCGCACAGAAGAGAGTAATCGTTTGGATACTGAAGATCCGGGCGGTATAATACTGTGCGGGATCTACCGCCGGGTCAGGGCACCGCGGACCGCTTCGCACAATTGCGTGCGCCGTATTGGTTTCATGAGATAATCATAAAAGAGATTCCCGTATCTCTCACAGTCCCGTTCCTCGAGAGGTTTTCCGGTGACCATGATGACAGGAATTGATTCTGTTTTTGGGTTATTTTTTATGTTTGCAAGCGTCGCCCAGCCGTCCATGAATTCCATCATGATATCAAGAAGTATTACGTCAGGATGAAGTGTCTGTAACTTGTCCAGACAGATCCTGCCACTTGCTGCAGTTGTTGTGGTATGCCCGTCATTGGTAAGAAAAATCTGGAATAACTCGGTGATATCCGGATCATCATCAACAATCAGGATTATGGACATCCTCAATCCCACCCCGGCTTCATTCCATGACTGTTATCGCCCGGAAGTATCATATTTTTCCCTGTATCAGATGATCCATCAAAGAAAAGTAAAGACATGCAGGGTATGATGAACCGTTGGTATGGTCAGTCAAGCGGGATTGTCTCCAGTTGTGAGACCAGTTCCCAGATCCGCGTTCTGGCATGGACCGGCATGTTGGGGTCGTTGCTGATCTCGTCAATCTTGGAGATCGCTTCTGCCGCACGCAACCCAAGCTCTTTGGAATCATTTGTCAGCAGCTGCCGGGTCTCGTCCGCCACGCGCCGGATATTCCTCGGGATGGTGTTGTCTTCCATGATGTGCTGCAGCATCAGGACACAATTTTCGATCGTCTTCTGTGGGTTCGGCATTATGCCACACCTCGTACCTGTAGTTAATATGCAGAACCCCCATATATAGGTTAAATATTGATGCGACGGTGACCGCGATGGCAGCAAAAAAGGAAGACGAGATCATGGCGGAGTACCTCTTAAAAGGAGGCAAGATGCTGGAAAGGACCTGCCGGACCTGCGGCTGCCCGATGTATGAATACAAGGGTAAAACCTTCTGCGTGGTCTGTGCTGAACGCGAACGGGAAACCGGGGGCAAGGATGCCCTGCAGAAAAAAACGAAGCCCCGCTCATCAGCAACATCAGAAGGTACCGGTGCAGTGCAGGGAGAAACGGGCACTTCTGTATCAGGTGACACCGCAGGGCTTGCCGATGAACTGGTGGAGACGATCCGGGACCTGTGTGCACGGATCCGGGCTGAAGAGGACCCTGACCGCTGCCTTGCCCTGATGGACGCGGTGAAGGCAGGTTCTGAAGCGCTCCAGATCCTGCATCACGTATAGGGCCGGCGGCAGGCGTTAAAAATTTTCTGCGCTGTCTTCTCTCCAATCCCTTTTACCGCGAGCAGATCTGTGATCTCCGCATTTGCGATTGCCTGCACCGTTGTGAAATGCGCGAGGAGCAGGCGGGCGTTCTTCATCCCGATATCGGGGAATGATGAGATGATGTACTCCTGCTCTTCCCGGATCGAGCGGTGCGACTTGTGGGGATGCACTTTTCGCTCACCCCGCTCACTCTCCTCGCGTCTGGCAAGGACAAAGAGCATCTGTGCGGTGTCCTGCTCGTCCTTTGTGAAAAGGAGAGAGACGCCCATGTCTATGGTCAGCGCAGCGAGGACACCTTTAATCGCGTTGGGATGGATGTCACGCTGGGTATAGAGATCGCCTCCTTCGATAATGAGGACCGGCCGGGTGACCGCCTCGGCCATCGCCTTCACCTGCCCTAAAAGGTCGCGGTTGATGAGCGTGTCGACAAAGTCCCGTGCGGTCTTTCGTTCCACAAGGATACGGTCGCCGATCGCGTAATCGCCGTGCGCGAGGCGTTCGAGACGGATCGCGGCGCCCATCCCGCTCAATACCTCGACAACTTTTGAGGAGGTCTCCCGGTCGTCAATGACAATCCTTGGTCCCTGCGGAGTGAACGCCTCGATGCTTGCCTGCTCTGGTTCGACGGGTTTTTGGGGCAGTGATGCCATCCTTCCCATCGTTCTCATGGTCTTATGCATCTGCTTCTCTCTCTGCTGGCTCACGTGCCGGTACACTTCATCCGCCGTCCCCTTCGTGACAAGGACGACGACCCTGCCCGCCCTGGACCTGCCTGTCCTGCCCTTCCGCTGGATGGAACGGATCTCAGATGGGACCGCCTCGTAAAAGACCACCATGTCTGTTGAGGGTACATCGAGCCCCTCCTCGCCGACCGATGTTGCGATCAGCACCCTGAACCCCCCCTCCCGGAACCGGTGCAGCGCTGCGACCTGCTTTTTCTGGGAAAGCCCCTTTTCCGCATCTTTGGTTGCCTGCCCGACAAACCGCTCGCAGGCGATCCCGTTTTTTGTGAGGAATTCAACAAGGAGCTGGACCGTGTCCCGGTACGTTGCAAAGATGATAATCCGGCTGTCCGGATGCGCCGCAAGCTGCTCCCGGACAAGTGTGAGTACAATCCCGGGCTTCGGGTGCAGTTCCTCAGTCCATGAGAGCGATCGCTCAAAGAGGTCCCGGAAGGCAGTGTCCTTTACGAGCCTCTGGCTCGCTTTGCTCCCTCCCGGGCCGGTACCTTCGGCAACCAGTTTTGCAATATAGCCTTTCAGCACCTCGCTCCCTTGGGATTCGGCAAGGGTGACCGCGTGCCTGAGCTTCATGCACTCGGCATACACCGATGCCGCCGAGTATGCTGCAGGGTCGCGGTCTGCGATCCGCTGCTGTATCTGGGCATTGATCGCATTCATTGCCTTCATTGTCAGCTTCTCCCTTTTCGGGACCGTGAAGTGCAGCGAGGAAAGGAGCGCAAGCCTGTTCTCGATGAGCGCGTTAATGGTGGTAATTGCCGCTTTGAGTTCTGGGGGGAGATCAATAGTCATGTTCTCCAGATCGCGCTCGTATACATAGGGCCGGACATCGGGATCGTCCTCGGTCCGGGTCTCGACGTGGGCGATCCCGAGACTGGCGCAGACTTCCTGCACCTTCTCCTGCGCCCCGCCCGGCGATGCGGTCATCGCAAGGATCAGAGGCTTGTCCGCAGTTGCAAGGTACCGCTGCGCGAGAAACACGTACGCATAATTGCCGACCGCCCGGTGGCATTCGTCCACAATGAGAAGTGTCACGTCCTTTAACGTGTAACGCCCGGCAATGAGATCGTTTTTGACCACCTGGGGGGTCGCGAGGATGACCGTTGCCTGTTCCCAGTCAGCGGTACGTTCGGCAGGAGGGGCTTCACCGGTAAACATCACAAACGGCGACCGGGATGAGTCTTGTGAAGGGCTCTGTGCGAGCAAGTAACGTTCGAAAAAACGGAGGTGCTGTTCGACCAGCGGTTTTGTCGGTGCGAGCATCAGAATTTTGCCCCCCTCATTGTAAAGACGGGACGCGGCAACGAGCAGCGCTACCGCGGTCTTGCCAAGGCCGGTTGGCAGGATCACCATGGTGTTGGCATCCAGCGCTTTCATCGAAATCGCCATCTGGTACTCGCGCGATTCGATGCTGTCCTGCCTGATAAGGGGGTGGGTGATGCAGCTCATAGCCTACAGTGATGAGAACTGTGTGGTCCCGTCAATAAGGGTGGAGATCAATTCAGGGACCTGGTCAATCGCAATCCGCACCTGCTTCATGCTGTCACGGTCACGCACGGTGACCGTGTTATCTTCTTTTGTCTGGTAATCGATCGTGATTGCAAACGGCGTGCCGATTTCGTCCTGCCTGCGGTAACGCCTGCCAATCGCGCCCGAGTCATCGTACTCGGCAAGCACTCCTTTCTTCTGGAGTGACCGGGTTATCTCCTGTGCGATGGTGTCAAGGGCATCCCGGTTCATGAGCGGGAAGACGGCGACCTGCACCGGTGCAACACAGGGTGTGAGCCGGAGCACGGTACGGGTTTCGCCTTCTGCGATATCCTCGTCGTACGCCTGTTCAAGCACGGCATAGCACATCCGGTCAATCCCATACGAGGGTTCGATAACGTGGGGAATAACTTCGTCACCGCGTATCTCGATTATTTCGTCCCTCACCTCAAAGAGGTCTGCCGGGATGTGGATATGTTCCCCTTCTACAACAATGTCAGCACCGCCAGCAGCCGGTTCGGCCGTTCCCAGCGCCTCAAAGATTGCTTTCGCCTTCGTGCGGTACTGCTTGCCCAGCACGCTCATGTTCGGGATAATCCGGCGGCGCTGTACCTTCCTGGGTTGGTCGTACTGGATGAAAACTGTCATGGGCGTCCCGCTGTGCACCGCGTGAGCTTTTAAGTCATAGTCCGTCCGGTCTGCAATACCCACGGTTTCCACCCAGCCGAACCGGTCCGAGTGCACCTCTGCATCCCAGCAGTCTGCCGCATAATGTGCCAGCTCATCGGGGAGGTGCTGCCGGAACCGGAGCCGGCCGGGCCTGATCCCGATCTTCAGGAGCATCTCGTGGGTGAGCGCAAGGTAATACGCGACATACTCGTTGGCGATGAGCCCCTTGTCGACCGCATCACGCATGGTGAAGGGGACAGCCGGCTCGTTCTTCTGTTGCTGGATACCGGTAAGAAGTGGCATGGTGTACTGTGCGTAACGGGCGAAGTTCGGGTGGGCTTTCTCATCAGGGTGGACAAAGATCTCTGCTTCCGCCTGCGTGAACTCCCTGAGCCTGATCATTCCCTGCCGAGGTGAGATCTCGTTCCGGTAGGACTTGCCGATCTGAACAGCCCCGAACGGGAGGTGATCCCGGTAGAAACGGAGCAGGCGGGAGAAGTCGACGAACATGCCCTGTGCGGTCTCGGGCCGGAGGTAGCCGGTCCGCTGTGAGCCCGGGCCGATGGATGTCCTGAACATCAGGTTGAAGTTGAAGACCTCGATTTTTCCGAGCACCTTGCCGCAGGCAAGGCACCTGCACGAGGCGATTGCTGCGGTGAGTTCCTCGTTTTTCATGGTCGGGGCGCCCCGTACCCCTCCACCTTCCGCAACGTGGTCTGCCCGGAGATACTCCTTACAGTGCGGGCACTGGCACATCTTGTCGGCGAACCCCTTCAGATGTCCCGAAGCAACAAAAACAGCTTCCTCTGCAATGGTGGGGCACTCGATCTCGTAATACCCCTCTCCTATGACGTAAAAATCCCGCCAGATATTTTCCACCCGGCGCTTCATCATCGCGCCGAGCGGACCGTAATCGATGAACCCCGCTACCGCACCATAGCACTCTGAGGTCGGCCAGATAAACCCCCGGCGTTTTGCGAGATCTATTACTTTTTCATACACATCGCTCATGGTGATCACAGCGCATAATGAAATTTCTCCCATATAGTTCGGTGACCATGACAAAAAGGATACCGAAAGCCCGGGCAAGGATACCGGTATTTTTTTTATTCGAGTCCTCATTCCACCAGTGGAATGAAACCATGGCAATTATTCACCATTTTCCCTGCAAAATGGTGCACGTGTGTGTACAATCGCTGAGTAATTTAAAGAGTTTTTGGTCAAAGCGCCAATTAAGATAGAATTAAATAGTCAGCCTAATATTGTATATCCTAATCCCAATAGCGGGGTTCGCAATGACTGAAGACAAAAAGAAAGCACAGCTCCTAAAACTGTTCAGCACGATGTCCGGCAAGACGAAAATCGTCGAACCGATGAAGAATATCCACGGCACCCTCAGGGACAGCGACGCGATCGAGCGGGAGGTCGCACTGGTCATGCGTGAGATTACCGAGCAGGGAATCTTCAAGACGTCCCTGCGGCCGATCCAGCTCGCAAAACTGGTCACGATGTTCTACACAGGAAAGAACGATACCGAGATCGCCCGCGAACTCGGCGATGAGAAGCTCAGCAAGACCGTTGCACGGGCGCGGGTGAGGCTCAAGCTCTTCCGCGAGCTTGACTTCAAGATGCCGTTTGACCGCGAGAAGATGGCAGAGCTCCTCAACTCCGGCAAGACCATGAAGGAGGTCAGCGAGGAGCTCGGCATCAGCCCCTCGACGCTCCGGGAGTACCGTCACGTGATCGAAGAGCAGGAAGACCCCACCATTGACCCGTATATCGCACGGATCAGGGATGTCATGGAAGACCGCGACCTGTCTGAACAGATGACACGCGGCGTGACTGCTGACGGGTTCGGCGAATCGATTGACATCACTGAAGCTGAACTGAT